>JBIKVI010000356.1:0-4349 GCA_044356935.1 Silvanigrellaceae bacterium | reverse complement strand
GCATTCCCGCGCGAGCGCGCTCCTCGAGCCACGCTCGGTACTCCAAGAAGTTGCGTTCGAGCGCCACGCCCGAGGAAGCGGGCGAGGCACCACCGCCGAACATAACGACATCGGCGATGCTCTGTGCGGCGGCGGAGTGCACTTTCAGGTTGAGCAGCACTAATGCGACGGCCGACACTTTGGCGGCTCGTGCACCAAAGACGAGGCGGCTTCGCGGCTCAGCCGAATAAACACCCGGCGCGTTTGCGCGGGGCTTTGAGTGGAACGTCGCCATGAAGCCTCCTTCGGCGGGCAAGACCGCATTCTCCCGCGCGCGCCGCCCACGCTCAAGCACGAAAAGCCGGCCCCGACATCTCGCGTTTCGTCGATGTAACCACAGGGGACCACCCTCTATCACTAGCTTTGGCAATGCAATGTAACGCCTGAAAAATTAAAAATTCCTCAACTTTCTCCTAAGACGCGCTCGTCACTTTACGAAAACCCTGGGGAAGGCCGCACGGATCCGTGCTGGCCCTCGAATCGGCACTCTGGAGGAACTCGCGATGTACAAGAAAATCGCCGGACTGATGACTACCGCACTCGCCATCTCCCTGACCTCATGCGGAACCGACGACCCCGCCATGGTCTCCGATACGCCCCGGCTTTCGCAGGCCCCTGACACCAGCGAACGAGCACACAAGGCGTTCGACTCCGAGGCTGACTTCCTCGACTTCGCCGACGGACTGAGGGTTTACGGGACCTCCGAAGAGTCGCGTTACCTTTCCTACAGGGCCGAATACGATCGCCTTTGGGCGGGCGTCGAGCTGCGCGCGCAGCGCGTGGGCACAGTGGACTGGTACGTGGACGCAGTGTTGCGCAACCGCGCGCGCTACGAAGCCATCGAGCGCTCCACGGGAGTGCCGTGGTTTTGGATAGGCATCACCCACGGCCTCGAGGCTAGCTTCAATTTCGGCGCCCACCTCCACAACGGTGATCCTCTCACCGCGCGGACTGTGAACGTGCCCGCTCGGCGCCCACTCACCGGCACCGCCCCCTTCTCGTGGGAGACCTCAGCCATCGACGCAATTACGATGAAGGGCTACCACACCTGGAAGGACTGGCATCTTCCCAGCATGCTCGCCTATGCCTGGGAGCGCTACAACGGGTTCGGCTACAGGAACAAGGGCATCGTGACGCCCTACCTCTGGAGTTTCACCACCAACTACACCGGCGGCAAGTACACCTCCGACGGCATTTACGATCCCAACGCCGTCAGCGGCCAGGCCGGCGCCATGGCGGTCTTGCGCAGGGGGCTTGATCGCGGCGTTTTCGCGTTGCGGAGCGCTGACCCTGGCGCGCACCTACCCGATATCGTCAGCGCCGACTCCAAACCGGCATTGCACCGTGCGCTTCAAGCGGGTGCGGCCTCCGGGCGCGACGTCCTCCTTTTGGAAATGCGCTTGAAGAGCTTTGGCCTCTTCGTGGGAATGCCCGATCGAATCTTCGATTCCACTACGGCCGACGCCGTTCGTGCCGCGCAGCGCCAGCTTGGGCTGGTTGTCGATGGCGCGGTGGGCCCCACGACCTGGGCGCGCCTTTGGCCCGCTCTCGCCGACGCGGGCTGGATGAAGGCCTGGCGCACGGGCGATGCGGTGGACCTTCGCGCGATGGCTGGCGAGCGCTGCCTGTTCAAAGTCGTTTCGCGCGAGGTTCCTGCTCTCCTGGTGTTCCTCAAGGAGGCCTCTTCAGCGCGCACGGTTTCGTTCGGAGGTGAATCCGCACGCTCCGTTTTGCCGAATGCCTGCCCTGAACGCCGGGAGACTTACGATCTGGCGCGCAACGCCCTCATCGCACCGCCAGCGAGCACCCCTCCCCAACAGGGCCCGGGCACGAGCGTAACCTGGCACCGCCTGCATCGTGGTCCACTCGACGAATGGAACGTCAACTCGTTCGCCGGAGGCGCTTTCGTCACCGCAATCCGCACGCGGACAAAAGACGAGCTCGTGAGTTACTTCGAGACACACTCGGGCGCGCACGCGATCCTCCCCGCCCTCGACACGGACGTTCCCTCGCGCTGAAGGACTTCGGCGCGAACACGACGCGCAGGAGCCAAGCCTTGTCCCTAGAATAGCTCATTTTGAGCGCTGTTTTCGTTTCCAAGCATGGAAACGAACCCGCAAGGCGTTTGACCTGCCCGCGCCGTCCACCGTATAACCTCCTCGCACGAACCTACGTGCATGGAGGTTTTGTCATGAAATCGCTCTTCGGCTTCGCTCTTGTGGCCAGTGCCGCTCTTTCGACCCAGGCTTTCGCGGATCCCTACTCGTGCCAGGCCGACCTCGTCCTGCGCAATGGTCAAATCATCACCACGTCCATCGGTGATGGTTTCACAAGGAACCAAGCTTGCCAGAACGCCCTCAACCAGTGCCAAGACGACCTTCTTCGGTACCAACAACAGGGCAGCTACAACTACGCAACGTGTCGTTTGGCTGGTGGATACAACCCTGGCCCCGGCTCAGGCCCGGTGACTCCCGTACCCGGTCCATTCCCTCCTGGCCCCGGCCCGTTCCCTCCCGGCCCCGGCCCATTCCCTCCTGGCCCCGGCCCATTCCCTCCTGGCCCCGGCCCGTTCCCTCCTTACCCCGATAACTTCATCGACATTTCATGCGCGAGCTACAACAATGGCGTGAACTATTGCTACGTCGGCGCGTTCTCCTACGACGTGCGCCTCGTGCAACGTTACTCCATCGCACCTTGCCAGCTTGGCCGCAGCTACGGCCTCACGGGCGATTACGTATGGGTTAGCCAAGGATGCCGCGGTACCTTCCGCGTGTACCGCTAAAAGTTTCACGCTCCCTCGACCCGGACGCATTCCGGGCACACGCGCCGGCGGTTTCGCCGGCGTTTTTTTTGATCCTCGCTCTCCGGCGTCGTTCCTAGATGTGCGTTGGGCTCTCGGAGATCCGACGCAAGGCATTCCGCGCGCTCGGCTCGGTTTCAAACACCGTCGTGCGTGCGTGAGGTCCGGGGTCATCGTCGAGGTAGAGAACCTCCACCCTACCGGCGCAGGTTTCCCAGATCGTCGCCGCGCACATGCGACAAGGCTTGAGGCTCACGACTATCCTCGCTCCCTCCGGTGGTGGCCCTCCGGCGCGCTGCCACCATGCCAACAGAAGATTGATTTCCGCATGACGCATCTTGTGCGTAGCGTTCGTGTTCCGCGATTCGAGGAGGAGGCGGCCCCTATCATCGACGAGAACCGCTTGCACGGGCCTATCGTGCGCGTGCCGCGCGCCCACCTGAGGAAGGACGCCAAGGCGCGAACGAAGGAACGACGCGAGGTCCGCGTCATCGGCAAAGGAAACGCTCCTCGAGATGCCATCGGAAATCTCGAGACTTGGAGGATGGGGGTGGCGAATCACCCAATCGGCCGCGGTGAGAATCGCATCGACGTTGCTCTCATCGACGCGTTCCTTGAGTCGTTTGGCCGCCACCTTCACCGTCGCGCGGCATCGCAGAGTGGCTTCCGCAGAGAGAAGAAGTGGCCTGCGCAGAGTGTGTAGAGCATCGGGACCTAGCGTGGACGCGACGCCCCAAACGAGCGACTGCGTAATCGACAGGGGCGTCGCGTGCTGGTCGACGCCATCGTCCTGGCAGACATGCGCGACACCGCCGTAGGCGATCACGGCGCGCGCCCGTGCAGTTACCTCGCGCCCGGTCATCCTACTTCTCTTCGAGGAAGCGCGCGGCACGCGAAACGGAAAAGGGTTGCAGACCGGAGTGGACCGCCTCCACGCGTCCATCACCCTGGAGGTAGACGATGGTCGGGGTCGCCGGCGGGTTTAGCGCCTCCAGGAGCGCCCCTGTCGGTTCGAAGCCCACCGTGAAAGGGTATCGTCGCTCCGCGACGTGCGCCTCCACCACAGCGCGTTCCTCGCCCATGTCGACGGCGAACACTCGCGCACCGTCGATATCTCCCCCGATGACTCCATCTGCGAAGCGAGAAAGCTCCACTTTGCAAGGTCCGCACCATGTGGCCCAAAAGATCAGCACCACACGACCGATGGTCGCATCAGGTATGCGGACCTCGACGTCACGCAAGGTCGTCAGCGTAACGGGAGGCAGGCGGGTTCCTTCCGTTCGGACGTTTTGCACGACGCCGGGAACGCGTTGCCAAAGAACCCACCCCGCGACGCAGAGAAGAACGAGATTAGGGACGAGAGCTCGCCATGTGCGGCGGCCACCCAGCCCAAGACGGATGCTCAAGGGTCGAATCCCCAGCGCAGGGCGACGAACGGAGCCGTGAGCACGTCCGTTCCACCCGTTCCTTCGAAGCTCACAGCGAGCGTAGAGTAACGCATGCCGGCCAC
>JBIKVI010000113.1:0-12672 GCA_044356935.1 Silvanigrellaceae bacterium | reverse complement strand
CCACGGTGGGGTGAGGCCCGCCCCTTGGTTGCACAGAGCGTGCGCGATTTGCCGAACCCTCCCTCTCCAGCAACGAGCTCATTCCTCCGAGACGCGCTTTTGACCGCACGCATGGGTGCTCTGGATGCCGGGGGTGCGACACCAGAAACCCAGATGATCGCTCGATTCTGGGAACAGGGATCAGGAACAGTCACTCCACCAGGGCAATGGAACGTCATCGCGACCGATTTCGCACGAGACGCTGGCCTTTCGCTCCGCGAGGAGGTCCAGTTCTTCGCGCAGCTGAACGTTTCGCTCTTCGACGCGTCCATCCACTGTTGGCGAGAGAAATACCGACATCGAGCACCCCGTCCCGTCGACGTCATGGCTGCGCTTGTCCCAAACCTGGGTTGGACGCCTTTGCTCGCGACTCCCCCCCATCCGGAGTACCCGAGTGGACACAGCACTTTCTCGGCGGCGGCCGCGGAGGTCGTTGAACACTGGAACGCGGGAAGGATGAAGCCTCTGTCGGTCACTTCCGAAGACCTCCCTGGTGTTGTGCGGCACTTCTCCGACGCTCAGGCGGTCGCACGGGAAGCGGGGCTCAGCCGCATCTATGGAGGTATTCATTTCCCCTATGCAAACCAGGCCGGCCTCCAACTGGGAAAAGAAGTGGGACGCTTCGTCGTGCTGAGCCTCAGCTCTGAGGACGCTCCGTAACACTCTTCGAACGTACTTCAGCCATTGATGAATTTTTGATTCACCTGTATCAATAGATTTTCACTCACAGGGGGCCACCATGCGCGAAACCATCAAGCTCGTAGGCATCGGTTCTGACGGAAAGCCTACGGGATCGGTCTATATGACGACGAAAAACAAGAAGACCATGCAGAAGAAAGTCGAGCTGAAGAAGTACTGCAAGTTCACGCGCAAACACATCATCCACCGCGAAGCGAAATAATCCCGAAGGCCCACAAGGGGCTTCCACGGCCCGACCAGCGTCCGCAGGGCCGGCCCTTTTCTCGTCTCCAGCCCCTTGGAAGGCTTCGCTTGGGATGTTATTGATTCTAAAATATCATTAACACCCGAGAGCCATCATGTCCAACGACACACGCCTTCCCGTGACCGTCCTGTCCGGATTCCTCGGAGCGGGTAAGACGACGCTCCTCACCCACCTGCTCACCAACCGTTGCGGCATGAAGCTCGCCCTCATCGTCAATGACATGAGCGAAGTAAACATCGACGCCGCACTCGTGAAGCAGGGCGCAGCCTCGCTCACACGCACCGATGAAAAGCTCGTCGAGATGATCAACGGCTGCATTTGCTGCACGCTGCGCGAGGATCTCCTCATCGAAATTCGCAAGCTCGCGGGGGAAGGCCGGTTCGATGCGCTTGTCATCGAGTCCACGGGCATTTCAGAGCCCATGCCCGTCGCAGAAACGTTCACCTTCGCCGATACCGAAGGGCGGCGCCTCGACGAAGTCGCCCGCCTCGATACACTCGTGACGGTTGTCGACGCTGAGTCGTTTCTCGACCACTACCTCTCGCGCGACTCCCTCGCGGACGCAGGCCAACAAGCGGGTGAAAGCGATCACAGGCAGGTGGCCGATCTCCTCGTTGAACAGGTCGAGTTCGCCAACGTGCTTGTCATCAATAAATGCGACCGCGTGGAGGATGCACAACGGGAATGCCTGCTTGGCATCCTTAAAAAGCTCAATCCGGAAGCCCGTGTTCTTCTCGCCGTGGACGCGAAGGTGCCATTCGACGCACTCATCGACACGGGCCTTTTCTCCATGGAGACAGCCTCGGCCGCGCCCGGCTGGCTCAAGGAGCTACGCGGCGAGCACCGTCCAGAGACGGACGTGTACGGGCTCACGAGCTTTGTTTACCGCGCCCGACGCCCTTTTCATCCTGCTCGTCTCGAAACGCTCCTCCAGCGCCCTTTTGCGGGTGTTCTGCGCGCCAAGGGAACCTTTTGGATAGCGAGTCACCCTGAACGCGCATGGCGGTGGTCGCATGCGGGCCTTTCGCTGCGCGTCGACCCCGGCGAACTCTGGCGCGCGGCACTCGCGGAGGCGGACGGTCCCGATGTGTTCACCATGTTCGGGGCGTTCACGGCGGGGTGGGATCCACTCTTCGGCGACAGAAAACAGGAACTCGTCTTCATCGGCATCGGACTTGAGAAGGCGGAACTCACCGCAGACCTCGACGCGTGCCTATTGACGGAGGCGGAGCTTGAGGCAGGGCGGCTCGCATGGTCTTCGCTCGCCTCGCCCCTCTTCGGCACCGTTCCCAGAGCCGACGTGCAAGGGCTCGGGCAACGCGCGTCACCGGCCGTCCGTGATTTCCTTGAATTCGGTCAGACACTCCTTGCCCAGCACGAGAATGCGACGTGAAGTCTCGTCTGCTCCGGTGCGGCGAACTTGTATGGTTTTCGGGTGAAGCCAAGACGGCAAAGCCTGCTGAAAAGGCGCACGAGAGTTCGGGCGACCACAGCGAAACCTGCGCGAAGTTCGTGGCCGACTGCCAAAAACCACTCGCAGGCGCAAAGGTCAGTTTTGGATTCGGGAAATTTTTCCCGCAAGTGAAGGATGTTGAGGTGCAGGTGCTCTCAGGAGAAAAGCAAGCCGGCGCCGACATCGACAAAGGCAGTGTTACGCTTTGAGGGAAACCTTCTGGGGTGTAAACATAAAAAGCCGACTCGGTTCGCCCGTATTTAAGGCGCCAATGACTGCGCTCGTGATGTCCGTGTCTTCCATAGGTGGCACCGCCTACGGTTTTTTCGGCTGGTTTGAAAAATCGAAGGAAGAGAAACCCAAGGATGGCGACAAGGAGGCCCCGCTGGATCTTGATTGGAGCACGTTGCGGACGCTCGATCCAACCTCCGGCAAGGCGCCGGACGCGCTTCAAGCCATGAACGGCAAACGCGTCCGTGTGCCGGGTTTCCTTGTTCCGCTCGAAGACAGCCAGACGAGCGTGAGCGAATTCCTGCTCGTACCAAACCCGCAGGCCTGCATCCACGTTCCTCCTCCACCGCCAAATCAAATCATCCACGTGAAAATGGCTCCAGGCACGAGGACGCAGATGAACTATGGCCCAGTATGGGTGCAAGGACGCATGAGGATCACGGAAGTTGCCCATGCCTATGGCAAGGCATCGTTCGACATGGTGGGCGAGTCCTCCAAGCCGTACGACTGATTTGAGCTTGCAGACCGCTTTGCCCGCAAAAAACGAGGGACACCTTGACTACTGATACAAATGTATCATTAAGGAAGTGCTGCTCCCATTTTTACGCGAGGCTCCTCTATGATGAACCCTTCTCTTCCCGCCATCCGTATTTTCTCCCTGGCCGCTTGGGCCTGGGCTGCCCCTTCCGCTTTTGCGGCTCCTTTGCGAGTTGTCGCTACGACGCCGCAAATCGCGGATGCCGTAAGCCGCGTTGGTGGCAAAGAAGTCGAGGTCAAAACCCTCGTCGCTCCCGGCATCGATCCGCACACCTACAAGGCGACGCCCTCCGACGTCGAAGCGCTCAAAAAGGCGGATGTCATTTTCCTCTCCGGGCTCCACCTCGAAGCTCAGATGGATCGCGTGCTCAAAGCCCAAAGCGGCAAGAAAACCGTGGTCACGGTGAGCGACGGCATTCCGCGCGCGCAGCTCCTGCCGGACCCGGAACTCAAAGGGCACTACGACCCGCACTTCTGGCACGACGTCACATTGTGGCGCACGGCTGTGGGGTCGGTCAAAACCACTCTCGTCAAGGTGAGGAAAGAGGAAGCGAAGACCTTCGAGGCGAACGCGGCCGCGTACGACAAGGCCTTGGGTGATCTCGACACCGAACTTGAGCGCGAGATTTCGCGAATCCCGCGCAGTGCCCGCCTCCTCGTGACGACGCACGACGCCTTCGGTTACTTCGCGCGCAGGTTTGGCTTCATCGTCGACAACGTCCAGGGAGTGAACACCGAAAGCGAGGCTTCGGTTGCCGACGTGCGCCGCGTCACCGACTTCCTGGTATCAAAGAACGTGTCCGCGATGTTCCTCGAATCCTCCACGCCCACGCGCTACGCCCAGGCCGTGATTGAAGCTGCAGCCGCCAGGGGCAAGAAAGTATCCTTGGCAGGAAAGCTCTATGCCGATGGACCTGGAGAGCTTTCGGGACCAGCGGGAACGTACGAAGGCATGATGCGCGCGAATGTGAAGACCATCGTGTCGGCTCTTGCAGGAACCACGGCCTCCAAATGACGCCCGCACTGCGCGTCAATGCCCTGAGCGTCCAGCTTCCTGGCGGCGTCAGGGCCCTCAATCACGTCTCCTTCGAAGTCCCAAGGGGAACGATCTGCGGGCTTGTTGGCCCCAATGGCGCGGGCAAATCAACCCTCCTGCGCACCGTGCTCGGCCTTGAGCGCTCGACTTGCGGCACCTGTGAGATCCTCGGCGCTTCTTTTCGCCCCGGAAAAACGCCCGTGGCTTACATCCCGCAACGCAATGATATCGATCTCGACTTCCCCGTGACCGTGGCCGACGTGGTGGCCATGGGCTTTCCGAAAAGCGCGCGCATCCTTCCTGGGTTCTCCTTCGGGCGTCGGAGTGAGCGGCGCGCGAACGTTCAGTCTCTTCTCTCGCTTGTGGGGCTTTCTGATCTCGCCGAAAGGCCGCTTTCGGATCTCTCCGGCGGGCAACGACAACGGACTTTTTTCGCCCGTGCTCTTGCGCAGGCGCCTGAGGTCTTTCTCCTCGATGAACCCTTCTCGGGCGTCGATTACGAAACCGAGCGTTGGCTCGTCGATCATCTGCGCACACTCGCCGCGAATGGAAAAACCGCCTTCATCGTGCACCACGACGTCACGAGCGTGCAGCGCATCTTCGAGCACGTCGTGCTTCTCAACGTCGGCGTTTTCGCTGCGGGGCGTGTGGATGAAGTCTGGTCGGAGCAGACGTTGCGACGGACCTTTCATCCTGAAGGATACCCCGAAGGAACATGATGGACTTTGTTCCAAGCGCACTCTCGGAAATCCTCGCTCCTTTCTTGCATCCCTCGTTCATCGCGGTCGCCCTCGGGGCCATCGTGCTTGGCGCCTTGACGGGGCTCTCGGGAGTCTTCCTGGTCCTCAGCCGTCGGAGCCTCTTGGGAGACGTCCTGGCCCATGCCGCGGTGCCTGGGATGGCGCTTGCATGGCTTTTGAGCCGCGAGAATGCGCCATGGGTGTTCACACTCGGCGCCATGGGCTCCTTGTGCCTCGCCTGGCTTGCCATCGCATGGCTGTCTTCTCGCCGCTCCCTGCATGCGGACGCTGCGCTCTCCTGCACACTGTCGGTGTTCTTTGGCGTGGGCCTCATGCTTCTCACGGAAAGCGCCAAGCGCCCGGGATTCGGCGAAACCGGCCTTGAACGCATTTTCCTTGGCAGCCTCGCGACTATTTTGCCCGAGGAAATAAGGCTCGGGTTTGTCATCCTGGTCGCGTTCGTCGCGTTCCTTTTCCTGACGTGGCCCACGCTGCTGCGCGTCCTTTTCGATCCCGAGGGAAGTCGGTTGAGGGGATTTTCCGGACGTCCCCTGCTTGTTGCTCTTGCCGGTTTGCTCCTTCTCTCTCTTGCCCAGGGAATGAGGAGCTTGGGTATCCTCCTTCTTCTCTCGCTGTGCGTGACGCCCGCGCTTCTCGCGCGTCATTTCACCCGTCACCTCGCGGGCATGTGTCTGCTCTCAAGCCTGCTCGGAGCTGCCTATTGTCTCGCAGGGGGAGCGTGGTCCGCGCTTCCTGAGGGTCCACCCGCAGGGCCTGCCATCGTGCTCGTCGCGAGCATCGCATTTGCGGCCTATCTGGTGGGTCGTCGCATGATTACAGTGCGCCCGCGAGAAAGGGGGCTCCCGCATGCTTCCCGGATTTGATGGCGAGGTTCTCCTTGTCGCGTGCGCTTGCGCGCTCTCCTGCGCCATTCCAGGGAGCTTCCTTTTCCTCGCACGACGCACCATGCAAATCGAAGCGGTGAGTCACGCTGTTCTGCTCGGTGTCGTGGGTGCGTACCTTGTGCGCGGTGGCGATTCGATTTTCCTGCTCTTTGGCGGCGCCCTCCTTTCGGCGGTGCTCGCCATTCAGGGAAGCGCCGTTCTCGAACGCCACCTGCGCTTTTATCGTCACGCCGCAACGGCCATCGTCTTTCCCGCTCTCTTCGCTCTGGCTGTCGTGCTTCTCAATATGCGCCTACGCAACAGCCACGTGGACACGCACGCCGTGCTTCTGGGAGAACTCGCCCTTGTTTCGCTGGATCGCCTCCAGGTCGGTGATTTCGATCTCGGACCGCGCGCACTTTGGAAAAGCCTCGCGTCACTCGCCCTGACCGCGCTTCTACTCGGAGCCTCAGCGCGCAATCTCACGCGCCTCTTTTTCGACCCCGTTCTTGCGCATGTGGCGGGAGTCCGGGTGCGCTTCCTCGGCTTTGTCTTCATCGCGTGCACGTGTTTCGCTTCCGTGTCCGCCATCGATGTCGTGGGCTCGGTGCTCACACTCGGCCTGTTCGCCCTTCCGGCCGCCGCCGCGCGGCTCGTGACCACCCGAGTGGGAACCTTGGTGGCCGTCGCTCTTCTGTTTTCCATCGTCGGCACAGGTGCGGGCTACGCCCTGGGCCTGTGGCTCGACGTGTCGCTCGCAGGGGCGATTATCTTGGGACTCAGCCTTCCGCTCACCTGCGCGCTCGTCGTTTCTTCGAGGCACGCGCTCGTGAGGAAACGCGTGTCTGCTTGATTCCGGAATTCTGCGCAAAGGCGGGTGAAGTCCGCTCTCGTGCATCATCCACAAAGGGGTTCCTATGGGCAAAATAAGCGGGGTAAGCCTCGCAACGAACACGAGATTTCTGCGAAGGAGTTGCCTGTTCACAACGTCCGCGACGCGGTCGCATCTGCCGGGGCGCTCTCACGAACCGTAGGCATCCGCTCCCAGTCGGGCGTCACCTCGGCGGACTCCAACAGAGGGCGCCTGTTGGGTGCGTTCACGCTGTCCCAGCGCAGGGTGCCTTCGACAAGGACGGGATGGCATCCCACCGGGCGCGTGACTCGAGGAGGCATGCGGACGAGAATGACACTCGAAGCCCGCCAAGTCTTGGGGTCCTCGAAGCACGTCGATTTTGGAACGAGCAAAAACTCGCGAGCCCCGGGCTTCGTATACCACTGGTAGATAAAACCTGCGACTCGCACGCGCTGCGTGGTGAATGCTTCCTTGGTTTCCGGTCCCGGTTTCATCCGACTCAACGTCTCAACGGTTTCCCAAGACAGTGAGGGGGCCGAAGGCGCTTCATCGTGTGCCTGTGTGACGGGCAAGGTCGAGGGAAGCAAGAACATGCACCCCATGAGGACAGAGACTGTCATCCACCCCCGCGTGGCACTTTTCTTCCTGCGCATAAACGCCTCCTTGGGAAAGCAAACCCGATTTATTGATATGATAGTCTCAATAGTATAGGCAAGGGGTGTTCGGGTTCATCAAGACAGCGGAGGAGGCAGCATGGCGCGAGTGGAAAGCAGTTCCTTGGCGACGAAGGAAATTCCGGTGACGATCGTGACGGGATTTCTCGGCTCGGGGAAAACGACCCTCGTCAATCGCATCCTCACGGAGCGTCACGGTCAGCGCATAGCGGTCATTCTCAACGAGATTGGCGAGGTGAACCTCGACTCCGAGTTTGTCCTCCAGGCGGACGAAGACCTCAAAGTCATGAACAACGGCTGCCTGTGCTGCACGGTGCGCGACGATCTCTCGCGAATTTGCATTGAACTCGTTGAACGCGGGCTTCCGTTTGATGCCATGCTCATCGAAACAACTGGGCTTGCGGACCCGAGCCCAGTGGCGCAGACGTTCATCCTCGATGAGCGCATCAACCAGCATTATTATCTCGATGGCGTCGTGACTATCGTCGACGCCAAGCACATAGAGAAAAACCTCACCGAGGCGAAGGAAACCCAAGAGCAAATCGGCTTCGCGGATCGCATCATCCTCAACAAATCGGATCTCCTCACCGATGAGGAAAAGGCACGGCTCAAGGAGCGAGTGTCCGCCATGAATTCGCAGGCAAAACTCTACGAGTCGGTCCAGTGCGATGTTCCCATCCGCGAACTCTTCGGCATCGATGCCTTCGATCTCAACTCGCGCCTTGAAATCACGCCCGCCCTGGGAAAGGCTTTCCACGAGCACTCCCACGACGACGATGTCGAAAGTGTTTACCTGGAAGTCTTGGCGCCGCTCAACCTACCGCGTTTCGAGCGTTTCATGTCGCTCGCTGTGGAAGAACTCGGCGGGCAGCTGTTGCGTTACAAGGGCGTGGTGAACGTCGCTGGCGTCGAGAACCGTTTCCTCTTTCAAGGCGTGCACGCCATGATGGGCGCGAACATGGATAGGCCCTGGAAGCCTGGCGAGACGCGCAAAACCCAGATGGTATTCATCGGGCGGTACATTCCCAAAGAGGTTCTGCGCGAGGGCCTTGAAATGTGCTACGAAAGCGTCGGTTCCGAGGTCCACCCCTGATTGCCGGTCGACGATTCAGATTCAAAGTCTACAACGGACTCAAAGCTCGCGATGGCTTCAACAAGTCGTGAACGAGCGCGCAGATGCGCCATGAATGCGAAGGGATGCTGCTCCTCCAAAAGCTCAAGAAGCGTCTCCACCTCTGGACACCGCGCGGAGTCGTGCTTGCGCATCTGGACGATCTCACCTGTTTCTTTGTTGAAAGAAACGCCGGCTACGACCACCTCGCTGCCGGTGAGAGGATCGTGGCACACGACAAGCGTGTTGATGACGTCAATGCGGATTTTCAGCTCGTGGTAATCCATGAACTCATACCTCTTGTTTTCCCACACGCATTCAAGAGGAAGGTGCCTAGGCACAAGGGTTTCGTACGTCACTTGCACGCTCTTCTCGGTGCGCTCCTCGGGAAGCCGCGCAGCAAGCGCGGAGGGCGAAACGAGTTTAGGAGCGAAGGCACAGAACATTTCGCGCAGGCTCGGCAAATGATGCGCTTGGAAGTGCTTCTCCATGGATTGGCGCAGAGCCTCGGTTTCATGCGCACCAAAGCGTGATGCAGCATCAGCCCCTTCGTCTTTGGACGAGGTTCCGTCCCGAAAATACGTGATCGCCTCGCGCTGCAACGTTGTGATGCGCAAGAGACGGCCAGAAAAGAGGTCGACTTCGAAAATCACCTTCCATGTCGCCAAGGGTGGACCACGCGTTTCCAGGATGCCACTGCCGCCCGGCTTGTTTCCGTCAAGTGTCGCCCCAAGCTTTAGACGCAAAATGCCCTCTTGGGACGTGAGCCGAAGATGCAGGCTCATTTTTGAGAGGATCTTACGTACGTCCGCGGCGGATTCCAGGCGGTGTGGAAGGAGAAGAGCCGAAAACACGGAATGGTAGGCGCCCGCGAACCGTACGCCGCACGCGACTTGGCCTGACGGAGGAAGGGGAAGCGGCAGGAAAAACTCTTTTGACGACACCACAGCGCAACCCTTTCACGATTCCAACGGGCGGCAAGGGCTGCCGCACGGTTCACGGACTATTGATATTATTGTATCAATAAAACACAAGCCTTTAGAAGCAGCCTGAGCCAGGAGGATGTTCTTCGGATGCCGCTGTACGTCTACGAACCAACCGTTTACACTGCCGACTCACCCGTTTCGGAATGCTGCCACTTCGAGGCCTTGCAGTCGCTCTCGGAGCCAAAACTCTGGGTGTGCCCGACGTGCGGCCATCCCGTGCACCGCGCCGTGACGACCTGCGGCGCTATTCACGTTCGTGAGAAGCGCACGACGGCTCCCCCTGCCTCACCACGCGGTCGGATATCCGATGGGCTCAAGGAGAAACTTCAGGACATGCTGGGTAGGGACTTCTCAACACCAAGCAACCATGCAGGCCAGGACGACCAAGTGGGAGACCACGACCGCGCGTTTCCTGCGTCATCCGCAAGCGAAACACGCGCCGGAAAAGCGGCCCGCCTCATCGCACGGCACATCTGCACGACGTTGTGTCGTCACTGAGCGAAAGCACCATGGGCCTTCCTCAACTGCCTGTCCCGTCGCCGCAGAGGCAAGAGATCGAAGACCGCCTGCGGGCACGGCTCTCGGCTCTCCAGACTGCTCCCGACGCTCCGCCTTGGGTTGGCCTTCCTCACATGAAGTCCTCCCCTCCCACCGGCGCCCCGCGCTCGCGCCTCCGTCTCGCGGCGCTCCTTGTTTTGTGTCCTTGCCCCATCGATCATGCGACGGGCGCCATCCTGACGCCGTCCAGCCTCTCCCACGCCGAACACCATACCCGCGGCCGCACCCTTCTGTGGCTCACCGTTGTTCTCGTCTTCTCGCTTCTGGGTGCGGGCGTCGAACTGTGGGGCGGCCACGCCTCGGGCTCCAAAGCGGTTCTCGTCGATGGTTGGCACATGGCAATGCACGTGCTCGCTATCGCGGTGTCCTTTGCCCTGCTGTTCTGGCGAACGGCCGGGCGTCGAGTGCAGGCCTTCGTGACGGCCTTCAACGCGGTTCTGCTTGGGGGTGCGGGGATTTTCACCCTGTTTGAAGCGGCCAAGAGCCTGGTGTCCGTTGAAGTCGTCGATTTTGAAACCGGACTTGCGGCAGGCGTCGTCGGGCTTGCCGTCAATGCGGCGTGCGCGGCGATTTTTCGGGCCAAGTTCGACCTCGCAAAACCGGCACTGCGTTCGGCGTACCTGCACGTCCTCGCCGACGTCGTGACGAGCGTTCTTGCCCTCGTCGCCGTCCTGGCATCGCCATGGTCCTACCTGCGCCTTCTCGATCCCATTCTTGGAATCCTGGGTGGCCTCGTCATCCTCCTCTGGGCGGTGACGCTGGCGCGTCAGTTACGAAAGCCGTCTCGGATATGAACACCACGCGGCTTCGTGCCTTGCCCGAAGAAAGGTCCGCCTCGATCTTCACCAAGGCGGACGACACGGCGGGGTGTGGGAGCGCGTGAAGGAGCGCGCTCGTCCGCCTCTCTCCCAAAAGAATTCTCTTTTATTGATATGAACATATCAATAAATACAGTCAGCGACTTGGCAGCGTCGTCCTTGCCGTCTCGGCTTACCCCATCTTCGCTCGCAGGGAATCGGCGCGCAATGCAGCGAGCGCCTGGGTACACTCCGCCTTCTCGGCGAGATCGGAGTCGTGCGGGAAAAGTACCTCCGCGCGTTCAAGCATCTGCTTGGCGTCTTTTTTGTCGCCCTTGGCATTGAGAACCAGGCCCAGGGACGAAAGCACGGGAGCAACAAGAGCCCGCTCGGCAAGCGACTCCCGCAGAGCGAGCGCCTTGCGCAGCAGGGTTTCAGCTGGCTCCATTTCATCGTTGTGAATCGCGATACGCCCGAGGCTATAAAGGAACGTGCTTTCCCATGCCACAAGGCCATGAGACTTCGCCTCGTTCTGACCGGCGATGGCATGTGGAACGGCACGAGCGACATCGTCGAGCTTCACCAGGAGATCGATGAGGTGCGAACGCGCCTCGCAGAGCATCCAGGCCGCTTCGGCCGTATCAGCCTCCTCTCCCTTCGCCGCTAGAGGCTCCAGCGCTTGGATGGCGGCCTGAAGCAGAGGGCCCGAACGGTGCGCCTCTCCGCATTCGATGTAGCACAGCCCCAGGAGGTATCCCGAGAGGGCGCAGTCGAGTGTTGCAGAGTCAGCGGCCCACGCACGGCGGTAGATCTCCTCTTGATACCACACAGCCTCGGCATGCTTCTCTTCGGCGATGAGTGCCTTCGAGCGGGATTCCAGATCTGCCTGGGACGTTGACGTAAGTGCCGCGCGGGCGCTTTCGGAGAAGTCTGCACGGCCTTGTTCATCGTGATCATGATCGCAATCGGGGCCATGGACGTGGTCATCCTCACCCTGTTCGTGCCCGTGTCCGTGTGCTTCCCACATGGGAAGCGGATCCTCGTAGGCGACCCACGCGCGCGCTCCCTGCGCCCACTCTTCGTCGGTGAGCAGGCACGAGGTCAGAACGAGGCGGTGTTTTTCTTCATCTAGATCCTGCCCTATGAGGACAAGCTCGATACGCGCCTCGCCCCAGGTTTCCATCCACAGGGGTTCAAGATCTCGCCTCACCTCGTCTGCAAGTGCATCGAGGCCTTTGGGATGCAGACCCATCCACGTTCCTGCGCATTCAAGGCGGCTTGTGGAGCCAGTCTGCGCCCACACGCCTACGAAATCAGGCCGCGTGGCGAGCCAAACGAATCCCTTGGAGCGCAGCAGGAGATCACCGTCGCCATCAAGGTACGCCGCGAGACGAGCGGGATGGAATGGTCTGCGCGCGCGGAAAACGAAACTCCCGAACCCGTACGCGTCGGCTTCAGATTCTTTGGCGTCGCGCGGCACTGCGAGCCACGCCGGATGGGCGCTCGCTTCATCCATGGAAAAAAGCCCCGTGCCGATGACATCGCCAAGCGGAATTTTGCCGTGCACCGATTCGATGACACGCGCCTTAGGATTGAGTCCATGCAGGAAGAAACGCAGAGCCGAAAGCTCCTGAGACGAAACAATGTCGGTCTTGTTAAGCACCAGCACGTTCGCGAACTCAACCTGTTCCGTGAGCAGATCTGCGAGCGTCCGTGCGTCTTCGTCATCCCGCGCGACCGCGAGTTCACCGAGTGCCTTGGCTTCCTTGTACTGACGAAGGAAGGCTGCCGCGTCGACGACTGTCACAAGCGTGTCTAGAGTCGCCACGT
>JBIKVI010000094.1:0-15098 GCA_044356935.1 Silvanigrellaceae bacterium | reverse complement strand
TATTCATCGGAACAACCCCGCCGTGTGTTACGTCTTTGTAAGCGAAACATACGCGCAGGGCCTTTCCTCGTCTCCGATTTCAGCAGAAAAAACTTGGCCGCTCTCAAGAATTTGGTGAGAGCAAGGCGGAGTCCCCCCGCCGACCGAGCGGAGTGTACGTGGGTACATGAGCGAGGCGGCGGGGGGCGACAACGACGCTATCGTCTAATTCTTGAAGCAGCCCTTCAGTTTTTCAAATCTTTCCTCCTTGTGGGATCTCCTCGCTCGGCTCCTGCGGCGTGGGCTCAGTCGTGGGATCCTGCCTTGGAGTCAAACGGACTTCGCGAAGAGCGAACACCACTCCCGTAGCCACGAAAGCCGCCGGCAGCGTTAGTGCCAGAAGGAGGAAAATCGAGCTCTTTTTCATGGTGCTTTTCCTTGTGCGGCCGCGGCGTCGACGTAAGCGCGCGCCACTGTGTCGGGATCGATTCCTAGAAGGTGCATGGTGCGCGCGAGGGCGGGCAATTCCTCCTCGAGGAAGGCACGGCGGCGCCGCGCGAGGATGAGCGCGCGCGCGTTCGAGCTGACGTAGGAACCGAGGCCACGTCGTTTTTCGAGGACGCCAGCCGCTTCGAGGAGATCAAACGCCCGCGCCACGGTGTTGGGATTCACGCCCAAGAAGGCAGCGTGATCGCGCACAGCGGGAACGCGGCCTTCGGGCGCGAGCCTCCCCGCGAGGATCTCGTCTTCAAGGGCCGTGGCGATTTGTGCGAAGATGGGTCTATCGTTGCGAAAGAGGGCGGCGCTCATGTCGCCTCCGGTCCGCGCCCTGCCCATCCACCGCCTCCGTCGTCTCCCTCGTTCTCCACCGAAAGGTGGTAGGCTGCGGCATAGAGAAGCAAAGGTAACAGGCCATGCCACGCCACGCGCCAGGAGACGCCTAGCGCGCGGAGCCCATTCTCAACGCCATCGACTCCGAATCCCTGTTCGAGGATTGCGGGGAGTTCCTCCCACGCGCCGGCCACGCCGGTGGCCGCGAACGCCAAGGCCAATGCTCCGAGCCCCGCCGCGTAAATGGCCATCGTGAGAAGGGTCTTGATGGAGGCATGGGATCGATAGAAGAGCCCCCCGGTGAAGAAGATCGCATGGGCAGTTACGAACGTCCCAGCGGTGGAGGCGAACTCGAGGGCATCGGGCGCCACGAGCCCCCATGTGTTGCGCCCGAAAGCGGCTCCCACCGCCGCGAAGACGTTCGACAAAAGGGTCAGGAGGAGAGCTTGGCCCGCCAATGGCAGCAGGAGGGTGGCCACGAGGCGCGCGGCGAATCTCTCCGACGCGGGAACCGGGAGCATGAGATGGAACGGCGCGGTGAGAGTGGCCATCTCGTTGCGGTGCGCATTGAGGGCCGCGCCGATGGAGAGGAGGAGCCCGGCGGTGTACGGGAATGCGGGCCACTGATCGAATCCTCGGCCGGTGCGCAGGCGCATGAGGGCCCACAGTGTCAGAGCCACCGGAGGGACCCACAGGGGAAGGAGGAATTCCTGGCGCCGTGAAAGGAACTCAAAACGGAGGAATGCGGCGGCGCGCCGCGCGTCGAAGCTTTTCATGGCGCGCCCTCCGCGCTCGAATCGAGGTGCGCGCTCGAATTGGGGTGCGCGCTCGAATTGGGGTGCGCGCTCGAGTCGAGACCCGCGCACTCAACGTACCAGCGTTCCAGCCCAGGGAACCCAGCCCGTGCCCGCAGCTCCTCGACCTCGGCTTGCTGAACGATGCGCCCGCGGTCGAGGACGAGCACTTCGTCGAGAATGTCCTCGAACTCTCGCACGTGGTGTGTGGAGACGAGGAGCGTCCTGTCCTCTCTGAGCCAAGAGACCACGAGCCGCCGTAACGCCACCTGCGCGGCGACGTCGAGTCCGTTGGTGGGTTCGTCGAGGAACACCACGCGTGCGCCGGTGGCGAACGCGAAGGCCACGTGCGCCTTGCGACGCTGCCCAAAGGAAAGAGTGTCGAGCCTGGCCCGGGTGGGCACCTCGAGCACTTGCAATGCCTCAAGGTAACGGATGGAGTCCCAACCTGGGTAGAGGTCACCGGCCAGGCGTCCGAACGTCTTGGCATCCACCGGGGGCAAAACGCTGGTCTCGGGAATGAATGCCAGGTCGGCGAGCGCCACGGCGGGGCGTCCGACGAGGAGCAGCGGCGTTGGTCCGCCAAGGTAACGGACCTCGCCTGCGCCCGGCTTCAGGAGCCCACACAGGATGCGCAGGAGGGTGGTTTTCCCGGATCCATTGCGACCGAGCAGGCCATAGAGGCGACCGCCCTTGAGCGACACATCGAGGCGTTCAAACCAGGGAGGGGCATTGCGGCGCCAGGCGAATTGGACGCCGCGGGCCTCGAGGAGGGGAGCTCCTGCGCACAGAGACATGGGAACCTCGTGTATTAGTTAACTCATACACATAAGAACTAGTGAGGTCAGTGACTCCCGTCAAGGCGTCATTTTCACTTCTCATGACCCCTTTTCTTACGGGAACATGCAAAAATCACGGAGCGGGAGCGCGCATTCGCCCACGGCGCCGCCGCGTCTTTGCCCAGGAGGCTTCCCGCATGCATCTTCCTCCCTCCGCCCGACGCCTCGAGGCCTTGGCGCCACTGGCATCGACGTCCCTGGTGTTGGCATCCGTGGTGTTGGCGCCCGTGGTGTTGGCTCCAGCGGACGCGCGCGCCATTCAGTGGGAGACCCAGGCCGACCGTCTCCAGAACATCAGTGCCACGTTGGTTGACGGCATGCCCGTCCCCCGACCCATGAAGTTCAACGATGTCGGCGTGGGGATGACGGGCGATGTGACCTTCCTGCCCAAACTCAACCCGACCGTGGGCGCGAAAAACGAGAAGGTGCCACAGGCCAAGTTCCACCTTATTCCCAACGCCGAGGTCGTGGGAGCGATGACGCTCGGCAAATCGTTTGGCATCGGCCTGCGTGCCTATGGCGGATTCCTTCCTCCCATGCCCAAATTTCTCTCGGGCATCGACGCAAAACTCATGCAGCACGATTACGGCGCCATAGGCGACGCTAGTTGGCTCGTGTCGCGTGGGTGGATCGCTTTCGGCCAAGTCGGTTGGCACGCCACGGGCGGCGTGGTGAAGGGAAAGATTGCGAGCAAGGAAGGAAGCGATACGTTCGACTTCAAGACGCGCATCATCCACATGTCCGCTGGCGGCATGCACCGCAAGTCACGCCTCTACGCGGCCTACCTCGTGGGCCTCAAGGACACCCTGTCCAAACTCGCCATCGCCGAGGACGACACCAGCCTAGAGCTGCGCGACAAACTCGACGATGCGCAAATCCCCTTGCTCTCGCAGGCCACCGTGGGTTGGGCGCCCTCCTTCGGCGCCAACGTGGCTTTGTCGTTCCTTTATGTGCCGAACCGGATCTATACCACGAGGCTTTCGCTCGGGTACGTGCATTACTTCGCCGAGCCCGCAACGACCGCATCGAAAGACGCCAGGGCGTCGGACCTCGAGGCCGACGACGACTCGGGGGCGGCGGCGAGCAAGGTCCCTGCGAAGGCACCGGCTAAAGCTCCGCCGAAAGTGCCGGGGAGATCGCCGACGGGCGAGAGCGCACCGGAATCGACGGAAGCGGAAACCGGTAACCTTCCAGGGGGCGAGCCGACGCCCGAAGGGCGACCCGCGGCCACGCCCGCACCCGTCCCCGGTGACGGCACGACAGGAAAATCGCCGCGCACCCGGGCTCGACCGCGCCGCGCGCCCGCGGTTCCCGGGGCGGTCGCTCCTTCGAATGCACCGGTTCCGTAAGGTTACGTGAGTTCGCTAGAAGCCCCGAGGAGAAATCCGTGATGCTGCACTTTCTTACACGAGCCACTCGAGCTGTTCGAGCTGTCCGCCGGTCCGTCCGCACTTCCTTCGGAATCCTGCCAATCGGCGCCGCGGCCTTGGGCGTCGTGGTGACCGCATGCGGATCCTTCGATCTAGGCGACGAGAAGCCCACCGAGATTGCCGTGGATGCTGAGAACCCCAACTGGAACGCGGATATTCGACCACTCATGGCCCTCAAGTGCATGAACTGCCACGCCACTCCCGCGCCGCGCCACGCGCCCAAGGGAACACCCGTCATCGCGCTGTCGAGTGAAGGCGTATTCAAGCAGGCCTCGATGCTCAACCGCATTTGGACGCGCGTTTACAATACACCCGGGAAGCCCATGCCGCCCGACTACGCCACGCCTCTCTCCACCGCGGAGCGTATCGCCCTCAAGAACTACTTGGCCTCCAACGGGGTTGACACGCGCCCATCGGCTACGCCCACGCCGAGTGGTGGGGGTTCCCATGGCGGCGATACCGGCGGAGGGGAGCCCACGCTCTCCGTGGCGTACGGACAGAGCTGCGTGGGTTGCCACGCCGCCGACGGCGGCGGCAAGGATGGGAATCCGAATCTGAAGGGAACGAAACTGACCGAGGCGGCCTACAAGGCCAAAGTCCGCGCCGGGGGAGGGCCAATGCCTCCCTTCGACGCCGGGGCCATTTCCGACGCCGACCTCGCCGCCGACTGGAAAATCCTCAAGGCAGCCAAGTGACTCTGTTCCTTTAAAGGTTCGGAATCGCCCACGTTCGTTGATTGGGATCAGGTTTCCAAGCCTCGGGCCGATGTTCACATCGACGGAAGGTCGGTGTTCTAGAGGAAACACGAAGACCCGGCCTCCTGTTGCCGCGCGCACCGTCCGCTTCCTAAGCGGGCATGTCGCGGGACATCTCGTCGCGTTCGGACCGCGTCCTCAAGACGCGTCGTCGGAATGACGACACGGATAACTGGAGGTTTTTGCTGATGACGCATTGGTTAACGCTAAGGGTGGGAGGCGCGACGGCGCTCTTGGTCGGACTCGTCTCCGGGTGCGGCGAGCTTGGCCAAGAGAAGGCCGATGGCACCTTGCCGCGCCAGGAAGTGAAAAAGGAGGAGGTCGCATCCGATACTGACGCGGCCGACTCGGGTAGCCCGGACATTTTCGACGAGAAAACCGGCGTGGCGTTGCTGCCCGTGGGTGCCGTGATTCCCAAGGTGCCGGCTGTGGCCTGCGTCAAGAAGCGCTCCAACAGAGAGCTGGTGACCCGCGTCTTCCAGGATGTCGTCAACCGCTCGCCCACGGCCGAGGAACTGCGGGACGTGGAAGCGGCTTCTTTCGATTATGAGAAGTGGATCGAGGACTTCGTGACCTCGCCCAAGATGGAAGACGGCTATACGAAGTTCGTGACTGCGTTACTCCGCCTCGACGCCATCAAGCCCGTAAACATGAATGATGCGACCGAGGCTCAACTCGTCAACGACCTGAAGCAGGAGCCTATCGAACTCGTCAAACGGAACAAGGATAAGCCTTGGCCCTGGTTCTGGCGCACCCAGACGTTCTATTGCAATGAGCGGACGGCCTCCTTGTACGGGCTCACCCGCCTCAATGCCCCGTCGTTCGTGGAATGCAAACTTCCCCCTGAACGCGCGGGATTCCTCGGCTTGGTGTCCGTCCTCCGGGCATCGTCGCAAGTCGGGGCGCCGCAAGCCTTTTACCTCGACTCCAACAACTACGGCCGCGTGAAGAATTACCTCTATTGGGTGAAGGGCATGAAGCTCGCCGCCAACACCGCGGGGCCCAAGGGAAACGCCAAAATCATTCACATGGCGTCGTGCGTGCCCACCACCGACATGCGCGTCAAGATGGTCAACGGAGAGCCGGGCCTCATTTATGGTACCGCCTCGGTGCCGCTCGCGGGCAGTTCGTGCAGTGGCTGCCACTCAAAATACAATGGCCCGCTCTCCATCGCGTTCCGCCGATTCAATGAGACGGGCATGCTCCTCGATCTCCCGGCTATCGATCGGCTCAACAACGAACAGCGTAACGGGTCGAGCAACGACCTGCTCAAGCGTCTCCTCGTGGAGCAGAGTTCGTGCTGGTCGCCTGACCCGGAAGCGCCACCGCAGCCCTTCGTAGGGCTCGTCGGGCTTTCTGACATCACCTCGCGCAGCCCGACCTTCGGGCCGGCTTTGGGCATCCAGATTCCCGACCTGCTATCGAACTCCTCCCCTGACACCAACTCCTCGGCGTCGATCGCGAAGGCCTACTACGAAAATGGTCAGACCTTGAAGGCCGCCTTCAAGGGTTACTTCCTTTCCGAGAGCTATCGTTGCGAAACGAAGAAATGAGGGCACACACCATGAAGATCCGTAACATCGTCCCGGTCCTGTTCCTCGGCACCATCGCTACGTCGGCGTTCCTGAGCGCTTGCGGCATCGACGAGGAGGCGAAGAAAGCCTCGGAAGCAGAAAATGGCGCAGGAGCCGGCGGAGAGGAAACGGGCGGGCAGGTCGAGAAAGCCAAGGGTTCTTTGAGCCTCACAGACATCCAGCTGAAAAGCGCCTCCCTGCTCGCCACGCACACCGAGAACGTCTTCGGGCCGGGCATGGATCTCGCGGCGGCTCCCGTAGCCATGGGTGGCAATAACCGCAACAACAACAACGCCCCCAAAAGCGTGTTCGTGGTTTACCAGAACAACTTCGGAAGCGAGTCGGGCCTTCGTGTTGGCGATAAGTTCGCCGATGGGCCCACGGAGTCCTACTTCATGGGTCTAGCGATTGCCGGCGAAACCGTTGCGCGCAATTGCCAGAACGACGTTCTTAACAAGGCCGAGGAATCGAAGTGTTACTGCGCAACGGAGGAAAAAGCCGAGGAACTTCTCGGACGCGCCTTCAGCCACTGGGACTTCAGCACAGGCGAGCGCAAGGCGTTCGTCAAGAAGATCGCCGAGGGTTGCGCGGAAAGGAAGACATACAAAGCCACCATAAACGGAATGGTCATGTCCCTAGCTTTCGCTCTTCGCCGCTGACGGCGAAGAGCGCTCACATTCACAAATCGAACGCAATGACGAGTTCAACTCAAAAGGGAGCGAGAGTCCATGGCGATATTTAAGAAGGGTTTTGATAGGCGCGACGTGTTCAAGATCTCGGCGGGCGTCGGTTTGGCGGCGGGCATCGGACGCATTGCAAGCGTGAGAGAAGGAGCGATGTACCAAAACCTCCTCGCGGGAGCGAAGCTAGGAAGCCTTAATGAGGTGGCCTACGCAGCCGGCAATGCGCCTAAGCGCACCCTCGTCCACATCGTCCTCATCGACAAGACGCAAACGGCACTCTTCCAGCACATCGCCGATGGAACACCGCCCTTGGGAGCGGACACCGCCGGCGGACTCGCGCAGACGCGCGTCGACTTCCGCGGGCTGCCCTTGACCAAGCTCTTCGCCGACGGCCTCGCCGAACTCCCTCCCAACGTTTCCATGTCGATGAATGTTGCGTGGGCCAAGAGCACGGGCAACCACACGCTCGTTGACTCCTACATCGATGGCGACCTCGGCAGCATCAACTCCGCCTTCGAAATCCTTAGCGGAGGTACGGGGATCCTGGGCGCGGTGGGCTTCAACATGAACAGCAACGCCAACACGTCGCGCGACGCGTTCACCGGTCCCGGACAGCGCCAGTTGACTACCTACGAGAACGTGGCCGACTTGGCCACCACCCTCGAGGCGTCCACGGCGCCCTTGAAGGACAAGAGCTCCCTCGAGATGGTGAAGTTCATGGATTCACTCGTGACGCCAAAGTTCGAAATGCGCGACCGCCTTGTGGATCTCGCAAAGAAAATAGGTGCCGCTGTGCCGAAGATTAAGGAGTCTCAGGCCGCTACTTTCGTCAACGAGTTCCGTCCACCCGGCGCGATGCAGAATGGCATGGCGCCAACGCAGCCCGACGGCGTGATGCAGCAAGTAAACGCCGTCATCGCCCTCCACGCCGCGGGAGTGGCGCGGAACTTCATGATAGCCGTACCCTGGAACGACACCAACGCGGGCAACTCGCTCACCAACACGGGTGGTGAGTTCAACGCGGACCCCCTCTCCATGACTCCCAAAATAGCGCAGGCCATCACCGCGCTCCACAAGGCTATCCCCGACCTGGTCATCGTCACGACCTCCGATGGCGGACGCAGTCAGGACAACGGCGACCAGAACCCGGGGCTCGCGTTCCTTACGGGCCCCTCGACGGTGGTGCAAAACGGCATCATTGGGACGCCTTACGCCAACACGGCGAATCTCAACCGTGCAAGCGGGCAGGCCACCTTCAACGATGGGTCGCGTGGGGTCACCTCGCCAGCCGATTGGTACCGTACGTCTCTCGTGGCGTTGGGCTTGACTCCCAAGAGTGGCAAGTTCGTCAAGCAAGCCCTCAAAGTCTGAGCTGGAGGGGCAACACGTATGACGCGCATCCCGAATCTCGCATCGATCCTCATGTCCGTGTTCGCCGCCGCGGCGACTTCGGCGCTCCTGTATTCTTGCGGCACGGCTACTCCCGAGGAGCTCGACCCCCTCGCCGACGCAGCACGTAACGGAACGCTGAGCCCTGAAGTGGGTGTGGGCAAGGGAGGAAACAAGAAGGAGATCGCCTTCACCGTCCCGCCTCCTCCCAAGGCAGTCGACGTGGCCTTCTTCATGGACGACGACGGGGATCATCATCGTAATGGAACCGTGAAGGGACGCTTCACCGCCGCATTAGAGGGATTTGTGGCGCGAACGAAGTTCACACAAACCGACGTGATCTATCTCCTCGGACCCGCAGCCATACCGGGTGTGAACGGGAATGGCGAGCCTATTGCGTCGGCAAGCATGGACAAAACAGTGGGCTTCTGGAAAACGGACACCGAGCCCGAGAAGTTCAACGCGAGATACGCGAAGTTCAGGGAACTGTTCGCGAAGCGTTTCTTCGACGCGCGCGACGACTCCTACGCGTACGCTCCTCTGTCAGGACCTCGCCGTACCGTGGGCTTGGCTGTGGACGCTGGAGTGTTACGTGGCGGCAAGGGCGCGTTCACGCACATAGTGCTGGTGGCATCACGGCCTGACGTGGGCGACCTCGCGACACCCGCTGAAGTCATCGCGACCTTCGACGAAAAACTCAAGGGAGGGTGGTTCCTCACCGTCGTGGGGCATCCAGAGGGCGGCTGCAACGTCGGCGATGACAACGGAACACTCATCGGACAAGCGAAGAAGCAGGACGGGACGACCTCCGGGCGCGAGTACAAACACTTGGCACTCGCCAAGGCGGCGGGGAGCAAGGGCCGGTTCGTGAGCCTTTGTGAACGGAGTTTCGATGGTTTCATGCAGGGGATTGCCGCGAATCCCTCCTCGTCCTCCGGAGTGGAGGTGGCACTGGGAGCCAAGGCTGTTGCCCGTTCCATTAACGTGACGAGCCCGAAGGGTCTTGTCACGGGTTGGACCTACAAGCCAGGCGAAACGAAACTCACTCTCCCTGGTTTCCTCGATCCCGGCCTCAAGCTCACGATCCGGTTCGTGGTCCACGACGGCAAGAGCCCCAACCCGGTGGCCACGGCCATGGCTGCGCCCCCTCTAGTCGAGAAACAACTCTCGCCCGACGAACTCGAGTTTTTGGACAAGGCCGACGGCATCCTTCAGCGCACATGCGGCGACTGCCACCGCCCCGGAGGGCGTACCGCCTACCCAGGGAATTTCGCTCTGTTCAGAAACTCTGCCGAGCAGATCAAGGAGCGCATCAACAAGCCCGCGGGCGATGCCCAACGCATGCCGCCCAATGGACTTTCGGCCGGGGATCTCGCGGCGCTCAACGCCTACATCGATGCGCTCGACAATTGAGTGAAGCGAGTCGAGTGAGTCGCGTTCAGTCTTGCCTAAGGGGCCGCATATGAAGATCGCCTGCTCTTTCCTTCGTGCAGCCGCTTTGTCGCTCGCTCTCGCATCGATGGCCGGAGTCTTGGCGGCCACGTCCGCCTGCGGATCGCTCTTGCCCGCCGATGTGAAGAAGGACGCGGACGCGCCCGAAGGCCCCGGTGGCAAGTCGACCCGGAGAGCGGGAACTCCCGGCGGCAAGGGAACACCGGCTGCCACCAGTAACCCGGTGGACCCCATTCTCGAGAGCCAATCACCCGCGGGCGATGCCCGCGATGTGCTTCTGGGCGCTCGGGTGGTCCTGACGTTCAACGTGGCGCCCTCGGCGGGGCAGGACTTCGGGAAAGCCCTCACGCTCCAGGATGGACCCGACTCCTATGTTCCCCTCGACTGTGCGCCCGACATAGCTAAACGCACTCTCTCGTGCGTTCCCATAAAGCCCCTCAAACACGACACGCTCTACGCCGTGAACCTCGGGGCGACCCTCGCGTTTCCTTTCGGTCGCAGTCTCTCGCAAGGGAAGACCTGGAGTTTCCGCACGACGCGCAGCGACGACAGGACGCCTCCCACCGTCACCTGGCACTCGGGCTCGCTTGGTGGGCATGAGCAGGGCGCTCCGGTCGTGGTGGGCTTTTCCGAACCGGTGGTTTGGAAGGCATCTGGCAAAGCCAAGTTCCTTGCCGTCGGGCAGTCCGCAGCTGCCGCGGGCGTCGTTGGCGAGGTGAAGGCCTTCGGCAATGCACTCGAAGTGACCCCCGCGACGCCCTTGGGCGTCGGCGAACACACGCTCAGGCTTGAAGGAGGCGTCTTCGACCGTTACGACAATGCTCCCGCTTCGGAGCTCAACTTCACAGTTCCCGTGCGCACCGGATCGTCGCGTGGATCTCTGACGTTCGATGCCGACGCCTCCACGGGCCTGGGGTCCTCCGCGCGCGCCGCGGGTCCATGGCTCCTGCGTTTCTCACGGGCCTTGCTTCCTTCCGAGGCCATCGCTGGCATCAAGTTGCGAACCTCTGCCGGTGCGGAAAAAACACTGGCGTTGCGCTTCGTGCCCGAAGGCGTGGAGGTATCGCCCACGGCCACTTTGGCTTACGGTGCCGACCATATTCTCGCTATCGCTCCCGAGGTCGCTTCTTGGGAACGCCAGCCGCTCGGTGCCACGGGTGCCACCGTTTCCTTGCGCACCCAAACCGAACTCACACCCGGGAGCGTAGCACCGGCTCCAGGTTCGAGTGAAGTGGCTCTCGACGCAGCGTGGAGCACGACCTTCGATCGCGCTCTCGCTATGGGACTCGCGGTGGCGGAATTCGTGGACGTGCGCGATCAGTTCGGCAAACCGGTGAAGGTGAACGTCACGCAGCCCGAAACGAACAAGGTTGTCGTCGTTCCCTTGGCGGCGGGAGGATGGTCGCTCTCGAAGGAGTACACGGTGAACCTCCTTCCTGGATTGCTTGGGGCAGATGGCGCGGGATTCGTTGCGAAGAAAGCATACTCCTTCAAGGCGCGCGTAGACCCTTCGTGGGAGGCCGGACCCAAGCGCGTTTTCACGGCGCGATGCAATACCTGTCATCCCGAGTACCTCGATAGGGATACATCCATCGCGTGGGCGAGCCGTATCCAGGGAGCTGTGGCCTCAGGACGAATGCCTTTGGGAGGCCCACTCTCGGCGGGTGACAAGGGCGCCGTGGTCCAGTGGTTCGACGCGTTGCCGGAGTAACGGCGTCTAAGGCCTAAGGTAACCCGGCAGCCCCGATGCGTCCGACGACTGCGCAAGCTCGCGCGCGCGCTTGAGAGCGTTGCCGAAGTCCTCGGCCTCCGATGCCGGCAGCCGCGCGCGCAGGAAATCAGCCCAGCGCGCTTCCACGGCAGGAGTGCTGCCTCCCTCGTGCGCGCCTGCCGCCTGCAGCTCGTCAGCGAGACTCCTCCAGGGGTCATCGGGCAAGGCTGCCAGGGTAGGGGGCAAGTCGGCAAACGCGCGTGGCCCGGAGCCGTCGAGCGCCATCAACTGCACCCACGAGCGCTCTTCGAGGAGAGCCAAGAAGGAGTCGTCCGTGACATCGGAGAAGTTCGCCGCCACGCTTCCGTAAGTTTCGCTGAGTTCGGCGTCGAGAAGCCCCCGGGCCAGCGCATGGGGGCCAGTGAGGCAACTGATGCCGCCCGGGCCAATGACCACCGCCTGGGGATTCTCTTCGAGCCAGGCGTCGAGGGAGGAGGCATCGCCCCGCACCTTTCGAGCGGGTGCGGATCGCTCGCGCGCCGCGCGCAGCCCCACGCCCATTTGCGTCGGCCGCGCATCCTGGAGGCGCAGGCGGCACATTTCCCCGAGCTTGCTCGTGGCCGAGCACGGATTGAGTGCTGCGAGACGTCCGGTCGAGGCGGAGTCCGCCCCCTTGGAGGCCGCACCTGCCGAGCCGCGCGATGTGCACCCTCCCATGGCCCACGCCAGCGAGAAAGCGACGACAAGGCCGCCCATTGAGCCGCGTAGGGAACATGGGGCGTGCGAGCGAAGCGAAGGAAAGGCGAAGGCCATCGGAAGTTCCTCGAAGGGGGGAAGGCACATTCTCCGAAGCGGGATTGTCGCATCCCCAAGCGCGTTGCCGCAAGTCGGTGGCACATTGGTGGCACTTCGGTGGGACATCACACAGCGTGGTTGCGGAGCACGCAGGCGACCCTCTGACGCTCCAGCGCTGTTCCCTCACTGCTTCGCTTGGTACTCTGCGTCAAACGTCTCACCTGGAGGCCCAAAAACGCGACGGGGAGACTTCACGCGAGGTTTCCCCGTGACGCAGCGTTGCCAGCCCCCGCTCCGCATCCGCTTTTCCGCGGGCAGCCTTTCCCCCGACACGCTGCCAGCGCTCGCTGTGATCGCGTTACTCGTTGTCCCCTTGGGAGCTTGCAAGAAACCTGTGGCAGGGGACGCCTCGGCGAAGCATGTGGGCCATCTCGTGGATCGTTGGCTGCCCGCGTGTCAGCCCATGAACGCTGGGAAGGGAGGGCTCGACGCCGTCGATAAAAAGTCCTTTTGGAGATTCGGCGGACTCGAGCTGACTCTTTCGGCTGGATTCCACTGCCTCGAGGAAGGGTTGGTGCGCGACCACCTCGTGCGCGCCCTCGAGGTCGGACACCGATTCGGAGGGCCCAACCTCGAGCCCGTTACCATGCCAACAAAGGGTGCACAAGCCACTTGGCAGTTCCAAAACCTGAAGTGCAGCGCATGGTTCGACGACTCCCACGACGGAGGATTCGACGTTCTCAACCTGACGACGAAGACTATCCGTCAAAAGCGCTACTGCATGAAGGTCAACGAAGATGGCGCGTGTCCGGCTTCGAACGTAATTGAAAAGATGTGGGAAATTGGGAACAGAAATGTCGGCAGTCCCAGCGTTCCCAGTAGCGTGTTGTGCAGGCCATGGCCCATCGTACGTTTCGTGCCCGAGGTGGCCTACCAAACGCTCACGAGCCTCGAAACCGCAACGGAGTGCGACCCCTGGTACGATCCCAAGAGTATCCCGTGGCGCGATCCCAAAGAAGTCCCCTGGTACGATCCGAGGGGTTTGTTTAGCAACGATGAGAACTACATCAAGGGCCCCTTTCGGCAGACTGCCGAAAGGCGAGGCGAGGAAGTCGACAGCTACCGCCTCGAAGGTGAGGACACGCTGCTCTTCTTTACAGGCGTGCGCATGTGCAGAGTCAAGGACGTGCGTCGGGTGCTCGATGGTTCTGAGGCCATCGAAATAGCGGAATTCGCGCAGCTTCCGGGGAGGGTGCTCAATGACGAACTGGCACTTGCCAAGGCAGCGCAAACTTTCAAGGAGCTCGCCATTCCTCTGTGGCTCGCCAAAGAGAGGCGGACCTACCAAGCTGACCTAGAGGAGGCCAAGAAGTCTCCATTGTGGGAGGTGCTCGGGGAAATGACGGTGGTGTTCCAATCGTTCGCGGGCATTCCAGCGCAGCGCTGGCTGGAAAAGTCTGGGTTCGCGAGCATCTCCCTCGTGGAGAGGTTCGTGAATCCAACGGGCGCAAAGTACGACGTCTCCATTTATTGCAGCAAATGGTACGATGACTTCTTCGACGGGAGTTTCGGGTTCGTCAGAGAAATCTCAAGCGCAGGAGGCGCCCTGCGACAGAAAAGATTCTGTTCCGAGAATGGGCCTGGCTTGAGTCAATATATTTCGCATTGGACGACTCTCAAAGCCTTGTCAGTACCACTGGCCGCGCACTTCGGACGCGAGGAGATTTCGTGGCCCGTTTTTCGGCTTGTTAAGCCCCACGAGCATGCCATTCTTGGCTCGTTTGGAGGCATTCCTACGTGTACGGTTTGGCATCCTGTTGACAAGGGGCAAGAGGAATTTGTTTCGACGGGGAATAAATACGCCTACTCGTTGAAGAGAACCTGCGAGTACTCATACCCTGCCCATTGGGTTACGGGGAAACCGAACTACGCGGGACCTCCGGCGCCCGAAACCAAGATCCCCGCCTTCCTGGCACGAAACGGAGCCGTGGCAAAGGGTGTGGACAAAGTCACTGGGCAGAGCATTTATCATGGCGAGAGCTTGCAATTGTCCATCGTGGAATACGGCTCCATGCCGCTGCCAAAGGCGTTTCCATAGGACGACCGAGCCTCGCCCGCTGGGGTCACTTCCCCTTCGCCTCTGACGGCCCTTTCGCCACCTTCGAACTCCCCGCCCACGCGATCACCTTGAGTTCGACATGAATGGGCGTGGGCAGGCCCGTGACGCCCACGGTCGTGCGCGTTGGACCGTCTTCGGCGCGGAAGTACTCCCCGTAAACGGAATTGAACGTTTTGAAGTCGCGTTTGATGTCAACCAGGAAAACCTGGACGTCGACGATGTCGGTCAACGACAGGCCCGCGTCTTCGAGGACGGCGCGCACGTTCTCGAGGACGGCTCGCGTCTGCGCGGCGACATCGTACGAGACGACTTCGCCGCTCGCGTCGAGTGTGACGCCGGGAATGGACTTTTCGCCGCGGCGCCTCGGGCCCATGCCCGAAACGAAGAGAAAATCGCCCACGCGACGCGCGTGCGGGTACGGCCCGACGGCTTCCGGCGCCCGCACGCTGTGGAAACTCTGGACGTCCTGGGCAGGGATTGGGGATGAGGGGTCAGTCATGGCGTTTCTCCCAGCGCACGGCCACGGTCTTGGTTTCGGTGTAGAACTCGAGGGAATGGCGTCCGCCCTCGCGGCCGACTCCCGAGGCTTTCATGCCGCCGAAAGGCACGCGGAGGTCGCGCGCGAGCCACGCGTTCACCCATACAGTGCCCGCCTCGAGCGCTTGGGCCACGCGGTGCGCGCGGGAAAGGTCGCGCGTCCATACGGAGGCCGACAGCCCGTAGGGAACATCGTTGGCAAAGCGCACC
>JBIKVI010000280.1:0-5908 GCA_044356935.1 Silvanigrellaceae bacterium | reverse complement strand
GTCAACTCCGACATTCCCTCTGGTGAAGACATATAACCGAGAGGGCGCCCCCGTATGCCTTACGTGGCGAAAAAAGGTTCCAGAATCAGTGCTATTGCGGCGTTTGCGCCCCTTGCATGGGCTTGCTTTGGTTGCGATGGGAATCGCATTCGAGTCGATTCAGTCAACGTCGACAAAACTGAGGGCGGTGGTGAGGGCAGCCCGATTGCTCGGAACACCTCAACACCAAAGACCACGAAGGAACAATTACCCCCTCCGCCCCCCCCTGCACTGCCGAGCCCCATCCCAACGTTCGTACCTGTCGCCTCTAAGACTCCCATAGTCGCAGTCGCTCAGACCGCGTCGATCGCGTCTTTTCAGAATGAGTCGTCGGGCGCTCAGGCTTTGTTTCGTTACGATGTTGTTACGACGGGTGGCGGTGCGAATGTGCGGGTTGCCGTTTCGGATGACGCCGCAGCACTGGCTGCTTGGGACGGGCGCACGGATGGAGGTCCCGGCCTAACGATAAAAACTCTCTCCGACTGTGGCATCGAGGGCACCAGTGCCTGGCCGGCAAGTGCTTCATGCAGTTGGAGTCTGGCATCGGAGCCGACCTGGAAGAAATTTCGAGTGCGTTTCTCGGTGTCTGTGGAAGGCGCCCCGGATGGTCCGATTGCGCTTTCACCCGTGTCGACGATCGCACATGTTCCAACAGGGATGGTCTTCCTCGCAAAAGAGATTTGGCCGTCGGAACTTTCCGCGCTGGCCTACGATTTTGCCATCGACAAATATGAAGGCTCACTCAAAGACAGCATCCCGTTCGGTCAGGCGGGCGCGACCCTAGTTTCGCTTCAAGGGGTTCAGCCAGCAGCAGGTGGCACCTTCAACGACTTCGCGACCGCCTGCGGGGCAAGGAACGCCGACGCGTCCGCGGCAGGTTTCGTCGAAACGTATACGAATGCTCCGCCGAGACGGAGATTCAAGCTTTCGAGCGACGTAGAGTGGCGCGTGGCTGCAGCCCGGACCCGTGAACGCTCGGGGTGCCGCGTGAGCGAGGGCACGCCCAGAGTGACGGGTGCGTCGATGGCCTGTCAAACCCTGGATGGCGTTCATGATCTCGTAGGTAATGTATCTGAGTGGATCGACCTTTCTGTTGACCTCGATGCTGGTCTGGCCTTCCACGGACCGAACACGGATGCGCCTTCAAGGGTTTCTGGTCGAGGGATTGTTGTTCCGTATGCTCCGTTACCTGCCAATGGCCAAACGAGCGCCGCTCATCCTGTGAGCGGCCAGCCGATACAGACAATTCCGTTATTGCCAATTGCCGAGGCCACTTCCGCGGGAGATTTTTTCAAAGCAACGAGCGGGCTTGTTTTTGCTGCACGAGGAGGTGACGCTGGGTCGCAGGGGCACGCGGGTCCAGGTTCGCTACGCCTTGCGGACTCGGTGACTTATTTCGACGCGTTGCGCGGCGCACGCTGCGCGTTGAGCGCACCAACATCGATTGGCTCGGTTGCGGACAAAGTAACGATTCTAGGACGAGCACTCTCCGATGGAGTTTGGCGACGAGGGGGTCTGGCTATTGATGGCGATACGGTTTTCGTTGCTCGAAATGGCGGTGGAATAGACGTCCTGCAACGTCAAAGTCAAGTTGCATCCGCGCGCGATACGGTATTGCCTTTGACTCTGTACTCAGGTCTTCCTGCTGCGACTGCGACCGATATTGCGACATCTCCGGGGCTGCTGTTCGTCCTCTCGTCCTCGCTGCTCGATGTGCGTGATGTCACTGTTCCTTTAACACCCACCGTGCGCGCGACGCTATCGTTGCCCGGCTGCACTAGTCCGAGGTCCCTGTCTGTAGCGGGAGATCGAGGTGCTGTCGCTTGTCAAGACGGCGTGCGTCTTTTGGACTTGCGCAACTCCGCAGCCCCCGTTGTCTCGGCAAACATTTCGAGCTACCCGAACGGCCGTCGTGTCCTCATGGATGGCTCGAAGCTTTTCGTTCGCTCCGTTGCAGCCGGTGTGTCTTCCTTTGCGGTTTTCGATGTTTCCGATGTGGCAATCCCGGTCCTGTTGGGTGGACTCGCTTCAACCAGTTTCGGTGATGCAAGCGTTCCTACTTTCCTGAAGGATGACAACGGTTCCAATGGCATGATGGTCAAAGTGAGAGACGGAATCATTGCCGTGGGGAACTCGGGGGGTGCAGGCGGATGGACCTATACTGACACTGGCGTAGCTCTCATAGACGTCTCGGATCCCTCCGCACCGCGCGTGACCGCTAACCTGACGTCCACAAACGCCAGCGTTGTCGCAGCCGTTGGGAATCGATTGTATGCACAAAGCCACTACACCGCCGGTGACGACAATTTTGCGCAAGGTAACATCTGGGACGTCAGCGATGCAAGGCTTCCGCAGCTTCTCGCCCGTCGAATCGAATGGAACTCACCTGCACTGAGCGCAAAACAAGGGCCGACCAGTGTTGTCGCTTTTCCAGATGGTCTTCTCGTCGTAAGCTTGGAGGAGCTGACGGTCGGAGTCGCGACGTTGCGCGTGAATCCTTAGTGTTCCGTCCCACCCCCCTCCCTTAACGTTTGCAAATGTCGGCAAATTTTTGCAGATTTTCAGCATTTTGATCCCACGACCGCCTTTTAGTCGCCACATCTGTTTACTTCTTTTTTGGTCTAGGGCCTCTTGAGGTTTTGGTCAGCCTCGAAAATTGTGAGATCTCCGAGGGCATTTGACGGGCGAACGCGGCGTTGGTTCGAAGGGGTAGCAGGGCTACCTCGAGAATCAACGCCGCGGAGCACGTCGAATGCACGATGTGAGAGCGCCAATTTTCGATTGTACCAAAACCTCAACAGGCCCTAATCAAACCTTACGAAGGCCGGACCTTTGCTCTGGTTTGGGTGCACCTCGCCAAGGCCATCGACTCCCCAGAAGATCAAGGATGAGGATTTGTTCAGAACCACGAAAGCCTCGGAAGGGAGGCTCGGATCTTCCGAGGGGACAATCGAGAGATTCTGTGCAAGTTGAGAACCCCCAAGCTTGATTTCGAATGTCGACGCATTGACCACGCGCAGAGTCAGACGCTCTTCGCCTGTGCTCCGAAAGACCTTCGGTTCCCACTCGATGCCACCCTTCGCGCTAGGTGCATCGAAGATAGTCAACGTCGCCGACCGGCTCGGTCGAAGTCGATTGAGTCCGAACCGAAACCCAAGCCGGAACAAAGTCTGTCGAAAGTCCTCAGGCGTGGCTGCCAGAATCTGGGGGCTGTGCAGGTAGGCGTTCAAGGTGCGAATCGTTCCCGCGTCGGAAGCGTGATCCCAGAGCCACTCGTGCACCACGAGATACGAAAAATCGAGAGGGGAAGCCTCAATTTCCTTAAGGAGATCCACATCGAAATGATAGACTATCCTCGTTTCCGTAGTCTCGCGCACGACGACCTGACGCAGAAACGTCCCATGCTTCTCGCTCCTGCAATGCGAAGGCAGGCTTGCCACAAGAATTTCGTCGTGAATTGACGGGAGCCCCCCAGTGGCGGGTACCCATGCACGCTCAGCGAACGCATCTTTTCGCCGCATAGCCTCAAGGAATTCCCTCAAGCTGCTTTCCAAAGCCGGATCGAGACGCGCGAGATTCTCGGCGATAGACTCCACGGAAACGCTGGGTGCGCGCGGGAAGTCGAGGGTCATGGCATTGTCGAGGGCCACGAGAGAGGGTTGAGCGCCCATGCCACCGCAAAGAACACCGTCGCCTCCATTGCCCCACTGCTGGAAGTATCGGGAAGGAGAGCCAGGAAAGGCCGCGCGACCACGTCTAGGATGGAGAAGTCGGTTGCGGCAACCGGCGAGAGAAAGTTCCGTTGACCACTCGTTAACGGGTTACCCGAGAGGCGGCGACTTAGAGAAGGAAACCCAAACGCGCGAGCGTCACCATGGGAGTCCAGTGGCGCGCATACCGATCGCCCACCTCTCTCACTTGCGCTACGTCGTCGCCATTGGGCGTCTGGCGCGGTGAACCCGCGCCCGCGGCGAGCGCCCCCTCGCGCCTTGATGACGCGAACAGAACGAAACCCATCTCGTGGGCGAGGAAGAATCCGCGCGTGAGGTGGTACTGCACGCCCGCGTGCGGCGACAGGTATGTCGACGTCACCTTTTCAAGGGCAGTAGCGCTTCCGGCGCGCGACTTCTCGGCGCGCAGCACCTGTCGACCCACACCCATCCCGGCGTAAAACGGAGTGTGGAATGGGAACACACGGACCGTCGCCTCCACGTTGGTTATCGTGAGGGCGGTCGATCCCAAGTTCCGCGACACGTAGCCATAGCTCATGGAGAATCCGGCGGCTCCCCAGCGCGCATCGAGGGCGAACTTCCAGTGGGGGATGCCTAGCGATAAGGAAGGCCCGAAGTGGAGTCCGTCTTGCATGGCTTCGAGTTCCGCTTCGCGTGAGGCCTCCTCTTCGATGATTTCGGACTCCGGGTCGCCCTCATGCGCCGCATCGGCCCCGAACTTGACCTCCTGAGAGGAATTCTCGGGCTTAGGCGAGGGCGGGGTTGTCGCACGCGAACCGGGGGCGGGAGGTGCCGCTGCAGGTGCGGCAGCAGACGACCTTTCAGAGGTTGGCCTAAGACTGTCGCTAGGCGGCGCTTTGTCAACCTGCGCGCGCGAAACCCCGGGAACCGCGACGAGGATGGCCAAGAGCACGCTCATGGGGACAATCACTGCGACGCGCGGCGCACCGGGGACACGAAAGTAACACACGGCGATGACTCCTTTCGGGCGAGGAGCTGCCTGCACGCCCCTCCACCTGTTACACTCACCGACGTTCGCGCCGGGCACGCCGGCAGCGCTCATCCCGAGGAAAGGGTACCATGACAGTCCGATTCGTCGCCATGGCGACCGGCCCCCTGCTTCGTAAGGTATTCGGCCAAACGTTAACGTTGCTCTTCGCGTCGGGAGCGTTCCTCACGGCCGCGGTCCCGAGCCGCGCCTTAGGAAACGAGACGAAGGCTGCGACCCCGAGCCGAGCGCAGGGAAACGAAGCGGCGTCCGTCGTTCCTCGACCCTCGCAAGGGAACGGCGAGGCGTCTCACGCCGACTGGTCCAAGATCTACGATGACGCGCTTCCCGGCGTGGTCTACATCCTCTCGTCGGGCCTGTGTAGCGGAGCCTTCGTCGCGCCCGATCTCGTTCTCACGGCATGGCATTGTGTTGTGGGCGACAAGCCTTTGCGCGTTGGCTACGACCCACGCACCCGAAAGCGGGGACTCTATGACTACGAGGAAGGTGTCGTGGTGGCGGCTGCCGATCCCGGCAATGACTTGGCCGTGCTAAGGCTACCGCGCCCCCACGGGGCGGTGTCGCTGCGCCTCGCTCCTGCCAACCGCAGTTACCGCCCGGGCGAGGAACTCGCCACCATCGGCCATCCGGTGGGGATCTCGCCTTTGTCGTCGACGGGACTTTCGGAAACACAGCTCCACATCCTCACGCGCGGCCCCGTGGCCAAAGCCAACGACAACCTTGTGGTGGTCGACATGCTCGTGTTGCCGGGTAACAGCGGCGGCCCGGTGCTTGACGCGCGCGGCGACGTCGTCGGCGTCGTGAGCGCCCGGCACCGAGAGGGTGACCTCGGCTACTTCATTCCCCTCTCGAAAATTCATCCATTGATCGCCGATGCCCGAGGATCGCGCAAGAGTGTTTCTCGACGACAGTTCCTCGGCGCGGGTGCTCTCGGCCTGCTGGCATCCATCGAAGCGGATCGCTATGGCAACTCCAAGTTCGGCACCGGACAGAACATCTACACGCTCGCGCCCTCGGTCACGGTCCTCCGGTTCCTGCGGGCCTCCTACTCCCTGCGCGCTGGACCACAGCACGTGCGCAAGCGCCGGTGGGAGGTTGCCCTCGTGAGTGACATCGCCCTCTCGCGTCT
>JBIKVI010000004.1:0-39847 GCA_044356935.1 Silvanigrellaceae bacterium | reverse complement strand
GTGGGCGGAGGGCAGGCCCGTTATGTCCACGAGCGCACGGACGCCGTTGAAAGCACACCCATCGTGCGTGCTTTCCTCGGATTGGGTGGGCTCGAGGCCTCGCTCCTCTTTCCCACTCGCGATTTCGGGCGCCCCTCCTTCTCCCTGGGCCTCGACCTCCTGGGGCTGCTCTGACTTGTCCTTGTGAAGCGGGGGGAGCACTGTTAGCTTTCGAGCAGCCGACAGCCCAAAGGTCACATGGAGGACGCCATGCCACGCACGCCGCGAGTGCCCCGCGTCATCCGCGGAAAGAGGCCCCGCAGGGGCGGGCGTCTCCTGGCCAGGGTGGCCGGCGCCGCGCTCTTGTCCGGTGCGGCAATTGCCATAATCACCGTGTTTGGCGAGTTCCCTGTGAGCGATTCCCCGGCCCCTTTCTCCGGAGCATCGGCGCGACTGTCTTCCACGGCAGGGGAGTTCGGGGCTCTAGAGCCCGATAAGCCCCTGGTGTCCCCCGATAAAAAACGGGACGCTGACACGTCAATGGATTCGGCTCATGCCCAGCGTTCCCCGCTTCCCTTCAACGCCCCCGATGCGGCAACCTATCGCGCCGAGGTCGAGCGCAACCCCCACGAAACGCCCCCGTCCCTCCTTCGTTTCGCGGCCGAGGTCGCTCAGAGGCAAGCGGAAGTCCAAAGGACACCACATCTGCGTGGAACCCTCTTCGATGACCTTGGCCGATGCGCGCTCGATGCACAAAGGCAGCTCCCTTCGAGCGCCCGCTCCTTCTGCCTCTTGCAGCTCAGGCAGCTCGCTTCGCGGCATCCCGCGCAGTTTGCCGAGCCCCTGCGGGATCTCCTCTCCCAGACGCCCGACGCGGTTGCGCTCGGCGCTCCCCTTAGAGGTCTTCAATGACTCTCCATCGCACGAACACTCCCTCCCGAATTTTTGGTGGGCACGTCCGCCCAACGCCGCGCATCCTGCGAGCACTTGCCTGCGCGCTCGCCGTGCTCACCGTTCCCCTCTCGTCCTGCGGGACGTGGTCGGATGGGGATGCGGGCGAAACCGTCGTCACGCCCCCCCGCGGGAACGACGGCGACGGCAAGGACGGCGGAGGCGGCAACGGCCCCGCCGCGCGCACCGAGCAGATCGCCTTCACCCAGGCCGAGGCCGCTCAAATCGAAGCCCGTTACGAAAAGGAACTCGCCGGGCGCGCGAAGTTCGCGTTCGACACGGGGCTCGCGGACAACCAACGCCTGCTCGTGCGCAAGGACCTCCTGGCCCTCGGCTCCATGCGTTTCGAAGCGCCCCGCGGGAGCTACTTCTCGCGCGCGTTCGGAACCGCCGACGCCGACGGCGTGCTGCGTTACGTCGCTGAGCGCGTCCGCGTGTTCCTCGGATCGGAACCCGACGCGCGCGCGCTGACGACGGGACTCCTCGTGGGCGAAGCCGAGAGCGACAAGGCGTTCCTCACCGCGCAGAACTTCGGGACCCTCGTTTGGTACGAGTCGTACCTGAACCGGAACCCCTCGGTGGCGCTCGGCCTGAATGCGGAGTACCCGGTTTCGAGCATGCGCGACGGGCTCATTTCCATCTTGCCGGGCTACACGACCCTCGCCTTCCCCACCGACTCCTCGGGCCGGGAAGTGCCTGTTCGGGTGTCGGGGCCTAGCACGCTCGTGCACGAGGCGCGTCACTCCGATTGCTCGGTGGGTTTGACTGCGGCCGACGTCGAACGGATCCGCGAAACGGGGGATGTCCTCAAAGGCAACACCCAGTGCGGGCATCTTCATGTGAAATGCCCCTCAGGCAAAGGTGCCCTCGCCGGTCTGAACGCCTGCGACGACCACCTCTGGGGGGCCTACTCGCTCTCCTATCTTTACTCCCTCATGGTCGCTTCCTCCTGCGCGTCGTGCAGCGAAGAGGAGCGCGCCGTGGCCGCCATGTCGGCCATCGACTCCTATGAGCGGGTTTTGCCGCTCCCCGATGTGCCCCAGGAGCGCGGACGATTGACGTTGCCAGCGCTTTCGGAAGGCGGTGTGCCTCCGCCGGACATGACGCATGTGGAATCGGCGACCTGGTGAACTTTGGCAGTTCTCCTCAGAAGGACCCGATGTGGCCATCGAACTCACAAGGGTGAAATCCGCGACCCTGAATTCTCAACGACCTCCTTTAAAACGGAAACTCTGGTTCGAACACGCGAAAACCTCACTACCGTAGTGGAATTGCATAATTCCATCGTATGTTCCATTGACTTTCCACTCGACTTTCAATTCAACTCCATTCCTCACAAAACGAAACAAGGTGTCTCCCGGAGTAAAGGTTCCCCGAAGTGGACTTTCACCTGCGTACGCTATGTCCGATAGCCCAGATAGGTCATTGACTGGGTTGTAGACATCGTAGCCCCACGTGGCCCTTTGATTTTCGAAGTCGAATCTGAACCCGAACCTTTCGCTTCTGTCAGGCAAAACAGCAAGGCAATACCGCGTCGGTTCATCGCGGGCTCTAGCCCTTTGCTCTGTGCCGGCCCCCTTTTCATTTCCAGGCCCAGCACATCCCGAAGTCCCCAAAACAATAAGAAACCCTAATGCAAGCAATCTGTTGCGAGTGTGCTTTGTGATCATGTGCGCTCCAATCCGAGTGCGTTAGCTCCCTACGACCCCCATTTACGTATCGGCAGACGCACGTTTCACCTTTAGGCCCTCCGTGTTCCATCCGTGTTCCATCGTTGGCGGATGCCGGTAAGCGGATGTTTCGGTCGAGTTCATCCGAGAATGGAGCGCGCACTCACGACTCGAAGCATCCGGGCAAAAGGTCTGAGGCGAACGACCCGTTTCGTTCATGCCGCGCCTTGTCCGACCACGCGCATCACCCTCCCGATGAGCTCTCGATGGGGTTCACCAGATCCCGCAAGGGAGCGAAAATCCCAGCGAACCCCTTCACCTCCTGCGTCCACAGGAAATCCGGGTGATCGGCCACGAGCCAGGTGCCGCCCACGATTTGCCTCTGGCCATCGAGTTCGAGACGGTAGCGAAGGCGCACCGTCGTCTCCGAGTAGAGATCCGGTTTTCCCGCGTAGGCGACGGCGCGCGGACGGGCAAGCGAAGGATGTCGAACCACGGTCTCCACTTCGACCGAGCCGGGGCTCGGGGTTCCTACGACACGGGTGGTGTAGGCGTGGACGGGATAGTTCCAAATGGGGCGGCCCGGATCGAAGTCCACGACGAATCCACGACCTGCTCGGCCCAGGAGATTCGCGAGCACGACGTGGAAGGCGCCCGCGTCGAGGTCGTTGCAGGCGGGCGACCCATCGGGAACCGTGTCGCAACGTCGCCCCACGAAACGGGTGCGCCCGTCGGAGGCTTCGCCCATCCAGTAGGACAACAGCGCCTTGAGATCCGACGAGGCGAAGGGGATGTCGAAGCCGCCCGCGCCACGCACCACTTTCGGTTGCGGTTCCTCGTACGCGAGCGCCGCTTGGGCCCATCCATGGCAGAGGCCGGCCCAACTCACCGCCGAAAAGTCGGACTCGCGGCGCGCCGCTTGCGTCAACGTGTACGACGCGTCGCCCCGCAGGAGATCGAACTTCTCCGCGGGCGAAAGCTCTCCGCGTTGCTCGAGGGGGAGTGCGGACACGGCGGCCGGGGACAAGTTACCATCATGGCAATTTGCTCGTTTCCCGACGACGAAACAGCGAGAGCTTGCGTCGCGTCCCCGAGGCTGTTCCGTCCTCGGACTCCTTCGCGGGCGTGAGGTTCTTCGTAGCCTCCACCGAAGCTTCCACCGGCGCTTTCGCAGGGGCTGGTTTAGCGGGAGCCGCGGCGGGGGATGAGGTGGCGACGACCGCGGGTCGGCCTTTGCGCTTCGGGTTCGGCACAGAGGAGGTCGCAACGTCGGCGGTCTCGACCGCGACACCAGCGCCGCTTGTGGCAGCCGCACCCACCTGCGCATCCGCGTCCAGTTCGTCGTCGACGGGGAGCTGCTCGGAGACTTCCACGGTCTCGGGCTCGTCGTCGACGAGCATGCGGTTGCGCGCATCCAACGGGTCGCGCAGCAGGCGCTTGAGCGCGTCCTTCGCCAGAGCGGAGAGGTCGGGGTCGTAGTTCTGCAGGCGAGCGCACGATTGCAGGAACGTGGAGAAACGGAACAGCACCATCATGCAATCGCCCGCCGAGAAGTACTTCGACGTGTGCGCTTCCACGAGGGCATCCCAAGGCATGTTGCGATCGAGCCACGCCGAGACCAGCGAGGCGGCCGCGGGGTTCGCCTCGCGGAAGACGCGCGTGCCGGGTTCGTACCCGCCGCGCGCCGGCGCGTCGTCGTAGAACTCGGGGAACAGATCCTCGGGGTAGTAGGTTTCGATGAGGCGGGGGACGCCCAACCCGCGGATGAGATCGCCGTTGGCGTAGGTGTCGGGGATGTCCTTGAAGTGCGCCGAGCAGAAGCACGCCATGGCCTGCACGAGATCGCGGAAATTGTGCGCCCCGAAACGCCCCGACGCTATCCAGCTCGCCACGATAAGGCCACCGGCCTGGGGAAAGTGGCGCGCGAGTTGACCAAGGCGCGAGGGCTTGTGACCGTCGAGGGCTTTCACTTTGCAAAGATGCTGCACGATGCGATTTAGCGTGCTCGCGCGCGCCTGCTCCATGAGGCCATGACAATCGGTTTTTGCCGGACACGTGGCGCACGGGCTATCGCTTCTCCGCTTGCCTTCCAAGTGACGAGCGTACGTCTGGGGGATGTTCTCGGTGTTGAGGACCGTGTGCCCGAAACGCTTGTAGAGCAGGCCCGAGATGAGATCGTGATCCTCCACGAGCACAAGGCTCGGATCCTTGCCGCGCATGAAGAACGACTTGCGGTAGAAGTCGGACAGGTAGGCGAGGTTCTCATGCTGGCCAAGTATGCCCAGCACAGTGGTGGGGTCGAACTTGAGCGAGCTCGTGCAGGCCTCGCGCGCGCGCGGGCGCTGCTCGGCGTACCGCCCCGCATTCACCCAGAGCGAAAAGCCCTGTTTGTCGTGGCCCCGTCTCCCGGCGCGGCCGAGCATTTGGAGGATTTCGCTGTTGGAATAGCGGGACTCACCGCCCTCGCTCGGTCGCGTTTCGTCGGACACCACGGCGCTGCGCACCGCGAAGTTGACTCCGAGCGAGATGCCCATGGTGCCCGTGCAGACGCGCAAGCAGCCCTCCTTGAGGAGCGTCTCAATGGCCACTCGACCCGGAGGGATCATGCCGCTGTGGTGGTAGGCGATGCCGTGTTTCTTTATGAGGCGCTGGAGTTCGGCGGGGACGTAGTCCCAACCAGGGAGATCCGCCAAGCGCGCGTGGAGTTTCGCGGCGTCTTCGCCCCGCCATTCGCCGCGCAGGGCCTTGGCGAAGGCCTGCGCCGAGGCTTCAACGCTCGCGCGTCGCCCAGCGTACACCACCACCGGGCCGAGGTTGCGCTCGAGTGCTGCGCCCATGGGGGCGAGCATGGCGTCGATCTCCTCTTTCTGCTTAAGGAACCGGCGGGTCTTCGCGCCGCGCAGCATGCGCCGAAGTTTGGCCACGTCCTCCTCACCGAGCTTGAGCTCGTCGCCGAGGATCCACCCCCATCGAGTGTGCACGAGATCCACGAGCGGAACTGGACGCTCCGTAATACGGATGACCTTGCACGGCTTTCCGTAGAGGCCCTCGATCCACGTGGCGAAATCCTCGGCGTTGGGAACGCTCGCCGACAACAGCACCAACTGCGATTCCTTGGGCGTGAGGATGATGCTCTCCTCCCAAGCCGAGCCGCGCGATTCGTCTTGCAGGTAGTGGTACTCGTCGTACACAACCACGCGGCGGTTCATGTTGGGCTCCACGCCCAGCAAACTGTTCCGGTAGGTTTCGAGGGTGGCAAGGATGATGGGCGCGCCGAGGTTCTCCTTGAAGTCGCCCGTGTTGATGCCGACCTTCTCCTTGCCATACTTCTCGGAGAACTCGCGGTACTTGTCGTTGGAGAGGCTCTTGACGGGGCTCGTGTAGACGAGCTTGATGCCTTCCTTGAATTTGTGTTCGAGGAGAGCTTCAATGACGCGTGTCTTGCCCGCGGAAGTGGGAGCGTCGACGACGATATTGGCGCCCGAGAGCAAGGCTTCGAGAGCCTCGGCCTGCCAAGGGTCGAGTCGCAGGCCTCCCTCTGTCACGGTGGTTTCGCGCTTGCTCGGGCCAATGAGCGAAGAAAGCTTGGGTTCGGCTGGAAGGACTTTCGGCTCGGCCGCAGTCGCCCCCCCGGCTGCGGGCTCGGCAACCGGGGGACGCCGGAGGAATTTCTGCCCGAGATAACTACGGGAGGGCTGAAGAGCGCCTGAAGCGGGTTGCGAACCGGGAGTACCGGGGGCACCGGGAGAACCGGGTCCACCTTGCGGGCCCCGGGCACCTTTGCCGCTTTGCGGTGGGAGCATCGCAGACGTGGAGGCTAACGTCGTGGGGGAGGTTTCGGCGGAGGCTTCGGTAGCGCCTTTGGCGGAGTGAGGAACGTCGCCAGGCAGCAGCTTTCCTCCCGCGAGCATCGTGCGCAGGCGATCGTCGGTGCGGCGCGCCATGGCGACAAGTGCGTTTTCTCCGAAACGCGTGAGAAGCACAGAGTCGTAGTCGACGTTCGAACCGCCATCACGGAAGCGAGCGGGGCCAAAGCGACCCCGGAATCCACCGCGCGAACCTTGCCCTTCGCGTGCCGGACCTTCTCGCCCGGTGGCGGCGGCAGCACCGCCCTTCCCCTTCACGACGCCTTTGTCGCGGAGGAACTCCTCGTCGCGCGAGCGATTGCCGCGCCCCCTTCCGCCCGTGCCCCGACTGCGATTATTCCTGCCCACGTGGTTTGCACCCTCCCATTAGGAGCCTGGCGAAAAAAGGAGCCTCGCGAAAAACGAGGCCGCGCGCGGCCTACCCTCAGGAGCCCGCGCGCGGGAGGGAGTTTTTCACGGAAAGCCGCAAAGATCCAGGAAACCGCGGGGTGTCGGGCTCCGCCCTAGCGACAGCCTGCCGGAGTGCCAGCCGCCGAGCTCTTGCTTCCCTGCTTGACCTCCACGGCGACTTCCTTGGGAACGATGCGCAGCACGATGTCGTTGTAGTCGATGCCGAGTTCACTCGCGCGCGAGGGGTCGGCCGCCACGGCATCGATGTTCTCAGAAGGCTGATCCTCAAAGCGCAGCCAGGAATCGGGTTTGGGCGGTTCGCTCAGCCATTGGAAATTACGCGCGTCCGCCTCGCTCGACACGCGAGTGAAGTCGGGAGTGTCACCGTATGGCCCTTCGCACGTTTGACCCGCGCGCATTCTTTCGACGCATGCGGAGCCCTGGTTCTTGAACGTCGTGATTTCGAAGGTCAGCGAGGCGCACGTTTCTCCTTTTTCGACAGGGATGACTATCGACTTCAGTCCTGTTGTTTTCGAACAGCCCGCGTCGAACGACTGGCCCTTGTATGTTACTTTCACGCAGCTATTCCACCACGCCTCGGGCGGGGCGGGCTGCAGCTCAAGAACGACGGCTGGACCTTCCACAGGGGGAGGAGCAGGTGGTGCCTTGGGCGGGGGTTTTACTTCGGGTGGAGGAGCGAGAGGCTTCTTGGTCACCGGCTGTGGAGTCTTGTTCCCGCCGAATCCATCCTTTTTGCAAGCGCCTGAAAGCAGGCCCGCTGCGATGAGAGCGAGGACGGGGAGTCGCGACGGCGCGGGGCGCTTGGCGCGGACGAAGGGGCGAGTCATGGCGATTCCTCCAATGCCGTAATGGCCCGAGGTCCACGGGGGACGAGGGCTTCCGGGAGGTCTCCCTTCAAGTCCCGTGCCATTGCCGAGGGGGCTGCTCACATCCGAGATCTCTCACGAATCTCGAGGAAAAGGGACTTGCCGGCCTGCGTCAGCCAATGACGGATGTCGAAAAAAAGGCGCTGCCCAACCCATAGACAGCCGAGAACAACGCCCGAATGAACCGTTCACCGTTCACCGTTCACCGTTCACGGCGAACAGCGAACAGCGAACAGCGATCCGGGAAAAGTGGACTCAAAACAGGGGGGACCGTTTCCAGCAAACAGTCCCTCACCCCTTGGCGAACATCCTCGGACGCAAAACCAAAGCGTCGTGCACATAGAATCCCACGTCGAAGTGCGGCAAGAAATCGGCCACGAGCGCATCGACGATGGGGCCCACGGTTTCGGGATTCACCACGCACTCGATGATGTACTGCGTCTCGTGAAGATCCACGGGCGTGTCGCCGTCGAGTTCCTCCATGCGCGTCTCGGTGACGCGCGCATTGCGCACTCCTCCGCGCGCGCTGAGCATGTCGAGCAGCCGAGCACGGACGCTCTGCTCGCAGGTGAGCGACAGGACCTTCATTGGACTGAGGGCGTGCGACATGGCTGGGGGATTCCTCGGGAAATTCAGAGGCCGTAAACGAAACGCGCGGCGGCGTGGTAGAGCGGGATGCCGATGATGAGGTTGAAAGGGAAAGTCACGGTGAGCGCCGCGTTGAGGTAGAGCGAGGGGTTGGCTTCCGGCAGCGCGAGGCGCACGGCCGCCGGTGCGGCGATATAGGAGGCGCTCGCCGCTAGGGTCGACAGGACGGTGGCTTCCGGCAACGCGAGGCCCACACCGCGCGCGAGCGCTAGACCAAGGGCCGCGTTTATCAGCGGAACACAGGTGCCGAACGCCACAACGAACGCGCCGGCGCGCCGGAGGGCCTGGAGCCTTCGCGCGGCGAGCATGCCCATTTCCAGGAGGAAGAGTGCCACCACCCCTTGGAAGGGAGGCCCGAAGAAGGGTTCCACGCGCGCATAGCCCTGCGTTCCCGAGAGGATTCCGATGACCAACCCGCCGAGCATGAGCAGGAGGCTGCGGCCGGTGACGACTTCGCGCATGGCCTCACGCAGCCTCCGCGGGGGGCCGTTCGTGCGCGCGGGGCCCAGCACGTGCGCGATCAGGAGAGCGAGCACAATGGCGGGCACCTCCATCACAACCACCAGCGCGTTGACATGGGATTCGGCGGGTGTGCCCAGCCGCTCCAGGAAGCCCATGGTCGCAATGAAAGTCACAACCGACACTGAGCCATAATGCGCCGCGAGGGCGGCCGCGTCGGCCACCGACTGGCGGCCGGCGCGCGCGCCAATGAAGGCCACAGCCGGAGTGACGACACCCAGGGCCACTCCGCACGCCAGGGGCTTCCACACGATCTCCAACGGGGCATGGGAGAGTTCCGCGCCGCCCTTCAGGCCGATGGCAAACAGCAGGTAGGTGGTGAGGAGTGAATAGACCGCCTCGGGGATCTTGAGATCGCTCCGCACGAGGGTGGCTACCGCTCCGAGGAAAAAACAAAGCACCGAGGGCGACAGCACGTTGTCGCTCGCCAGCGCGAGAGCCTCGCCGAGCGCCACGCCCTCAGGCGTCCGCGCGTTCGACGATGAGCGCTACGCCCTCGCCACCGCCAATGCATAGCGTGGCGAGTCCTCGCTTCTTGCCGTGGGCCTCGAGAGCGTAGAGCAGCGTGGTCAAAACGCGCGCGCCGCTCGCACCGATGGGGTGCCCGATGGCCACCGCGCCGCCGTGGACGTTGACCTTGTCGTGTGGAATGTCGAGAGCGCGCATGGCCGCCATGGTAACGAGGGCGAAGGCCTCGTTGATTTCCCAGAGATCGATGTCGGACACCTTGAGGTTGGCTCGAGCAAGGGCTTTCTTAATGGCCTCCACGGGAGCCGTGGTGAACCACTTGGGATCCTGCGCGTGCGTTGCGTAGGCCACGATCTTGGCCAAAGGCTTGAGGCCCTGCGCCTTCACTGCCTCCTCCGACGCGAGCACGAGCGCTGCGGCTCCGTCGTTTATCTTCGAAGCGTTGGCGGCGGTGATGGTCCCCTCCTTGTCAAAGGCGGGGCGGAGGCTGGGCATTTTGGCGAGGTCGGCGGCGCCGGGCTCTTCGTCGGTGTCAACAATCGCCGTGACTTTCCCGGAGGTCACCGTCACCGGGACGATTTCGGCCTTGAAGGCGCCCGTCTCGATGGACCTCCGCGCACGCACGTAACTCTCGACGGCAAACGCATCCTGCTCTGCGCGAGAGAGCGAATACTCGCGCGCGCAGGTTTCGGCGCACGCGCCCATGGCCATCTTGTTGTAGGGATCGAAAAGCCCGTCGAACATCATGCTGTCGACGATTTCCTTGTTCCCCATACGCATGCCTTCTCGCGCTGTGGGCATGATGTAGGGAGCGTTGGTCATGCTCTCCTGCCCCCCGGCCACAACCACATGCGCATCGCCGAGCGCGATGCTCTGCGTGGCGAGCATCACCGATTTCAGGCCGCTGCCGCATACCTTACCCACCGTGGTGGCCGCCACGCTGTTGGGGAGCCCGGCGTAAAGGGCCGCTTGACGCGCGGGGGCTTGCCCGACGCCGGCAGTCAGCACTTCGCCCATGAGGATTTCATCGATGGACTCGAGCTTCACGCCCGCCTGCGCCACGGCCGCCTTCACCGCCACGGCGCCGAGTTCAGCAGCCTGCATGGACTTGAGCTGTCCCTGGAAGCGACCCACGGGCGTCCGCTTGGCGGCCACGATGTAAACGTTCTTGGGAAGCGTCATGGGATCTCCTTCAATATCCGGGAGGGGGAGGTTCAGTCGTTTTCCAACGCGAGCGCCGCGGGGTCAAGCCCACCGAGTTGGCACACGCGGGCGAATTGCGCGAAGTCGAGGGGAAGCACCGACAAGCGCTGCCCCGGTCGCAACAGGAGCATCTCGCCGAGCCTAGCATCGGCGCGGAGCTCTTCGAGCGGAACGAAACGCGCTAGCGGCGTCGGCAGTCCGACGGTGACGCAGTGCCAACGTGGATCTTCGCGCGTGGCTTTAGGATCGAAGTAGGGGGAACGTGGATCGATCGACGACAGGTCGGGCGTGGCCTCCCGCACCACGCGCGCCACTCCCGCCACGCCAGCCGGGTCGGCGTTGGAGTGGTAGAACAGGACCCAGTGCCCCACGCGCATGTGATCGCGCATAAAGTTGCGGGCTTGGTAATTGCGCACCCCATCCCACGGCTCCCCCGCCGCGCCGCGCGCCACGAGATCGGCAAACGAGAACACGTCGGGCTCGCTCTTCATGAGCCAGAAACGGGTGGGAAGATAATCGGCCGCGGCGCGCATCATGGGGGCATCATTTCCTCAGTCGGCCAATGCCCGAAGCGTCGAGCGTGCTCAGGATCTTCATGTCCTTGACGGCACGGATACGACGCTCTGCGAAACGTCCAGACGCCTCGTGCGTCGTGATGCCCTCCCGCTCGGCGTCGGCCAATATAGCGGCGATGCTCGTGCCGATGTTCTTGGCTTCGCCCAGGGCCTGCTCGCGGTCGTAACCCAGGAGCTCGTTGTAAACGTTGATAAGTCCGCCGGCGTTGATGACGTAGTCGGGGCAATAGGTGATGCGTCGTTCGCAGAGCATCTGTCCGTGCACCGACTCGTCCTCGAGCTGGTTGTTGGCTCCGCCCGCCACGATGGGCGCCTTGATGAGGGGGATCGTCTTGGAGTTAAGGATGGCCCCCAGTGCGCAGGGCGCGAACACGTCGACATCGAGGCCGTAGATTTCCTCTTGGGCCACGGCCGTGGCGCCATAGGCGCGCTCCACCTCGCGCAGGCGTTCTTGCGAGATGTCGGAAACGTAGAGCTTGGCGCCCTGCTCGTGAAGGTAGCTACAGAGGTAACGGCCCACGTTGCCCACACCCTGCACGGCAACCTTGAGTCCGCGCAGGTCGGTGCGCTTCTGGCGGTACTCCACGGCCGCTTTGAGTCCGCAGAACACGCCCAGGGCCGTGACGGGCGAAGGGTCGCCGCTGCCACCGAGGGCGGGGGACACTCCGGTGACGTAACGAGTCTCCATGCGCACGTTGTTCATGTCGGTCACGCAGGTGTTCACGTCCTCGGCCGTGATGTATCGGCCGCCGAGCGAATTCACGAAGCGTCCGAAGGCCCGGAACATGGACTCCGTCTTCTGCTCGGGACGGGCGATGATGACGGCCTTGCCACCTCCGAGCGACAGGCCCGCGCAAGCCGCCTTGAAGGTCATGCCCCGCGAGAGACGCAGGACGTCCCTGAGGGCCTCCTCCTCGCTTTCATACGACCAAAGCCGCGTGCCACCCAATGCGGGGCCAAGCGTCGTGTCGTGGATGCCGATGATGGCGCGAAGACCCGAAGAGGGGTCGTGGCAAAAGACGACCTGCTCGTGGCCCATCGTCTCGACCTGTGCGAATAGCTTGCTCATGAAAGGGAGAACTCCTTGGTCCGTGGACGTCCACGCCGGGCGGGAGAGCGATGCATGCGATGCCACGGGCTTCCGAATGCTTCGGAAACCCCTAGACAACTGTGCAGAGCACACCTGTTAAGCGGCACAACGGACCATGACATGCCAGGCAATGCCGCGCAAGAGCTCAGCCGCGCGCCAAGGCCTGTTTCCACTTCACGGGATCCAAGGGACCCACCCCATGAGGCGACGGGAATTCCTGGTAGAGGAGACCCGCTTTGTCGGGGTTGCCACGCAAGGTGACCAAGGGCGCATCGCCCGAAACCACTACGGCGTCGAGCCGACTCTCGGCCACGAGCGCTTTGACGAGCGCCTTGGTGCCGCCGACCACCGCAAAGGTGAGGTCGTAGTCGCAGTGGACGAACCACGCACCGTCTTCCGGCCAAAAGGCGCAAGGAGTCGCCTGCACGAATCCCTCGGGTGCCTGGTGGCGCGCGAGTTCCTGCAGCGTTCCCTTGAACAGATCCGGCGTATCCTCGGCCGCGTCCTCGTCGCGACGCAGGGCGTCGTAATGAAAGAGCCCCGAGGCGAAGCCCGAGTGCGCCGTGAGCAGGGGCAACAAGACCTCGAGCACACGCGGATCGAGGTGACCTTCATCGGGTCCGAAGAGTTCCGCCGGCAGGCTGCGCGACTCCAGGGCCAAAAGGAGTTCCTCGATGGAGGCGGTCGCATCCCACTTTAGTCCCACGCTGGCGTAGGCCTCTTTCCACGAAACTCGACGGAGCGAAATCCGCTTCTCGCCGGAAGGGGCCACCATGTAGTTGACGTGCGAGTCGAGCATGTCGGGGTAGTCCTCCATGCCCGGAAAATGGCCCGCTCCGAGGTCGGTCCACGTGAGGCTTTCCCAGGCCTGAGGGACGGGGTCGAAGGCATAGAGAGGCGAGAGAATCTTGGCGTAGGCCTCGAAGCGTACCGAAGCCAAGTCGGCGACGGCTCCCCCTTCGGGCCCCCCGTCCGCGAACAGGCTCGACTGCGAAAGGAACGGATGGTGCGCGGCGTGGATGACACTGGGTTTCACGGTGGGGGAATCTCCTTCGTTACGCGAGCGCGAGGGTAAGTAGGGCCGCGGCCACGACGTCGAGCGACGTGGCGCCGCGGGAAAGGTCGGAGAACGGACGGGCGACGCCCAGCAAGACGGGCCCGAAGGCGCCGGCACCGGCGAGCCGCTCCGTCATTTTGTATCCGATGTTGCCCGCGTCGAGGTCGGGGAACACCAACACGTTGGCGCGCCCCTCGATTTCGGAACCCGGGTCCTTCCGACGGGCTATGCCCGGCACGACGGCAGCGTCGAACTGCACCTCTCCCGAGGCGACGACATCGGGGTGTTTCGTTTGAAAGAGCTCGAAGGCGGTGCGCACCTTGGCCACGTCGGCGTGCTCCGCGCTCGCGCGCGTGGAGAAGGACAGGAACGCGACGCGTGCCGGTTCGCCCGTCCAGCGCGTGAACGCGTCGGCGGCCAGCCAAGCGATGTCGGCAAGCTGAGCGCTCGTGGGTTGGGGATTCACCGCGCCGTCGGAATACACGAGCAAAGGCTCGCCCCCGGGCGTGGGTTGGGAAAGCGCCATGAGGAAAGCGCTCGACACCAAAGAAACGCCTTCGCGCACCCCCACAGTGGAGAGAGCTGCGCGGATGACGTGCGCCGTAGGAACGGTGGCGCCGCCCACGACGGCGTCGAGGCGCCCTTGGGCGAGGAGCGTCCCGCACGTGTAAAAGGGGTCGCACTCCATTCCCACCGGTAAGCGCGAAGGATCCCTGCCGCGCGCGAGCGCAACCTCACGCAAGCGCGCAAGGACCGCTGATGTTTCGTTGGCGAGGAGGGCTTCGTCGGGCAGCATTGCCGCGACGCCGTAGTCCTTCTCGAGGAGGTCAGCAGCCTCGCGCACGCGCGGGTCCGAGGACTCGGGGAGCCCGACGCGGCGGCCGCGCGCGGAAGCGAGGATGCGCTCGCGCGTCGCGCGCGGGAGCTCCTGAAACAGCGAGGCGTTCATGTCTTCACACGTCGATGAGCGGTTTGCGCAACTCCCGCGCGCGACGGAGGGCCTCCGCCGCTTCGCCGGCGCGACTATCCTGCAACGCCTTCTCGGCGGCGTCCACCTGGGCGAAGATCTTCTCCTCGCGATCCTCGAGGCGGTTCATCATCTCATTGAAGCGGCTGCCCACGTAGTGGAGCTCATCACCCTTACGGAACGTGGCCCGGGTGTCGAGGGCTCCTCCAGCGACCCTTTGGAACTGCTTGAGCAGGTTGAAAAGGGGACCCGCGATGCGCTGCGTGGACAGCACCGTCGCCACGTAAATGCCGCCCGCGTTCATCAGAAGTACCACGCCGATGACCACGATGACCGGGCGGGGCAAACGCTGGCCCTGCCAAATATTGAAGCTCCAGAATGCCCACAGCAACATGCCCGCGGACAGCGCGCTGCTAGCGAGGCCTATGAGCACCCCGCTCCACGCATATTTGCTCTGCATCTCGCGGTTGACGACATACTGCCTGCGGTACCAAGGAATCCTCGTGCGACGGGATCCCCTGGATTTCCTGTCGCCCGTCTGTCTCGACAATCCGTCGCCGTCCTGGCCGAAGTCGCCTTCGGATTCCTCGGCATGCCCAGCCCCGTTGGAGCCCGTCTTTTTCGCACTCATCACTTGCACCCCTCGACTCGTTTCCAGAGCGCTTCCTCGGTGTCGAACGACTCGCCGTCGAGGCACGCCTTCATGTTCATCACGAACCTGCCCACGTCCTCGCCAGCCGCGGCGAAAGCCACTTCGAAGGGCGCTTGTTTGGCCTCGTACAGCGAATAGCCAAGCACAACGGCGTTATTGATGGCGCCTTTTTTGAACACCCTCTCATAGCCTGTTCCTTTGTCGCGACCAGCCATATGGGCGGTGTAGGCGTCGGCAAGGGAGTCGAACTTCGCTTGCCGCGCCGCGAGGAAGGCACCTTCTTCGACCAACGCCGGGTCGCGCTCAGCTGCGGCGTAGAAGGCCTCAAGATCCGCCTTAGCCCTCAGGAGGAACTCCTTGAACGCACCCTGCGCCGTCAACGTACGGGCGTGGGAGGCTTCGTAGGCTTTCGCGCCTTCGAAACCTCCCACGTCGGCATTGTCGCGCAGAAAGGCCGACGTGGCGCGCTTGGCGACGAAGTCGGCGAGATTCTCGTTGAAGGCGGAATGATTAGGAACGTACACGGTGCGGTGCAGGCATTCGTGCAACAGGACCTCGACGAGACCTGGGACGTCGTTACCATCGACCATGGACGAATAGAGGGGATCCGGAAAGTAACCGAGCATGGAGAAGGCCTGAACCCCGCCCATCGACGTGTCGTAGCCTTCTGCGACGAGCGCGTCGCGCTTCTCCAGAGCCGACGCTCGCTCGAAGTAACCGAGGTAGGGTTGGGATCCAATGAGCGGGAACCACCAGGTCTTGAAGCGAAGACTGCGCTTTTGCGCCGCCTGCACAACGTAAGTTACCGACGGTCCGTCGAGAGACACGTACTTCGTGTAACTCGACCCGGTGTCGAGCGAGACCCGTTCACGCCCATAAGCGAGTACCCTTGGCACGAGCTTGAGCTTCGCGATGCGCTCGGGAGTCTCTCGCCCCCGCTCAATGACATCCTCAAGGGGCTCGCGCTTGAGGAGGAGTCGGGCCTGGTGGTACCCCTGCGAGACGGTATAGCAGCCACTCAGGAAACAAGCGGTCACGGTGCAGAGAGCCAACGCGAGAGGGGAGTGCCGGAATGGGCGCAACGCGGACCTCCTCACAAACGATCTCGACAGGGATGGCGACTCGGGGAGAGCATACCATGATCCCCCAAGCCCTGAGACGTGGGGCTACCCTTCCCCCACGCCTTCGTTCCCCTTCCGACACGGCCTCCTCGGAACCCTAGGACGCGAAAGACGGACCCCTCAACGACGAGAAGGCCCGTGTCGTTAAACACGGGCCTTCTGGCGTCAAGGCATTCTGGGCTCGAAGAACCGAGAGGCTCGAGGGGTCAGAGCTTTCTCAGTAGCGAGGACGACGGGGCGGGAAGCCACGATCGCCGCCGCCGCCGCCGTTGCGGTCGCCGGTGCGGGGAGCACCGAAGCCGCCGCCGCCGCCGCCGCGGGGAGCGCCAAAGCCGCCGCGGTCACCGCGGGGTTCCATGGGGCGGGCTTCGTTCACCACGAGAGTACGGCCGTCGAGTTCGGCGCCGTGCAGCTGGTCGATGGCGGACTGAGCCTCATCGTCGGAAGCCATCTCGACGAAACCGAAGCCCTTGGAGCGGCCGGTGTCGCGGTCAATGACGATACGGATGGATTCGATCTGGCCGATTTGGCCGAAGACTTCGCCGACACGCTCTTCGGTGATGGAAAAAGGAAGGTTGCCGACGTAAAGCTTCTTACCCATGAGAAAGACCTCGTAAAACACGAAAAGGATAGCGGTAAAACGCGCAAAAAACTGTAGCTGTAAAGTCGAATAGACCCTTGCCGGCAGACCTTTGCTCGCTCGGGACGCGTTGAGCGGACCCTACGAGGGCACACCCAAAGAGGGTATAACAGGCTTTTCCTGCGCTGGCTAGAACCGGTTTGGTTCCTTTGACAGGTCCTTGAAGAGGGTTTTGATTTCGTTGAGCCTTCCTTCGGAAGTTTCTCCGGGGACCGCAAAATCGAACAGCGAGTCATAAAAGAAGATCGCCACACCCGGGTACCCGGCCCGCCGCGCGGCCTCGCCCTGCTGCCGCACCAGTGCCGCCGAAACCTGCTTGCCGGCGACTCTCAATCCCGACCCGATGCCGATTGCCGATCGACCTTTCTCCGCCTGCAGATGAGTGTTCGCGAGCTCGTTCTCGAAATCCTGCATATTGGTTCGGTAGAGCTGGACGACGATGCTGTCAACCGACCCCTGTGCCAGCCACGCACGCCAGTCCTGAAGGTAGTTCTCCATGGACCACGGGTACGGGTTGGGCGACAGCTGCACGTGCAACCTCGGGTGCGCCGCCTTCACCGACCCGAAGATTGCCCTGACGGCTTGCGTCACCTTAGCGTTGCGCCAGCGTTGCCAATCGGCCCAGCGAGGATCAGCGACCGAGGCCGGTGGAGTCCCTGAGCCGCCCTCCGCTAGCCACATGCGCCGTGTGTGCTCGTCGTAGAGGAGGTCTTTGGGGATGGAAAAATTGTCGTCGAACTGCACGTGCGAGACGCCGTATTTCGTTACGAACTCGTTGAGGAGCGCAGCGTAGAAGTTTTGCACCTCTGGGTGGAGAGGATTGAGCCACGACATGCGGACTCCTCCTCCTACGTCCTTCCAGGTGACCCCCTGAAGGTTGGAGGTGAGCCATCCGGGACGCGTCCGGGCGATGGCCCCAGACGCGGGGGCTTTGAAGCCGTACTCGAACCAAGGCACGACCTTGAGATCGTGCGCCGCCCCGGCTTCGAGAGCCTCGCGCACGACGTCCCGACCATAGAACTCCGCGCGCGTGTCCATGGACTCGCCACTGGTCGCGCGCAGCACTTCGCTCGGGTACAGGGTCACTCCGCCATTCCACACCACGGGATACACGGTCGTGAAGTTGAGGGAGTCGAGGCGAGCGAAAGCGTCCTTGATCCCCTTTGCGGAGAAAAGGACGCGCGAATCGACGTTGGTGATCCACACGCCTCGCAGCTCCTCCACGGTGGCCTCGCGGGCGCGTCGGCCCGACGACGCGGGCGGAGCCGCGCCAGGCGGGCCCCCAGGGACGCCGGGCGACCCGGATGGGCCAGGATCTCCTGGCCCATCCGGGCCTGGAGCGTGTCCTCCGCCGTCGCGGCCGCCTCCAGTCGCACCGTCTTTGCAGGCAATCAGTGTGAACGAAACGAGCCACATTGAGATCCTGAGCCCAAAAGCACTGAGTCCGGTGCGCCGAATGTGCAAGAGCCGAGTCACCGTCCTTCCCCCTCACCCCACGAGCCACCCCGGCTACGGCGAGGATCCCAAAGGACGCCCGCCTTCGGGCTTTGCATGGGGTCGGAGGAAGGGCGCAACGACGTAAGCGGAGGTTCTGTGGGTGTGTCAAAGGACCCTCGCCTCACTCACTTTTTTCAGCACTCCTCTGTACTTCCTGAAATCGACCCCTCCGCCTCGAAGGCGCAAGTCAACGTAACCAGGACCCCTAAACTTTCTGTGCCCGGCGCCGATCTCCCGTATCAGGCCACTACCTCGCACTCGGGGTGACGCCGCGTTCGGTTCCTTGCCGGAGAGCCCTCAGTAAATGACGAACTGCTGGAACGAGCAGGGAATGTTGCCGTTGAAAACCGATACCTTCCGCGTGGGGCGCAGGCCCACGCCCTTGAGCGCCTCGGCGTTGCCCGACAGCAGCCAGCACATCCAGCCGTGGAACTCCCGCTTCCACTGGTCGCCGAGCTGCGAGTATAGACCCACGAGTGTTTCTTTGCCGCCTAGGCGCTCGCCATAGGGGGGGTTCACCACGCACAGGCCGTGCGCAGCCGGCGCGCTCGCATGCGCGACGTCGCGCCTCGCGAAAGCCACGAGCTTCGAGACGCCCGCCGCAACGGCGTTACCTTTGGCCGCGGTGAGCGCCTGTGGGTCGTTGTCGAAGCCCAGGAGAAACGGTGAGCCTGGTTCCCAGGGGATGCCCAATCGCTCGAAGGTGGCGAGCGCGCCGGCATGGACGTCGGCCACGGTGCGCTCGCGCGCGAGCAGGGCCTCCTGGACGCGACCGAGGGTCTTCGCCAAATGCGCTCCCCGAGAAAACTCGAGGAAGGCAAAATGGGTCCTCCTCGCGCACGGCTTGCGCCTCAAAAGCATGAGGGCGGCCTCGATGAGGAAAGTCCCGGATCCGCACATCGGGTCGACCACCAACGGAGACCAAGGTATGGCCGGCGGGATGCGGCGTTTGCGCACCGCGCCTTCACCTTGCCCTTCCCCTTCCCGCGCGCGGCGGAGCGCGTCGTCTTGCGCGCCCGGGCGGCGGTAGTAGAGCGTCTCCTCGGAGTCGAGGGCGCGCGCGAACGCGGCGAATCCGGTGTAGCGCAAGAGTCCGGCGGCCACGCTTTCACGCAAGGGGGCTTCCGTGGTTTCCTCGCGGTACCCATGATGCGTAAGCGCTTCGCCCGACGTGTTCAGGGAGATTTCCAGTTCGGGTCCGAGAAGCCGGACAGCGATGCGCACGTCGGGACGCTCGGTATCGACGTTGGGACGCTCTCCAGTGGCATCGCGGAAGGAGTCGGCGATAGCGTCTTTGACCTTGAGCGCCACTTGGTGCGCGATGTTGACCGACCCTTGAGTGACGTTGGCGCCCACGGCAATAGTTTTGTGGACGTCGAACAGCTCGGACCAGCGCACACAGCGAGCCACGTCATAGACGTCGTCGAGGTCGCTCACGAGAGCCGAAGCGAGGGGAAGGAGCACACGGCTCGCCGTGGTCAAGCCTGCATTGAGCGCCACGCAGACCTCCCAGCTTGCCTGGAGGCGCACCCCGGCGGCCATAGGAGATGGGGGCGTCGCGAACGTGAGCCCGAGGTCGTCGGCGAGCTCTTCGATTTCCTCGAGGCACGCCGCTTCGAGGCCACGCGACGTCGTCACGACTATCCACGGCGCGGCACCGAGGGCATCGAAAATGCGCGGTCCCCGGGGTGCGTAGTCGCGTGTTTCAGCCGGCTCCGGCTGGCGCGGGCGCCGTTGCTGTCGTTCCGTTCCCGCCGGTCGTTCCGTTCCCGCCGGTCGTTCCGTTCCCGCCGGGCGGGGCCGCCTTGTCGTCGTCACGTGTCGCGTCTCCTGTTTTTTCTTTCGAACCCTTGGCACCCGACGGAGCGTCTGCCGCCTCGGGGTCTTGACACAAACCGAGCTCGCGCAGGAGCGCGAATTCGCGCCCCGATCGCAGGCGCGTGTAATACTCCATGAGTTCCGTCGCTTTTCGCGGATTAACATTTTCGAGGATGCGTGTCACCGTGCGCGGAGGGAGCTTCTTGAACAGCGCGATGACCAGATCCCTATCCATGGCCTCGATGACCGGCGCCGACTTGCGGGGCTCCATCTTCTCCACGAATGCCAGGGCCTCCTTGAGCCTTTCGTCTTTGGTCTCCTTCTCGCGCTGGAGGGTCTCGTCGAGCAGTCGTTTTTCGTCGCGCAGCGCCTTGAGCTTCTCGTCGACGTCCTTGCGGCTTTTGTCGTAGGCGGCCCGAGCCTTAGCCAAAGTCGCCAACTTAACCTCGGCATCACGTCGCACGAGTTCGAGATTCACGCGGATGCGCTCTGCCTCCGAGAGCGACGAGAGATCCTCCGGAATGCGAGGCAAAGCGGGAGTGGTATTGCCGTCGGCCTTCGCTTGGGCCTTCGCATCGTCGCTGTTGCTTCCTTTCGACTCCTCGGCGCGCGCGATTCCCGAGAGCAGGGAGCGACCATCCCCATCCCGAACGGCCACGAGCGCGAAACAGGCCACGCCCGCTAGCATCGCCTTCGCGGCAAGGAAAAGGACCCAAGACTTCATATCGATTCCTCCTTTACTTCAGGCCTTGCGCGCGTGCCGCATGATGGCCAATTCGTCGAGGAGTTTGCGCTCCTTGGTCTCTTCCTTGTGGACCCATTCGTCATGGCGTTTCTCGCGGAGGTTCTCGACAGCTTTGAGATCGCGGCGCGCGAGGACCAACGCCTGCTCGGCGATGCGGGCATCCGACTCGAGTTCCTTTAAGGTGGTCATGATTTCGAGGAGCCGGCGTTTGCGTGCTTCTAGGGCGCGCTCGATGCCCGGGAGGACCGGGAAACGCCCTTCCCGAGAGGCATCGTTGAAAACCTCTCGCTCCGAGAAGTACGCGTCGAGCTCCTCGCGCAACAGGAGCCGCCCGCGTTCTAGGGCCGCATTGGCCTCCTCGAGCCTCCTGCCCGCCTCGTCGGCCGATTCCTTGCGCATTTCGAGCACGCGTTGGAGGTTGAACTTGAAAGCCATCGGTCACGCCCCTCACCCTTCCTGCCGGGCGGCCGCGCCGCCGGCGAACCCCTGCATTCCCGCATTTGCGAGCTTCACGAGCCATTCGCGCGAGTCGGCGAAGGTGCACACCTCATGACGATCCTGTCGGAGAAACTGCTCGATATGGGGCCGCATGAGGAGCGCCCGATCGAGTTTGGGATTGGTGCCCGCCTTGTAGGCTCCGATGCTCACCATGTCTTCGTTGCGCTGGAGCTCGGCCATCATGTCGCGCAGAAAGCCCGCGGCACGGCCGTGCTCCTCGTCGGTGATGTCTATCATGACGCGCGAGGCGCTCGTGAGCACCTCGATGGCGGGGAAGTGGTTGCGCGAGGCGAGCCCGCGCGAGAGGTTCACATGGCCGTCGAGGATGGAGCGCGCGGCGTCGGTCACCGGATCGTTGAAGTCGTCGCCGTCCACGAGGACCGTATAGATTCCCGTGAGCGAACCTTGCGAATGACTGTTTCCCGCGCGCTCGAGCAGTCGGGGGAGGAAGCTGAACACGGAAGGGGGGTACCCTTTCGTGGTGGGGGGTTCCCCGGCGGTGAGGCCGATTTCCCGCTGCGCCATGGCTACGCGCGTGAGCGAATCCATCATGAGCAGGACCTTCTTTCCGCACTCGCGGAAGTACTCTGCCACCGCCGTTGCGACACTCGCGGCGCGCACGCGCGCGAGGACCGACTCGTCTCCCGTCGAAACGACGACCACGCTTTTGCGCAGGCCCTCCTCCCCGAGGTTCTCCTCGAGGAATTCGCGTACCTCGCGTCCACGCTCGCCGATGAGCGCGATGACGTTGAGGTCGGCCTCCGTGTAGCGCGCTATCATCCCCAACAGGACGCTCTTGCCCACGCCCGAACCCGCCATGATGCCCACGCGCTGGCCCTCGCCGCAGGTGAGCATGGCGTTGAGCGCCTTGACTCCCAAATCCAAAGGCTCGCGGATGCGACGCCGCGTGAGGGGGTTGAGCGGCGCGCGATTAATGGTCCAGGCGTGTCCGATGCTTTGCGGGAAAGGCTCGCCGGTAATGGGCCGCATGTAGGCATCGACCACGCGGCCCACGAGGTGATCACCGACCCGGATCTTCGGCTCGCGCTCGAGGCATTGGACGTGTGAGTCGACGCACAGGCCCGCGGGGGTGGAAAAGGGGATGATGAGCGCCTTGTCCTTGCGGAAGGCAACGACCTCCCCCTCAACCGAGACGCCCGAATCCCCGTCGAAGACCCGAACGAGCGCGCCGAGCGGAACGGAGGGGAGAGTGGCTTCGACGTGCGTGTTCGTGATCTCCGTTACCTTGCCGAGCTTCTCGAATGCGGTCTCGGGAATGCCGTGCCTGCCGTTGCGGAGATCGCGGATGCGCGCGAGGGCGCCTTGGTAGAACATTCTTGGGGACTCCGGTGGTCAGACGGCCTTGCGGCCAGGGGCGGTTTTCGGGGCGGACGCGTCGAGGCCGCCCACCTCCTCGGGAAACAGCTCGCCGCGCAGGTTCTCGATGAGCCCCTCAATGGCCCGCTTGAGATCCACGGTAACGATTTCCTTCTCGGAATCGGCCTTGAAGTCGCCGGGTGTGAGGTCTGCGTTCTCGCGAACGACAATCTGCGGCGCCATAGCCCCGGACGCTTTGCGCGCCGCCGACTCGGCCTCGAGCGCCTTGCGCATGCGGACGGCATCGTCGGGGTGCATTTCGAGAGTCACGCGGTGTGCCTCGCCGTACATCTCCACGGCAGCCAACAAAACCTTGCGCAAGGCTTCGTCGTTCGCGCCGAGCTTCTGGCGCAGGATGCGCTCGCAGGCCAGGTTGGCTATTTCCACGAAGATGTCTTGGCCGGCGCGCAACACTTCGGCGCGGAGGACCTCGAGCTCGGCAGCGGCGGCGCTCAGGAGCGAAAAGTAGCGTTCAGTGCGCGCTTCCGCGACGGCGATCCCTTTGGCCTCCCCATCTGCGAACCCATCGGCGTAGCCGAGGGCTTGCCCTTGCTCGCGTCCGAGTGCCACGCCCTCGGCTTGGCCCGCCGCGTGGCCCTCCGCGTGGCCCTCCGCGTGGCCGGACTCCAGGCCCTCCGCGCGGCCAGCGGCAAAGCCCTCGGAATGGCCAACCGCAACGCCCTCGGCATGGCCTTCGGACAGGCCCTCTTTTTGAGCGTCGAAGCGCTCTGTCTCCTGCGTGTCTGCAGTCTTCATCGCTCCGGCAGAATTGGAAGCAGCAGAGGCTGACGAGAGCGCTTGAGCGGGTAATTCCGGACTCGCGCCTGCTGCCGGTGATTCGGCCACGACGGGACGCTCACCTGCGGGGGAACGCTCACCCGAGACGGGCCGCACCGCAGCGGCAAGGGGGGGAGAAGCGCTCGCCGCAGTGCCGGCGCGTGGGACCGCCGAGGCACGTTCGGCTCCAGGTGCGGCAGCTGCGTTGGCCTGGAATGCCGCAACGCGTTCGTCGTGTCCGGGAGCGCCGCGTTTCGTCCAAATGCCATCGAGCTCTTCTTGATTGTTGAGGTCGGCGAGCTCGAGGTTGAACAGCTCGTCTTCGTCGAGCATGCGCTTGCGTTTGCGCAGGAAGATCTCCTGCTGGCTGCGCTGGAACTCATCGGTCAGATCCACCGGCGCGAGCGTGCGCGTCCGCGGTCCCATGGGCCTTTGGAAGTGCGCCGGGATGCGAATTTTCCGCTGGAGTTCCGCTTCCGTATGGAAGCGGCTATGCACGACGCTCTTGCGAGGATTGTCGGTCTGGAGGAGGGCCTCTTCCCTAAAGTCGAGCCAAGGATATTCCTGGATGTCGAGGTAGCCCACGACATCGACATTCTCCTTTTTCACCAGACGTCCATGCTTGTCGGTCATCGCCACCCTTCCCTTTTCTCACTGCGAGTGCCTCGAATGACTCAGACGAGAGCGTTCTCTCCCGAAATTGAGATGACGATCTTGCCTTCTTCGTTGAGCCGGCGTGCGATCTGCACGATGGCGAACTGCGCCGATTCCACGTCGGTCAGCTTGGCGGGTGCCGCGTTCTGCATTTCCTCGCGCATGTTCTCCGCGGCGCGCTGCGACATGTTGCGGAATATGAGATCCTTGACGCCCTCGCTGGATGTCTTGAGTGCGAGCTTGAGCTGATCGGGCTTGACCTCGCGCAGGATGCTCTGGATGCCGCGATCGTCTATCTTCACAAGGTCGTCGAACACGAACATGAGCTTGCGGATCTGCTCGGCGAGATCGGGGTCGCGCTCGTCGAGGCGGTCGAGGATGTTTTCCTCTGTGGCCTTGTCCATGAGGTTGAGCATCTCCACGATTGGCTCCACTCCGCCGAGCTTTTGTTGGGTCACGTTGCCCATACGTTGGATTTCGTTGCGCAGGACGTCGTCTATCTCGTCGATGATCTCGGGGCTCACCGACTCGAGGTTCGCGATGCGCAGGATGAGTTCGGTGTGCATGGAGTCGGGCAGCAGCTTGAGCGTCTCGCCGAATTTTTTCGGCTCGAGGTGGGCGAGAATGAGGGCGATGGTCTGGGGGTGCTCTGCGCGGAGGAAGTTAGCCAAGGTCTTGGGATCGATGAGTTCGAGCGACTCGAGCGTCGCCGAAGACTCGAGCGCGAGGTCCTCGACGATCTTGCTCGCGTTGTCACCCTGGAAGGCCGACTCGATAAGTTTTTTGGTGAACTCGTTGCCGCCGAGGAAATACTTCTTGTTGCTCTGGAGAAGGACGTAGAACTCCTCCATCACGTCGTCGATGATGTCGGAATCGATGCGTCCGAGCCGGCTCATGGCCGAACCGATGCGCTTGATTTCGAATTCCGTCATCTGCTTGAAGATCTCGGCAGAGATCTCCTCGCCGAACGCCAGCAGCAGGATGGCCGCCTTCTGCGGACCCGAGTACTTGTTTGCCAAGGCTCCCGCTCCTCCCCGTGTCACACGCTGCTAGAGTGTGGGCGATGTCGCTGTTCCGTTGGCGTCGCGCTTTGCCCAGCGTCACCGGGGTGGTGGGCAGGCTTTGCTCGGGGGGGCTTGAAGCGCCTCATGTCCGCGGGACGACGGGCGTTCGCCCGGTAATCGACACTTGCCCTCGGGGCCGGGTCGGAGGTAAGGGGGGAGGCCACGACGGACTTCGCCCCTTTGCAGTCCGCATTGCCTGTCCGGAGGAATCCATGAGCTTCTCGAGTCCCGCAGTCTCCCTGGAATGGAACCGCAACAACCTCATTCTCAAGCGCGGCGAGAGCATGCTCCTTATTGACGCCGAGAAGGTTCAGTCTCTGCGCATGCTGAAGGAATCTAAGGAATTCGAGGAGTTCTGGCGCACCCAAGCGCTTCAAAACCGCGAAGCGCGACGCGTGTTCGAGGCTTGGGAACGTAAGGATGGAGAACTCCTCTCCAAGGTCCACAAGGAAGTCATCGCCTAAACCCCGGGCCCTCGGGAGGCTTCGCTACGCCCATGGTCGTCAACCTCGCCTTTTACAAGTTCGTGCCCATCGACGATCCCGCCAGGCTGGCCTCCGAGCTCCAGCCCTTCTGTGATCCGCTTGAACTTCGTGGCACCATCCTCCTAGCGGGCGAGGGCATCAACGGCACTGTTGCGGGATCTCCCGCGGACACCGAAGCCCTCGTCGCTCACCTGCGCGCCGACCGACGCTTTGCGGACATCGACTTCAAACCATCGGAAAGCCCCGAGGTTCCATTCCGTCGCATGCACGTCAAGGTCCGCCGCGAAATCGTGACCATGGGCGTGCCGGGAATCGCGCCCGCTGTGTCCACGGGACGCTACGTCGAACCCACTGAACTCAAGGCGTGGCTCGACGCCGGCGAGGAGGTCCTCCTCGTGGACACCCGCAACGACTACGAGGTCCGCCTAGGCACGTTCCGCGGAGCGGTCAATCCGGATCTCAAGGAGTTCCGTTCGTTTCCCCAGTGGGCGGAACGGACCCTGGCAGAGCGCAAAAGCTCGCGCATCGTAACATTCTGCACCGGCGGAATTCGTTGCGAGAAAGCCACCGCGTACATGCGAGAGAAGGGTTTCGACGACGTGTGGCAACTCCACGGCGGCATTCTCAAGTACTTCGAGGAAGTCGCTCGGCCGGCGGCGGCTCGAGGCGAGGACGCGCACTACGACGGGTCCTGTTTCGTTTTCGACTACAGGGTGGCCGTCGATCAAGCGCTTCAACCCACTGGACACGGGGTTTGTTACGCTTGCCGGGCCCCCCTTTCGGACGCAGACCGCGCCTCCCCGTCCTACGAACCTGGCAGACAGTGCCCCTATTGCGTCGGGAAGACGCAAGCCAAGGAACGTGAGGCGGAGGCGCTCCGCGCGCGCACCAACCACGATGCGCTCCTGCGCAGGAGGGAGCGCTCCCAAAGGGTCAAGGCGGAGCGACTTCGCAGGCTGTCCCTAGGTCGTTCACCGCTTGACCAGAAGGACACTGGCAGTTCGACCCCTTGAGCGAGGCTCCCCCCGCGCACCCGCAGGGGTTGTCGGAGGTCACGGTGCCAAGTCCCGCGCCTAGCTCGTAAACGGCGTCCATGCTCATCCGGTGGTGAATCGTAATGGCGTTCTCCACAGTCAGCGCAATGTATCCCTGCTCGGCGGCACAGTAGAGCGGGGGGTTGTTGGCGACGTTCGTGTGGAGGTCCCCAGAGCAGCGATTTTCGCAGGGCGCCACCCGAACCAAGAACTCGAGGGGATAACTCGCCTTGGCGGCCGGATGCTCGATGACGTCGGAGTTGACGACGGCCTCGCTGCCCTCGGCCTTCGCCAAAAGGCGCTTGCTCGCCTCACGGAGGGAATCGTAGGGCTGCACGTAGAAATTGGTTCGCACCGCGCGCTGGCCCCAGGCGGCGGGGCTCTCGACGACGTAATTGAGGTTGATTTTCGTGCCGCCGGGTATGGGATTCCCGCATTTGTCTTGCGCGTGGATGTAATACCATTGCCGGCGTTCATTGATGTTGGTGACGGCCATTTCGTTTCCGAACCTGCCGAACAGCTGCGACTCACGCCCACCAAGGGCTATCCTCGAAGTGTAGTTCGTGCCCGAGAAAGTTGTGTGGAGCCATTCGTGGTAGGTGGCCCAATCCTCAGAAGGCCGGAACGCGTTGGCACCCGACACGGTCGAGGAAATTTGGCTGTGCTGGAGCGAATACTCCGTGGCGCCCAAGTAGAGGGGAACAACGGCGCTCTTCCACACGTATGAGTTGTCGTCGTACTTTCCATTGGGCCCCACGTACTCATCGCCAACGAGCTGCTCACCGACGTCGTACTTCTCGTTCTCGTTGCCATCCACGAAGGGACTGGGCAGATCGATGAACCAACTATCGGCGGACTGATTGAAGCTCGCCGCGGTGCGCCCGGCTGGAACGGCAGTGATTTTGTCGGTACTCGCATCGTTATTGCCATTTCCGTCATAGGTGCCGTTCTGGTTGACGTCCCAGAATCCGAATGCTTTCGACGGATCGAAAACATCGCTGGACCCGTTCACACGGAAGTACTCCGACCCTCGGATGTAGTAGACGAACGTGCTGCGCCAGTTCTCCGCGAGAAGCCAGAACGGGGTTCCCACGCCGCTTCCAGGCAAGGCCTGGAACTGGAGCGGGTCGCAAGCCACGGGACCCGTGGTGTCGTTCTCGCGGATGTCGGGCAGCGTCGGATGCGCTCGGAAGGGCCGGCCGCCCCGCAGGTTGAGCGACTCGTATGTGAATTTAACTTCGCCTTTGCCGTTGGGAAATCCGTTGTCCTCCACGATCATCTTGCCAACCTCGGCGATGAGGGAGAGGGGATAGGAGCGGATGATGGAACCGTCGTTGAGGGTCCCCAATCGCGCTATGTAGGGAAGGGTCTTTTGCGTGTTGGTGAACGTATCGGCGGGAATGACGCGGGCGTTGGCGGAGTCGAAGCTCAGCGAGAGGTACCCGTAGTTGGTCACGCCGCCGTTCATGACGATGAGCGGCGACCGGGCATCGTGGGTGCGTCCATCGGACTCGGTGAAGGTGGCCGAAAGGATGATGTTCCCAGGGAGCGTCCCCGCGCACACCGGCACTTGGTAGACACCGTCTGCATTGGCTGTCCCGTTGTAGTAGGCGTACTTCTTGCCCGTAACGGCGTTGACCGCGGTGGCGCCCACGCCTTCGCGCTTGGCGAGTTTCACTCCCACGGGCACGTCTTCTTGTGTCTGGAATCGAACGACCTCGCCTGCCGAGGGAATGCCATCGCGCGTGATTTCGAACTCGACGAGCGCGCAGTCGTTTCCTCCTCCCCGAAGAGAGAGGCTGATGGGAGCCGCAGCCTCCCCATCTAGCGTGCCCGAGGCGAGCAGGTCTGAGAGTTTCTCGGGCTGGCTGCGCACGTCGCGCACGCGCTGAGCGAACGCCTTCGCCTTCGGATCCTTCCAAGAGAAACGGTACGAGGGAATAGAGGTCGCCTCAATGTCGGCGGTGTTAGCCGTGGACACGCCCGCTTGCGCCGTGAGGAACACCTTGCCCTCGTCGCGACCGGCGCAGAACTTCGCCTTCGCCACGCCGCGCGCGTCGGTTTCGACCTTGTCGGGCGCGACGGCCCCCTTGTCTTTTTGATCGCTCTTGCCGATGACAGAAAAGTAGATCTCGACTCCCGCGGCGACTTTAGCCCCGTTCTTCACGGTGGCTTCGACGTCGGTGCACTCGTTGGATCCCGTGCCGAAGGTCCGGAGCGCCTTCTGAGACACGGACACCGTCACCACGTATGCGGTGTCGTCATCCCCCTTGGGCGCGCTCGTGGGCGACGCCATTGGCGCGGCCCCGGCCTTCGTTGGACTGGGAGTTGGCGTAGGGGTCGATGGCGTGAGGGGGTCGCTCCCGCGGACGCGGGTTGCGCTGTCTCCGCACGACACCGTCATGGCGAGGCCCGTGGCCAGGGCCGCGAGAGGAAACACGAGAGCTGCGCGCCGGGCGCTCGAGTCGGTTCGGCGTCGTTCCATGGACTTGTTCCTTCCGGTACTTGTCTTGTGGCGAGATCGGTTGAAAGTCCCGCCACCTTGACCCGGGGCGTCAAGTCCTCCACGACGCCCCCCAATCCCACCCCGTCTGCCGGCAAGCGCAAATGCGCAGGATCCGCAAAACCCAGCCGAACATCGAAGGCAACAAGCGAGATAAACTAACGAAACATCGCGAGGAGCCACGGCCTTCAACTTCCCGCCCCAAAGAGCCGATACGCCACGGGCGAGCGAAGCGGAGGAACGGAACATGCGCAAAGTGACGGAGAACGGAAGGAACGCGACTGTGCGCGGGAGGCGGACGTGCCATCGCGCCTCCGACACCCGCTCCCGCAGCCCCTCTGCGACGCTCCTCGCTCGCAAGGCATGCCTTGGCCTGGCGCTCGCAGCCGCATTCACGGCCTGCAAGCCGCGATCGGACGGGGGAGCGACCACCCAAAGCACCACCCCTGAGCTGCAACTTTGGAAGATCCCACCCGCGCCCACCAATCTCGACAGGAACTTCACCTGCCCCACAGCGGCGCGCAGCCTGCGGGCCGTGGTGGGCGGTCGTGAACTCACGTATCAGCCAGCCGATGCGCCCGTTGTGGCCGCCTGGGACGCTCTCACCCCCATCCTCGCACCCATCGCCTCTCCCGCTGAACTCAAGATAACCGTCATCCTCGTGCGCAGGCAAAACGGCGTGCCCCACTACCTCTACCTAAGTAACGGAACACAGGACAACGTCTTCCAAGGCTGGAGCAGCACAAAGTTCATCGCCTTCGCAGCCGCGGCCTCCAAACTCAGGGAGCGTTCGGGAGGAAAAGTGGGGCTCGACGGCAACCTCCCAGCGCCCGGCGGAGGACGCGCGCCGATTGGCGATCTCATTACGGAGGCCACAACATACTCCGGCAGACCCCACGCCCATCTGACCTCCAACAACGCCGCGACGTGGGCCAAGAACATCGCCGGCCGCCAGTTTACGCAGGAACTCGTGACGCGCTGGCTCGGCCGAGCCAACGAACGATTCGACGGCGGCTATCAGACATACTCGGCGAGCCATAACCGGCGGGGGAACGGGTGGGGACTCACCGTCCGCGGAAAAGGCGGAGAGGAGGTGACCGCAGCCGCCCCGGTCATCCCGTCGGGCGCCAAGAACGCGCTCTCTTCGCGCACCCTCGCGGAGTTCCTCAAGCGTATGGTGATGCACCGGGAAAATCCGGGACAAGCCATTCCGAATGTGACCTGGGACGACCTCACGACGATTTTCTATGGTGTACCTCAGGCACAGTCGAGGTACTTCAGCGACATGAAGGTGGGCGGCATGCAAGGCGGTGCGAGCACCTACTTGCTCAACGCGCTCGGAGGCGATGACGCCAAGAAGCTCGAAGCCTCGACCTGGGGCCAGTGGCGAACCATCACGAAGGCGGGATGGGGGAGGCCTTTCAAGTCGGGAGAGGTCGATTTAGCGTGGCATGGCTACGGGTGCGTGCCGCGCTTCGACGAAACCGGAAAGGCGCTTCCTACCAAATGATACGGCGACCACCGGCAAGGAATTCATCATCTCCACGCACTTATCCGCCAAACGCGGCGTTTCTAACAGGGAGCGCGATCGTGTCCTGTCGTCGGTCGTGAACACGCTGGTGTCGCGCATCATGGACGGGACACTCGACAAGACGCCAGCCGAACCCGCGGCCGTGGTCCCTTCGCCCACGATGGAGTCGAACACCGAGCGTGACACCACGCCCGCGGCCACCGAACAAGGTGACGGACCCAGGACGGGGTTCTGACGAAACGCACTCAGCGCTGACGATGTAACGCGGCGTCTCCGCCAGCCGCCTCAGTCGATGATTTCGAGGCGGCGCTTAAGGAGGAGATACGGGTACTCGTAGAAGTACTGCCGCACCCGCGCGAGGATGCGATCGTACTCCGGCACGTCGATGCGTCCCGCGGCGAGCTGGCGCTTGAGCTGGCGCTCGTATCCCGCCACGATATCCTCGTCGCGGTAGTTCATGACGCGCAAGATTTCGCCCACGTCCTCGCCCTTGACGACCTCCACGTGTTCGACGTCGCCCTTGTCGGTGACGTTGACGATGAGCTCATTGACCGCGCCGAAGAGGTTGTGGTTGTTACCCAAAGCCTCCTGATAGGCGCCCACGAGGAAGAACCCGATGAAGTAAGGCGCGTTGGAGTCGGGCACGTGCAGCTCGAGGGCCTGCTTCACGTCGCGCTTGTCGACGAATTTGTCGAGGCATCCGTCGGAGTCGCAGGTGATGTCCATGATGACGCCCGTGCGACTGCGCTTCTCGTCGAGGCGCGAGAGCGGCATGACCGGGAAGAGCTGCTCGATACTCCAGGTGTCGGGAATACTCTGGAAGATGGAGAAGTTCGCCAGGTACTTCGCCGTTCGCGATTTGCTGAGTTCCTCGAACTCCTCGAGTTCGACGCCCGCTTGCTTTTGGTGGGCAAGCGCCTTGTTGCACACCTCGTTGAAAATAACCTCGGCCTTCGCCCGTTCCTCGAGGCCGACGTAGCCCAGCGAGAAGAGCGTGAACATCTCGTCGCGATACTCGATGGCGTCGTGGTAGGCCTCGACGTAGTTCTTGCCGTTGATGGTGTTGCAAACCGTGAGGAGGTCGCCGACGATTTTATGGTCGGAGGTCTCGACCTTAATTTCGTTGATGTCGCCTCCCATCTTCTCGACCTCGCGCACGTCGGTGACGAGCACCGCGTGGTAGGCCGCCACGGCGCGGCCGCTCTCGCTCACGATGGTAGGAGAGGCGACCTTCTCCGACTCGCACACTTCCTTGATGATGTAGATGACGTCGTTGGCGAACTCCTGGAGCGTGTAGTTGGCGCTCGCGTAGAAGGAGGTCTTGGAGCCGTCGTAATCGACGCCGATGCCGCCGCCGATATTGAGGTAGCGGAGGTTGAAGCCCGACTTCACGATTTTGGAGTAGACGCGGCCCGCCTCCTTCATGGCGTTCTTGACGCGCTTGATTTCGGTGATCTGCGAGCCGATGTGATAATGGAGCATGGCGAGGTTGTCTTTTAGCCCGGCCTCCTCGAGGAGCCACAGCGCCTCGATCATCTCGACGCTCGAAAGGCCGAACTTGCTCTCGGAGCCAGAACTCTTCTCCCAGAGCCCGGAGCCCTTGGAGTAGAGCTTCGCCCGCAGGCCGATGTCGCAGCAAAAACCCACCTGCTTGGCGTACTCGATAATGAACTTGAGTTCGTCGGTGCCCTCGATTACGAGGACGATGTTCTTCCCCATGCGCTTGGCGTCGAACGCCAACTCGATGAAGTGGGAGTCTTTGAACCCGTTGCACACGACGAGTGCGTCGGGGTGAAGATCGTAGCTCAGGGCCGCGAAGAGTTCGGGCTTGGTGCCCGCCTCGAGGCCGTAGGCGTGCTTGTGACCGCTGCGCACGAGGTCGTCGATGAACTCCTTGCGCTGATTCACCTTGAACGGGAAGACGCAACGCAGGTCGCCCTGGTACTTGGCTTCTTCCATGGAAGTCCGGAACGCCTTGTGGAGGCGGGTGAGCTGGGTGTCGAGCACCTGGGGGAAACGCAGGATGAGCGGAGTGGCAATGCGTCGCTCCACGGCCATGTCCATGATTCGAGCGAGGTCGACGCTGACCTCCTCCGTCGCGAACGGGTGGACGCTCACGGAACCGCGGGGAGAGATGGAATAGTACCCGTTGCCCCAGCCTCCGATACCGTAGGTCTCGATGGCGTCCTGGATGTTCTTGTTGTTCATGCCGTCGTGATTTCCTCGCCTTGCCGTGCTCGTAAGGACAGGGTGGGGTCTTATCGTAAACACCCACGCTGTCAAGGATTTTACCCTCACTTGGGCGTTGGGCAGCGCCAGGGACTTGACCCTTCCGAAAGGCCAAGGGCCCCGCCTCGAAGAGCCGCGGCCGCGGTTCTGTTACGATGACTGCACACCAATGAACCGGAAGGGCCCGCCGCGTGCCTGCGCCACTCGCCGCGAAGAGCGTTCACCCAGACTCGCCCACGGGCCAAGCCCCCTCGACCACCCCGAGCGCACCCCGAGCGGACGCGGACGCGGCCGCCCCAGCCCGCGCTCAGAGCCTCGAGCAAGACCTCGGTTCGTGTCTGCGCATCGCCCAGTTCGTGTTCCAGGAACGCTCTCTCGACGCCTTCTTGCGCCTCGTCCTCGAAGAGGCCATCCGCAGGCTGCGCGCCGATCGTGGCAGCATTTTCCTGCATGAGCGAGAAGAGAACCACCTGTTTGGATTCGCCATGACGGGCCTCGAGCTCTCACCTCCCCTGCGGCTCGAAGGGGGCAAAGGCATCGTGGGCGAAGTCGTGCGCACGGGCGAGACACTGGTCATCGACGACGCCTACGAGGACGAGCGCTTTTATAAGGACGTCGATCTCCTCACCGGTTACCGCACGCGCGCCATCATCTGCGCGGCCATCGTGAGCGAGGGGCACGACGACTCCGAGCGGCGCATTTGGGGTGCGCTCGAGCTCCTCAACCCGGTTGGCCGCGACACCTTCGATTCCCTCGACGTGGAAAGCCTTGGGCACATCCTAGGTTTCGCGGGTCTGCGCCTCCAGGAAAATGCCAAGGTCGAGCGGCTCCTTCGCCACGCTGCGCGCATGGAAAGCGAACTCGCACTCGCAAAAGGACGGGCGTCGGAAGAGGAAGTCCTCCAAAGGCTCGTGGGCAAGTCGGACTCCCTCGAACGCCTCCGGGGTCTCTTGGTGAGCGTGGCCCCCTTCGACAGCAACGTCCTCATCCAAGGCGAAAGCGGCACTGGTAAGGAGCTCGTGGCTCAGTGCCTTCACGCGCTCTCACCGCGGCGATCGAATCCCTTCGTCGCGCTCAACTGCGCCGCCATCCCAGAGACGCTCATGGAAGCCGAGCTCTTCGGCATCGAGAGCGGAGTGGCCACGGGGGTCACGCGCCGCGTCGGCAAAATCGAGCAGGCCCAAGGCGGGACGCTCTTCCTCGACGAGATAGGCGAAATGAGCCCCGCCACGCAGGCCAAGCTCCTGCGCGCTCTGCAGGAACGGGAGATAACGCGCGTGGGAGGGAAGGACAGCGTGCGCGTCGACGTGAGATTCGTGAGCGCCACGCACCGCGACCTCATGGAGATGATAGCCCATCGGCAGTTCCGGGAGGATCTCTACTACAGACTCCACGTGGTAAATGTGACGCTCCCTCCGCTGCGCGATCGCCGCGGCGACGTGGCGCTCTTGGCATCGCACTTCCTCGCGGAGCTCAACGATAAGTACACAAGGGGGTACGAGAAGGCGTTCGCTCCCGGCGTGCTCCCGTCACTCGAGACGCTCGTGTGGCCAGGCAACGTCCGCGAGCTCCAGAATGCGGTGGAGCGCGCCTTCGTCGTGTCGGGAGGCGAGCCTGGTCGCCTCGTGACGCGAGCGCACTTCGGGCTCCAAGTGGAGGGCGGAGTCGGCGCGGGTGCGGGGACCGGTGCCGGGCCGGGTGCTGCCCAATCCGCTGGTCAGAGAATGGCTTCGACGGGCAGCGATACCCATGCCGATACCCATGCCGATACCAACCCTGATGCCCAAGGGGCCGCAGAACGTCACGGAGTGAGTACGGAGCATGGCGTCTACCGCGGGGGGACCCTCAACCTCAGCTGCGCCGGGATGCCCCTCATGGCGGTGGTCGACGCCGCGGAGCGCCTCCTGGTGAAGGCGGCCCTCGAGGAACACAAAGGAAACAAAACCAAGGCCGCCGAGGCCCTGGGCATCTCGCGCGAGGGATTGCGCAAGATGCTCACCCGATGGGGAGAGGACGCATGAACGGATTCTGGAAGAACGAGGAAATGGATCGCTTCGAACGCGCCGCGGAGGGAGGGGATACCCTACGCGGACTGCCGAGCCGCGAATTCCCATGGACGGTGGCACAAGAGGACTTCCTCGACGCCGAGGGCGACGCCTGGCGCGTTCATGTCCTGTGCCACGACATAAAACCAGGGAAGGCGCCGAAACTCGTGCGCGCGCGCGTCGAACTCAAGGCGGTCTGCTCCCTGGCCGATGCCAACCTCGAGCGCATGGGGCTCTCTCCCGCGCGTCAGCGCGCCATGCACGACGACGCGCCCGCCTCGTTCGAGGACGGCGCCACGCGCGAGCCGGAACTGCCCATCGACGATCTCGAGAGGGCATGCCGGAACTGGATAGCGGGCGCCCGCGCCGACCTCCTGCTGCGCTACACGTTCAACAAGAAGCAGACCATTATTTGGGAACGCGTGCGCAAGCGCCCGCTCTCGCGCTTTTCACAGCCCGACTGAAGGACGTCGACTCATGAGAGATGGATCTGGGCACGACCGCAAGCGCGTTCCGAGACAACGCCGTTACCCTTGCGGAGGACTCGGCGTCGCAGCACGGGTCGAAGGCGAACTCCTCGAGGTCGACAATTTCTCGAAATACGGACTTGGCTTCTCGCTGCCCGCCGAACGGAGAAGCTTCCCCAACGACTTCGTGTGCGAGTTGATTGTGGAGGGGCAAACCGTCCACAAGGCGCAAGGGCGATTCCGCCACAGGAAAGTGGACCCTCGTAATCTCGGGCGCGCGCTCGTAGGAATCTCCTTCTCCGACGAGACTCCCGTGGAGGTCATCCTCGCAGCGCTCGCGGGACAGGTCGAGCTTCTTCGCGCCCTCTCGGAACCCCTCCGCACGGCCCTCGAACACGTGTTCCTCCTGTTCACGGAGCTTTCGCTCTCGCTTTCGCGCGTGGCCGTCGCGTATCCGGAGTTCTCCGCGCTTGAAATCCATCACTTCCGTGGTGCATTCATCGACACGACCGTGCGCGAAACCACCGCCTTGCTCAAGACCATCGGTCGGGACCTCGACCCAGTGTGGAACGACTCCTCCCCCGAGCAGCGGGAACGATTCCTCGCCGCCACGCGCACGCGACTGGCTCCCTTCTTCGCGCGCGCCCTCCCCTCCATCGGCCGGCAAGGCGAGCTTCCGCTCCTCTATCCGGGAACCACCGATCTGAGCGAAGCGCGCCGCAACAATCAATTCAAAGGAGAGGAGCTCTTCGCCGCGCTTGTCTCCACTCAGCTTCTCGGAAGCCGCACGGTGGACGCCGCCATTGCGCTGGAAACCCGCTTGGCGGACGCGCTCGCCAAGGAACTCGCAGTTCAGCGGGAGCGCCTCTCGCGCACCCGCGACGTGTTCCGAACACTCCACTTGTGCACCGGCTTTGGCCACATCGCAGAGACGTTCCTAGGAGCCGTGGCGCGCGAGCCAGCAGCCAACATTGAATGCGTGTTTGTCGACTTCCACGAGCCCGCGCTCCTGCGCACGCAGGTGGCTCTGCAAAAGGCAGGGCAGGCACATGGCCGCGCGCTCGCGTCTTCCTTCGAGCACCACGTGACGAGCGATGCCGCCGCTTCGCCCTTCGACGACCTCGTCTTGTGCCTCGACCTGAAACGCTGGGAAGGCAAGCTCGACGCCATCGTGTGTCCGTGGGTCGCCAATCACCTGCCTGCGGCCTCACGCATGGCGCTCCTCGTGAAGCTCCACGCGGCCCTCAAGCCCGGGGGCGTGTGTTTCCTTGGCAAGGCGCCCCCCCCTCGCCCGGTCAACGATCTGTGGCCGTTTCTTCTCGACTGGCAATGCCAGTGGCCATCGTTGGAAACGTTCCTCTCCGGGTTGCCGGTGGGATTCCGCACGGAAGGCTCGGATTTAGAGGGTGCGAGCGGGCGCCATTGGGTGGTGGCCCTACGCCGCGAGGTCTAACTCCTACCCGATTAAAGCTCCCGGGACAGGTGGAAGAGGTTCTAGACTTACCTTTCAGGGACGAACTTTTCCTTTAGGTAACTGCTTTCCGCTTCCTGTGCGCTGCACTGTGCAAGCCTAAACTCACGAATGATGCGGCGAATTCACATTAACCTCGCAGCGGGGTCGACGCCAAAAAAATAGCCTCATCTTCGTCAGTCCCCGTCCGATAAGTCCTGTGTATGGAGTGCTCATGCTCAGAGGGGGAACGACTGAATGAAACTCATCACGATCGCGTCTGTTACTGTAATTGCAGCCACTTCCGTCGCATGTAACCAGAACAAGGGGGCATCGACACAGGACCGCGGACCCGGGGCGGGATGCACTCAGAACTGCTACAGCCGCGACACCGACCGTTTCCTCGTTCGCGACGGCAACAGGACATGGTTCGGCTCGCTGACCCAGGGGACGAACCTCGCCGCGCCTGCCGCCGCGGCTGCCACTTCATTCGTCATGCAGCCTGCGGTGTTGAACCTCACACTTGGGCAAGTTCAGTACTATTGCAAGACCAATCAAGGCGAGCAGAACGCGGTTCACTGGGGCAACATCCTAGATGTCACGGACGTCGCAATCAACGTCGAGCAGAAGATCTACGAGCATATCGGCAAAAGCTGCCGCGACTCGCTTACGAACTTCGCCGGGGTTGCGTCAGCTTTTAACGCCGCCAACGTCGCGCTTTCCGAAAACACCTGTTGGGACGAGCCCTTCATGCTCCAGGACCCGGGCGGTCTCACCATCAACGGCATGATTGCCGCCGGCGTGACATTCGGCGAGCTCCCGAGTAACAGCACGACGCAGGCGACCTCGATCAATGTGGACGACCTCAATAGGAACGGACAGTTCTACAGCAGCACCGGCGGTGCGCAGTCCAACAACTCGTACAACAACGCCGTGCAAAGCGCCCTCCAGGCCTCTGCGACGGGCAGTGGCACGAGCTCTTCCGGATCTGGCGGCGGCGCAATGGGTGAAGGAGCTGGAGAGGCTTTAGGTGCCGGCAAAGGAGTCGCGTCCGGCACCCAAGGAATCGGGAGCGAAATCACCACTGCCGTAGACGGAAACAACATTCAGAACGATCCTTTCCGCAGTGCCGGATGTACCCGCCGTGATTGGGAGTCGACCTGCGAAACCGTGCGCACAGGCCACGAAGTGGGGGGCGGTTACAGATACACCGCAATCAGCGACTGGAAGACGAAGTGTAAGGGCCTTTACCAGAGGCACTTCGGAATGGACATCAGCAACATGTGGTGCAACAACACCAACGGGGACGGACTCTACGCGCCGGAAGCGGACAGGAGCGGTCACAGCGCGCAAGTGACCAACAAGGTCGGTGGGCGTCAGGTCTTTGACGTCGCTGCTCAGGCGAACGCGCGGGCCGCCGGGAGTGGCCGGGCAATTGCCAACTCCAGCTCCTTCTCCGCGTCGGGTTCTACGGCGGGCTCGAATGTGGGAGGCACGACAGGCACCACTACGACTGGAGGCCAGAACTCGCTCTTGGAAACAACCGACAGCGGCGGCCTAGAGACTGAGTCTCGTCGCCACACCGGTGTCGACACTACTACAACCACTGAGTCAGGCGGCTCTTGGTCAGAGGTAAACCTCCAGTTCGGCATCGCCGCGCAGTGGTCCGCTCCCCGCAAGTACGTCGGCAACCGCGGGACCGGCGCTGCAAACACAGTGCGCTACCAGGAGCTCATGGGCGTTTTGCGCAACGCCCTCTGCTCCGAGTGGGCCATCGGCGGCCGCCCCAACGCGGGTCAAGGCCAGAACATGAACATCCCTAGCCAACCAGCACGCTGAGCCCTGGCTCTGGTGTCCGATGAGTTGTTCCTCCGGCTCCCAAGTCCGGTGGGGACTCGTCGGAACGTCGTTTCGCTTTATCGGGGAGGCCATTCATGTTTAAGAAGCTAGGAGCGTCGGTAGCTGCGTTGGGCCTCTGTTCGTTGCTCGGTTCCTGTCAGGATCAAGGGGCACAGACCCAGAATGCGTCAAGTCTGGGCGTGGTTTCTGGTGCGACTGTAAAGACGCTCGAATGCCCCGAGATGAAGGTTTACTCCAAGCGCGCCTTCGAAGTCATCCAGAGGGCCGTTGATCGCATCGCCGAGGAAGGCATCGGCCAGTGTCCCGCAGGTATGGTGCCCGGTTCGTCTCCCTTCATGGATGCATTGACCAACGGCGTCTCGTTCGAATTCGGCGGCGCCGTTTACGGCTACTCGAGCAATGACGAACGTACCACAAATGGCGCCGTCACCGCGCAGTCGACAGGAACCTCGTCCTTCGTCCACCTGGGGGTCGGGGTCCGGATCCATACGAATTGGATGCGGACAACTTTAGCCAACGCTTGTGTGCCGGCCAACCAATCGGGACGTGATGATAACATTCGATTGATGGTCATGGGTCTCATGCAAAAATTCGTGCGCTCGCAATGCAGTTGGGTCGACAGGCCGGCTCCCTGGTCCACCAACGTCGCAGCGAATTCCATGCGTGGCACCCTCGACGTCGATTATGGCCGCATTGGGATCGAAGCTGAAAAGTTCGGGTCGCGCTGCAGCACCTACGGCCTTCGCAAGGAGTGGGTTGGTTACGAAATCGAGTCACTCCGTGAGCAGTGCGTACGCGACTCCTCCGGACAAGGTTGTCGCGGAAGCGACAAAGGCTCTCCACGCGACCCTGTTTGCCGGGCTGCCGTCGGCAGGTCCGTTACTTCGAATGACCCAGTCGAGATCTCGATCAATGGTGGGATGAGTTTCAATACCAGTGGACAATCGAGCTCGGGAGAGATGACCAATTCGAGTTCCAGTTCCAGTTCGAGTTCCGATCTTTACGCCGCGGTTTTCCTCAACCATAGATTTGGCAGTAGTAACAGGATCAGAATGGTGAGTGAGTGCGCCGTGCCTATGCTCGAAGGTGAGGATTGCACCTGCGTGCAGCCCTGGCGCACGCATTATATC
>JBIKVI010000355.1:0-4407 GCA_044356935.1 Silvanigrellaceae bacterium | reverse complement strand
CCCGCTTTCTGCTCGCGGCTCCGCCATCGCTCCTGCGGTTGAGTGGCAACATCGCGCCCCTCGCCGTGGCGGGCGACACCGTGTTCCCGGGGCAGGGCGTCATCGCGTGCATGCTCTCGGGCGTCATCGCCTGGGAACGCCTCACGGGCCGACGCTTCCGGTCGGTGTCACCTTAAGGCAGCACGTAAGCTTTGGCCGAACCGGAATCCACGGGACGTGCCAAGAACGGCGCGGTCTCGGCGAAACCCGGGAGCGACCACTCCGACACGGTTCGGCCGGCGATGATGTCCTGCATGTAAGCCGACCGGTTGAGCCATCCTTGAAGGAAAACCTTCTGGCTGGGTTTACGGGCCACGATCGCGCGGTAGAAGGCCGTCTGCTGATCGACGAACCAACGCGCCTTCTCGCGTGCGCTCCCGGCAACGCCGCGCGAGTCCATTCGCGCGAGGAACACGGTCGCCTGGCCGGGACCTGAGTTCACGGCGGTATTCATGACCGCGAGATCCAATGGCCAAGGCTGTTTCTTCGCCTCGGGCCCCCAAAAGTCTTGCCGGTAAATGCTTAGGACCCGGGAGGTGGGCATGGTGCAAACATCGCCCTTCCAACCGTTGGCACGGGCGCGCGATGTGGTGATTCCCTTGAACGTGCGTCCCCCGTTGTCGGCCGGATGATTGCTGCAGCCGCCTTCCCAGCGGAGGATGTGGTTCATGACGCGCTCGAACTTCGAGGACGCATCGCCTTGGCCCTCCTTGCGAGCCTCCTCGGCGATGAGCTTGCGCTCGTCGCGCGTGCGCAGGATTTCTGAGTGGAACGTGCAGTTCCACGTGGATCCTTTGCAGGCCGCCACCGACTCGGCTCCCGGTTTGCTGAACTCGATACAAAGATCGACGAGTTCGCGCGAGAAGGGTCCTGGCACCTTGGCGTTGGGGTCGCCAGCGGGACAAGCGTTTTTGGCGCCAAAGGACTTGCCGGGCGCCGCTCCGGCGGAACCCCGACGGGGGGCATCGGCCGGCGCGGGCGTGGCCGTAGGTTGATCGCCTTCGTCGGAACCGCAGGCGGCGAGGAGGGGCGTAATGCCGGCCACGAGCAACCAGGGAAGGGTCGAAGAGATTCGCTTACGGATACGAAGGGAACATTGCGGTGACATGGTGCCTCCTAACGGGGACCTCGTTTCGTGCCTGCGGAGTGAACACCAGACGGCCAGACTTCGCAATCGCGCGAGGCCGCGTTGGCGACATTCAGAACAGCGTTTCATCGACCGCGCGAGCGCCGACGCGCTTGCGCGCCCGTCGAGGCGCGACCCCTTGCTCCAAGGAGTCCTTGAGCGCGTAGAGAAAATCCAGCGCATCGCGCGGCGACATGGCGTCGGGATCGGCCTCGCGCAATGCCTCGAGCGTCTTGTCTTCGCTCGCCAAGGGATAGGCTTCCCGCGACGAGGGAGCCTCGGGAGCCTTGAGAGCCTCGGGCGCGACGACAGGCACCGCAGTTCGAGGATGTCCCTCCTGGCCCGACTCGCCGAGGTGGGCTAGGAGCTCGCCCGCGCGTCGCACGACGGTGTCAGCGAGGCCCGCCATCTCGGCCACGTGCAGGCCGTAGCTCTTGCCGGCGGCTCCAGGCTTGAAGCGGCGCGAGAAGAGGATCTCCCAACGCGAGCTGCCCCCGGCCTCGGCGGCTCCGGAATCGCGTTCGCGTTCGATGACCTCCATTTGCATGGGCACGATGCGCGGCCTTCCGGCGGTGACCGCGAGGATCTCATGGTAGTGCGTGGAAAAGAGCGTGCGCGCGCCCACGCGATCGTGGAGATCCTCGAGGATGGACCAGGCGAGCGAGAGGCCGTCGAAGGTCGACGTCCCGCGGCCGAGCTCGTCCATCAGGATGAGGCTCTCGCGCGTGGCGTTGCGCAGGATGTGCGCGGTTTCGAGCATCTCCACCATGAAGGTCGATTGCGCGCGCAACGCGAAGTCGCCCGAGCCGATGCGCGTGAAGAGGCGATCGCACGGGCGCATGCGAGCGGCCTTGGCCGGAACGAAACAGCCCATTTGGAAGAGCACCTGCGCGATGGCCACCTGGCGCATGACGGTGCTCTTGCCCGCCATGTTCGGACCGGTGATGAGCAGGACGTCACCGTGCGACTCGCCCACGGCCACGTCGTTGGCGACGAAGGGGTCCTCGGCGGATGCCATGGCCGCGAGAATGGGATGGGTGCTTGCGCGCAGCGTCGTTTCCTTAAGGACCGCGACCTCGGGTTCGCACCATCCGTACTGGGCCGCGAGCGCCGCGAATGCGCGCGCGAGGTCCACCTCCGCGAAGTAACGGCTAGCCTCGCCGAGGGCGTCGGCGTACTCGAGCACGCGCGCCTTTAGGCCCTCGAAGAGCTCGCGCTCGAGGACGCCCCGACGTTCGCTGGCCACGAGCGCCTTCTCCTCGAGCTCCTTGAGTTCCTCGGTAATGAAACGCTCGCCGTTGGTGAGGGTTTGTTTACGGAGGAAGTGCGCGGGCACCTGCGAGAGGCGTCCTTTGGAAACCTCGAAATAGTAACCGAACACGCGCGTGTAGCCCACGCGGAGTGTGGATATGCCCGTGCGCTCCTTTTCGCGCGTCTCCAACGCGGCGATGAGAGCATCGAAGTCGGTTTCGAGGGCCACGACTTCGTCGAGTTCCGGCGAGAACCCATGGCGGAACACGCGGCCGCCTTTGCCGAGCTGGCTCGCGGGTTCGTCGTCGAAGGAGGCCTCGAGGTAAGCGCACAGCGCTGCCGCGCCTCCGACGCCATCGCGCAAGGGCGCCAAGCGCGCGTCCAGGGCCGCCGCGCCGTGTTCCTTGAGCGCCGACTCAATGCGCGGCAGAGCGGCGAGCGATTGCCTGAGCCAAGCGAGCCCCTTGGGATCGATGCTGCCTTGCGCCGTGCGCGCGAGCAGACGATCGATGTCCGCGGTGGAGGCTAGGAGCCTGCCAAGCGCAGACTCCAGATCGGGGCGATCGAGGATCTCGCGCACGCACGCGAGGCTCGCGCGCACTTCCGGCTCGGTCTTGAAGGGATAGTTCATGCGCCGCGCCAGGGCTCGCGCGCCCGCGGCCGTCGCGCAGCGGTTGAGGAACCAAAAAAGACTTCCCTTGCGCTCCCCCGAGGCGGTAGAGAAAAAGTCGAGGTGCCGCTTGGTGGCTTCGTCGAGCAGGAGGTGATCGGCCTTGGCGTAGGTGGCGATGGATCGGAGGTTTCTTAGGACGCCTTTTTGCGTGTGCTTGAGGTAGGCGAGGATCCCGCAAACGGCAACAAGGCCTCCCTCCACCGAGGCCAAGCCGAAGCGCGCGATGTCGCGCGCGGCGAAGAACTCGCCGAAGAGGGCTTTGGCGTCGCGCTCGGAGCGGCCTATCCACGGCTCGATGCCGGCAACCCGCGGGACGTTGGAGAACCGCGCGCGCGCGAAGGTCACCCAGCCCCCCAGGGCATCGCCCTCGCAGAGGATTTCCCGCGGGCGCAGCGTGAGGAATTCCTCTTCGAGGGACTCGCGCGACAGACCACCCGTGAGCCGGAACTCACCGGTGGAAACGTCCACGAACGCCAGGGCGTATGTGCCACCTCGGGCCACGGCACACGCGAGGTAACAGCCTTCCGAGGCGTCGGGAGCCGCTCCGGCCGCTCCATCGTCGGACTCGCCCAAATCGCCCGGAACCGCGGGCGTGGCGATGCGCGTGATTTCGCGACGCACGATACCTTTGGCCTGGCGGGGATCCTCCACTTGATCGCACACCGCCACGGAGAAGCCAGCCTGGATGCATTTGCGCAGCGCCGAACGGTGCGCCACAACGGGCACGCCTGCCATGGGAACGGGCGCGTCGCTGCCCTTGTCGCGCGACGTGAGAGTGAGTCCGCAAACGTCGGCGGCGATGATGGCATCGAGTCCGAAGAGCTCGAAGAAATCGCCCATGCGGAAGAAGAGAAGGGCGCCGGGACTTTCCTCCTTGGCGGCTCGGTATTGGCGCATCATGGGTGTGTCGAGCTGCGCGAGCGCGATGCCCGAGGGGTGCTCGCGCGACACCACGGAGAGCGCGGCCTTCAGGTGCGGGGAGACTTCCCGTCCTTGCGACGTGTAGATTTCGAGGAGACTTTGCTCCTCGCGTGCCTCGGTCGTGGCCATGCGTTTTTCCCCCGGGGGTTCACTTCACCCGCCGTTTTAGCTTGTGGTAGCCTCGCCCGCAAATCGGGGTCGGGCCCCTCCACGAACGTTTGCGAAAGGCGATCTTCGCCATGAAGTCCTCGTCCCACACCAGCGCGCGCAATGCCACGGCCGCTCGCCCAAGCTTTTCCGCAACTCAACGCGCGTCAACCCCCTCGCTCGTCCTCGCGTCCGCGTTGACCGTTGCCGCCGCTCTCTCCGCGGGCTGCCGCACCCGCGCCTTTTCCGG
>JBIKVI010000354.1:0-4411 GCA_044356935.1 Silvanigrellaceae bacterium | reverse complement strand
CAGGGTTTACGGGAAGACGGTGCTCGTTGAGCGCCGTCTTCCCGTGGGCATGACTTTCGGCAACTTCGACGGCGTGCACCTCGGTCATCAAAAGTTGATCGCCGAACTTCGTGAACTGTCGAATCCCCATCCCACCGTTGCGTTCACCTTCGACCCTCACCCGTCGCACGTCGTGCGACCGGCGCAGGAGAAGCCATTGCTGATGACGCTCGAAGAGAGGGTTTCGGCCCTGCTCTCGGCTGGCGTCGATGCCGTCTATGTGCAGGCGTTCGACCAAGCGTTCGCGTCGCTCACCGCCGATGCCTTCCTGGAAACCTATTTGCCCGAGCGCTTTGAGATCCGCGCCGTCCTGTTGGGTTTCAATTTTTGCTATGGCCGCGAGCGGCAAGGGTGTTGGTCGCACTTCAAGCCCATCGCACACGCGCATGGTTGGAAGGCGCGGCATTCCACTCCCCTCGCTCTGGATGGCGTCGAGATATCGAGCTCGCGCATTCGTGAGCTGCTCCTGCAAGGAAGCGTCGAAGAGGCCACCCGGGCTCTCGGACGACCCTACGTGCTCGAGGGCGTCGTCGTGAAGGGCGATCAGCGCGGCAGATTGATGGGATTTCCCACGGCCAACCTCGAGGCCGCCAAACGCGTCCTTCCCCCCAATGGCGTTTATGCGTGCGCCGTTGATATCGAAGGGGTGGGTGTGGGCCTGCCCGCCGTCATGAACTGCGGGGTGAGGCCGACCCTCGGTGCGGGCTTGCGTCACCAGATAGAAGCCCACATCCTGGACTTCGACCGCGACATTTACGGCGCCAAGATTCGCTTCCACGTGCTACGTTACCTGCGGTCGGAGCTGCGCTTCTCGGGTCTCGACGCCCTTACGACACAGATTTCCGCCGACGTCGCCGCCGCGCGCGCTTTCTTCCACTCCGAATCGTACTTTTGATTCAGGCCTCCAGGGAGGATGCCATGTTCCGACACCTGGTCCTGGTCCGACATGCCACCGCCGAAGAGCGCTCCTGGAGCAAGGATGACTTCGCGCGCGCGCTGACGGACAAAGGGCATTTCCAAGCCAAGACCGTCGCCCAACTCGCGGAAGCGGGTGGAGTTCCGCGTCCCGACGTCGTCTTTTCGAGCGGGTACCGACGCGCGGAGGAAACGCTGCGCCACTTCTTCAACCCCGACGAAGTGTGCCTCTTGCGCGACGCCGTTTTCTCGCCCGAGGGCAGCGCGAAGAAGACGCTCCAGACGCTCCAGTCGGGTCTCGAGAAATTTGAGTCCGGCGCGGAGAGCTGCGCCTGGATTTTCGGACACAACCCCCACATCGAGTTCTTGCTTGACGAGGTGGCCCCGCGCGTGCTCGCGGCAATTGGCGCCGTTCAAAAAGGAAGTCTCCTGTGGTTGGAGTGGGAGAGCGGTGAGTTTCGCTGGGGCGAGGAGCCTCGCCTGCGGATGGCTCTTCCCAAACCACGCGCCCGAGGAATCGGGACGTGACCCAAAAGAAGCCCAAGGCACAACCGAGGACACCCACAATGCAGTCGAAGACCTCCGCCGGTGGCAAACCGGCCAAGGGGCCCGCGCCGGCGCGCGTCGTACCCCTCGATGACCCAGAACTCTTCTTCAACCGCGAACTCACTTGGCTCGCTTTCAACGAGCGCGTCTTGGGCGAGGCGGCTTGCAAATCCAATCCCCTCCTGGAGCGGTTGAAGTTCGCGACCATTTTCCATTCGAACCTCGACGAGTTCTTTATGGTGAGGCTGTCAGGCTTGCTGCGCCTCGTTGAAAAGGAAGGACAGGGCGGTGGGGCGTCCTCACCCTATTCCGACGAAGACCCCGAGGACACGCTTGACGAGGTCGCGCTGACGGTGCGCCGCCTCGTGCGGCAGGCTGCCCAAGTCCTTGCCGGCGACATTCTCCCCGCGCTGCGCGAGGAGAACATTTTTGTGTGCCGCATGGATGAGATCTCACGCTCGGAGCAAGAGCGCGTCGACGAGTTCTTTGAAGAGCAGGTTTTTCCCGTCCTGACGCCTCTCGCCGTGGATCCGGCTCATCCGTTCCCTTACCTTTCGAACCTCTCGCTCTATCTGGCCGTGAACTTTCACGAGATGGGCGATAATGGCGAGGCGTTGCTCGCGTTCGTCGAGGTGCCCTCGGCGCTGGGCAGGCTCGTTCCGGTGTCCTCGCGGGGCAAGAAGCACCGCTTCGTCCTCCTCGAAGACGTCATCCGCCAGCACCTCGACAAACTGTTCCCTTGGACGCAGGTTTCAGGGGCCTTCGTGTTCCGCGTGACGCGCAACCTCGACTACCAGCTTCTCGAGGGCGAGGTGAAGGACCTCATGAAGTCCATTGAGTTCGAGCTCAAGGACCGCGCGCAGAAGATCGTCGTGCGCTTGGAGGTAGAACAGGGGTTCCCGTTCGAACTCAAAAATCGCTTGCGCATGGCCTTGGAGCTCGACCATTCCGACGTCTATGAGATCCCGGAGATCCTCAACGCGGGGAATCTCTCTGCGCTGCTCAAGCTCGATACCGATTTGTTGCTCAAGGACGCGCCGTTCAATCCGCGCATCCATCCTCGCCTCGCCGACGACCGAGACGTGTTCGACGTCGTGCGCGAGCGCGACGTGCTGCTCCATCACCCTTACGATTCGTTCGTGAGCGTTCTCGATTTCCTAAGGCAGGCTGCTGACGACCCCAACGTCTTAGCCATAAAGCAGACCCTGTACCGCACGGGCGGGGATTCGCCCATGATTGACGCCCTCGTGCAGGCCGCCGAAAAGGGTAAGCAGGTGACGGCCGTCGTCGAGCTCAAGGCGCGATTCGACGAGCAAAACAACATCGTTTGGGCGCGCAGGCTCGAGCGTGCCGGAGCCCACGTCGTGTTCGGTTTCGTCGGCCTGAAGACCCATGCCAAATGCACCCTCGTCGTGAGACGGGAAGGCGGGCACCTGCAGCGCTACGTCCACTTGAGCACCGGCAACTACAACAGCTCCACGGCCAAGTTGTACACAGATATCGGCCATCTGACCGCCGACCCGGCCATTACGAACGACGTCGGCTCGCTCTTCAACCTGCTGACGGGTTTCAACATCGTAGGGAACGACGGCAAGGGCCGATCGCCCACGCGCATGCCCGACTTCGCGAAGATTGAGGTCGCCCCTTTCCGTTTGCGCGAGGCCATCATCGGATTCATCGAGGCTGAGAAACGGTTGCATTCCGCGGACAATCCGGGCCACATTATCTTGAAGATGAACGCGCTCACCGACCCCAAGCTCGCCACGGCCCTCTACCGGGCGAGCCAAAAAGGGGTGCGCGTCGATCTCATCGTTCGAGGGATGTGCGTGTTGCGGCCTGGTTTGCCAGGCGTGTCGGAGAACATCCGGGTCACGAGCATCATCGACCGTTTCCTGGAGCACTCCCGTGTCCTTTGGTTCAAGAATGGGGGGCAGCCGAAGATGTTCCTCGGGAGCGCCGATTTTATGCCGCGCAACATGGACCGCCGCATCGAGCTCCTATGGCCCGTGGAGGACGCTGGGCTCCAAGCCAAAGTAACGAACATCCTGCACATGTTTTTGCGCGATAACGTGAAGTCACATTCGATGCAGTCTGACGGTTCGTACGTGCTTGCGACGCCGGGCAAGGAAAAACCCTTCCGCGCGCAAGAACGTTTCATCGAGTTGGCTCGCGCCGAGGGTGTGAAGGGCATCGCCTACGACGAAGCCATCCGGACCATCGACGCGCTCGGCGGTCATCCGCAGAGCGGTGGAGACAACGGCAAGAAAAGCGCCAAGGACGCGGGCCGCAAGAAGGAAAGGAAGAAGGCCTGATGGTGAAGCCCTTCCTCTCGGACGGCAAGCACGGCCGAGTGGCTGCCATCGACGTTGGATCGAACAGCATCCATATGCTCGTTGTCGACGTGGGGCCTGGAGGCGAACTCCAGATCGTCGATACCCACAAGGATCAAACTCGGCTCGGAGCCGACCTCGACGAAAAGCTCATCCTTGATGCGGGTGCTCTCACCAAAGTCGCAGGAGTCCTGCGAAGGATGCGGGACCTCGCGGAAGGACACAAGGCCACGATACGCGCCGTGGGCACCCATGCTCTTCGAGAAGCCCGCAACGGAACCGAGTTCTGCCATCGACTCGCCAAGCGCACCGGCGTGAACGTGGAAATCGTTTCGGGACGCGAGGAAGCGCGCCTCGTTTACTTAGGCGTGCAATACGGCCTGCCCGTTAAGGAGAAGTCCGCGCTGCTTTGCGACATCGGCGGGGGGAGTACGGAGATCCTTCTGGGCCAGTGGGGTGAAGAGCGTTTCTCCACATCGCTCAAGCTCGGCGCGGTGCGCCTTACCCAAAAGTACCTTTCGAGCGACGCACCCACGGCCGAAGACGTGGCGGCTTTGTGTCGCTATGTGGATTCTCGCTTG
>JBIKVI010000092.1:0-15216 GCA_044356935.1 Silvanigrellaceae bacterium | reverse complement strand
CGCCAGCGGGTCGTACGCCTGGCACGACGTCCTCGCCATAGGCTTAGCAGTCAAGCCCCTGCATGTGGCCGAGGCCAATGAGAACGTGGGTCTCGACACCCTGCTGTCGGGTAGCGACGCTTCGACCTCATCCCCCGCCACGGCGACAAGCGGAAGCTCATCCGATGGGCTCCCGATGGAGGAACGCCTGAAGTCGGCCCTGGTGCGCGGCACAGGCATCTCCACCGACTTTGGTCTGACCCTCCAAAAGCGTTCGAAAAGCCTCGACGTAAGGCTCGGTGTTGTGGCGCGCGACCTCGGCGACACGCGCTTTACGGGAGGCATCCCGCCTTGGCGCCAAACATTAGGGGCGGGCCTCGGTCTCACACTTCACACGCGCGATAGCGCGCTCCACTGCGCGGCTGACTTCCGCGATGCACTCGGCGCCTACGCAGAACACTGGACAAGGCGCGTCTTCGCCGGATGCCGCGCCATTTGGGCACGATACTTCGGCCTGGCCGCAGGCCTCCACCACGGCTATCCCAGTGGCGGCATCGTTTTGAATCTTTACGTCGTCCGACTGGAAGCCGGCACCTACACGCGCGAGATGGGCAGACAGGTGGGCTCAAACCCGCGTAATGTCTATTTCGTCGCCCTGGGGAGCGAAATTCCATGATCCGCGCCAACGGCCCCATCGTGTTCGCGTGCTTCGCCCTTCTCTTTGCTGGGGCTTTGCCGCTGACGCCTGGCTGCGCTGCCAACGCCTTGAGCGAACACGCCCCTCTCGACCTCGAGGAGCGCGCCCAGATCGACATGGAGGCCGGCCTCTACGCCGACGCCCAAGCGAAGCTTGAGGCGCACTTGCTCAAGGCCCCCGAGGCACACACCGCACGAAGCATGCTGGCTGCAGCCCTCGCGGCGCAGGGTGGTGTCGTGCTCCTGGACGTTCTTTTTGAAGGACAAGGCAGCAGCGCCAGCGGCGAGGGCGAAGACGGCCAGGTTCGTGCGCTCCTCGACGTGCTTCCCGTCCCGACCAACGCCAACGTCGCGCGGCTTGTCGCCGCCAACGCCCAAATGGGTCGCATCCCCGCGCCTGCGCGAACGGCAGCCATGAAAACCCAGGCGGGCCTCTTCCTGCTTTTGGAGTCTCTGCTCCGACTCAAAGCGCTCATAGGCAACCCCACTGCGCTGGCATCCTTGACCGAGAGCGACGCCGCGCGCATTACGGAGAACATCGCGCAAGCTGCGAGCGCGACCGGGGGAGCTTCGGGCAATCCACTCGGCCCCACGGTGGCGGCCGTCGCGTCGGCCCTTTCGCAAGTGCCTTCGGCCACAGAGAAGCAGAAGGTGAGCGCCTACGTGGCACGGATCTCGCAAACATGAAGGCCAGTCCACTGTTGCAATGCCCCCCCCGTTGTATGAAGATGGGCCCCGATTGCCACCCAACGTCATCTCCCAACGTATTTTCCGCCTCCTCGAAGGAATCGTGATGAGACTCTCCACAGAACAGCTCGAACGCCTCTCCGAACGCGTGTTCAAAGTCCTCAAGGGCTCCGGCCACGTGGGCTTCGACTACCAAGCCGACGAACGCGTCGAAGAGCGCGTCCTCGATGGCATCATGAGCGTCCTCGAGGACGACACCAAAACCGAGGACCGCCTGTCGCGCGAGGCCGAGCGCCTCGTTCAGCAGCAGCAACATATCGCCAAGGCCTCGGGCAAATCGCTCGAGGATCTCGTCACCGAGGTCAAGGATCGTTTGGCAAAGGCCAAACGCGTCACCCTAGGCGACGGCCCCGAGCGCTCCGACCTCCTGGCAGAGAAGGTCTTCCGCTCCATTTGGAAGGTCGACGGTATCGACTTCTTCGCCGAAGACCAAAAGGTTACCAATTGCATCGCGCGCGCCATCCATCGCTTCCGTCACGACGACGATCGCCTCCTCGACGCGGTCGAGAAGATCGTAACGCGCCGTGCGGGCGAAGAGATGGAGGCCTACTCGCCGAGCTGGTGCATCGCTTACGACAAAACCTTCGCAGAAGTGAAGGTCAAGCTCGCCGCCGCGGGAACCACCGCGGGCAAGTCGGAAGCGAAACTTGCCTCGGAAACCAGTGGGGCCTGACTCTTCCCCGGGGGACTCCATGTCGGCAACCCACGACGCCGCACAGCCCGCTGCGCGTCTCATGGCACCCGAAGATTTCGTGCATCTCCACGTGCACAGCGAGTACTCACTCCTCGACGGCTCCATAACGGTCAAAAAGCTCGTCAAGGAGCTCGCTTCCCGCGGAGTGAAGGCCGCCGCGCTCACCGATCACGACGCCATGCACGGGGCCGTGGAGTACTGGCTCGCGTGCAAGGACGCCAAAATCAATGGCATCGTTGGGTGGGAAGCCAACGTCCCGTTCCTTTTTGGCCCCCGTGCCGAGGCGCGCAACGGTCCACTTGGACATTTGGTGCTCCTGGCAGAAAACGACCAGGGCTACAAAAACCTCATCAAGCTTTGCACGCTGGCCAATACCACCGGCAAGAACGCGCCCCATGCCGACGCAACGGCAATCACGTGGGAGGAGCTAGAGCGTCACTCCGAAGGGCTCATTTGCCTTACGGCATGCCTCAAAGGCGAGCTGGCCACCCATGCGCTCCAGGGCGACGACGACCACGCACGTGCTTTCGTGGCTCGCTTGCTCCAAGTCTTCGGGCCCGACGATGTGTTCGTGGAACTCATCGACAACGGTCTCTCCGACCAGGCCCGGGTCCTGCCACGGCTCGTTTCGCTGGCGCGCGAAGCCGGCGTGGGCATCGTGGCCACCGCCGACGTGCATTACCTCAAGCCACGCGACCGCGAGACGCACCTCTCGCTGCTCGCCATCAAGCACAAGCTCCAGAAGGCCGACGTGCGCGGCATGGATCCATCCCTCACCTTCCACCTCAAAACCTACGAGGAGATGGAAGCCGCGTTCAGCAGGTGGCCCGAGGCCCTCCTCAACACCAAAGTCATCGGGCAGCGCTGCAAGCTCGCCATCGACACGAAGTCGATCTTCATGCCCGATTATCGTCAGCGCGAAGACGAGTCCGCCGATGATTGCATCGTGCGCCTCTCGCGCGAAGGCCTCATCGAGCGCCGACCCGCCATCGAGGCGGCGCTCGGCGCGCGCTTTAGCCCCGATCTCTGGAAGGAGTACGAGGAACGCCTCGAGTACGAGCTGTCGGTCATCAACAAAATGAAGTTCGCCGGCTACTTCCTCATCGTGCAGGACTTCATCAACTGGGCCAAGAACCAAAGCATCCCCGTAGGTCCGGGACGCGGATCGGCGGCGGGAAGCCTGGTCACTTACGCGCTCAAAATCACGAACATCGATCCTATCCGCTTCAATCTCCTTTTCGAGCGCTTCCTGAACCCCGAACGCATCTCGATGCCCGACATCGACACCGACTTCTGCCAAGACCGCCGAGGAGAAGTCCTCGAGTACGTCTACCAGCGCTACGGCCGCCGGAGCGTGGCCCAAATTGTGACCTTCGGCCGCCTCATGGCCAAGGCGGCCATCAAGAACCTCGCGCGCATCAACGGTTGGGGCTTCAACGAGTCCAACGACTTCGCCAAGCTCGTGCCCGAGAAGCCCGGCATCACCCTCGCCGAGGCACTGGAGTCCGAGGAAAGGCTCAAGGAGCGGCTCGAGGCCGACGATCGCGCCAAGGGCCTTTGGGATGGCGCGGTGGAAATCGAGGGCATCCTCAACTCCCTGGGCATCCATGCCGCGGGCGTCATCATCTCCGACCGCAACCTCGATGAAATAGCTCCGCTCCTCGAGAGCGAGGGCCAGGTCGTCACGCAATTCGAGAACAAGTACGCGGAGAAGGTCGGACTCATCAAGTTCGACTTCCTAGGCCTCAAGACCCTCACCGTTATCGACCGAGCGGTGAAGCTCGTGCACGCACGCCACGATCCGACATTCTCCATCGAAGACGTCGAACTCGAAGACCCCAAAGTCTACGAGTCCATCTCCACGGCCCATGTCACGGGCGTATTCCAGCTTGAATCCAACGGCATGCGCAAGCTCATCGCCGATCTCAAACCCACCTGCTTCAACGACATCATCGCCGTTCTCGCTCTGTTCCGACCTGGCCCGCTGGGCTCGGGGATGGTCGAGGACTTCGTGCTGCGCAAGCACGGCAAGAATCCGGTGGAGTACCTTTTTCCTGAGCTCGAACCCATCCTCGAGGACACTTACGGCGTCATCGTCTACCAGGAGCAGGTTCAGAAAATCGCTGCAGTCCTCGCCTCCTACTCGCTAGGCGAGGCCGACCTCCTGCGTCGCGCCATGGGCAAGAAGGACAAGAACGAGATGGAGCGCCAGAAAGCGCGCTTCGTCGAGGGCTCAACCAAAAACGGGCATCCCGCCGAGAAGGCCGGCGATCTCTTCGACCTCATGGCGAAGTTCGCCGAGTACGGATTCAACAAGTCGCACACGGCGGCCTACGGATGGGTCACCTATCAAACGGCGTTCCTGAAGACTTACTTCCCCACCGAATTCATGACCGCAATCATGACGTGTGACCTCGACAACACCGACAAAATCGTGACCTATGTGCGCGACTGCCGGCGCCTAGGGCTCACGCTCCTGCCTCCCTCGGTGAACCTGTCGCGTTTCGAATTCAGCGTGCCCGCGGAGCGGGTCATCCAGTTCGGCCTCGGTGCCGTCAAGGGCCTAGGCAAGGGAATCATCGACGGGATCGTCGCCGAGCGAGACGCGCGCGGCCCCTTCCGTACGGTGCCGGAGTTCATCGCGCGCGTCGACGCGCGCAGGCTCAACAGGAAGGTCATGGAGACCCTGATCAAGGCGGGCGCGTTCGACAACATAAGCACCAACCGAGCAGAGATCCTCGGCAACGTCGACGCGTGGCTGCGCATCGTAACCAAGAACTTCGATCAGCACGAGCAATGCGGTGGCGGCATGTTCGATGCCTTCGCGATTGAAGCGCCCGCACCCGCCGCGACCTTGGCATCACGCCCCAAAGGAGCGTCGGTCGACGAGGGTCGGAGCAAGGGAGCCGAAGGAGGCGCCAAAGGGAACAAAAAAGGACGGCGACCGGGCGTTCGCTTCGAACCTGACGCGCGTCCCACTCTGCTCGTGCCTTCCCCGTGCGAGCAGGCCCACCTCCTCTTGGGCGTGCAGCTCAAGAAAACCCCTGCGTGGAGTTACCTCAAGCAACTCGATGACGAGAAGCTCACGCTGGGCTTTTACATGTCGGGTCACCCTTCGGACATCTTCGCGGCGGATTTCTCCGAGATGGCGGGCGCTCCGCTTTCCGACGCGGTCCTGTTCATCGATGAAGGTAACGCGGTCGCGCAAGGCAAGGGGCGGCACCGCCGCCGCACGGTGCGCTTCACGGGGCTAGTGACCATGGCCCTCGAGAAAAAGAAGATTCAGGACAACGCCAAATTCGGCGTGTACAAGCTCGAGGACGGCACGGGCGAGCTCGAAATCATGCTCTACGCTGAACAGTACGCGGCGCTCACACGAAAATTCCAGGTGGGCGACTGCGTGTGGGCGGAATGCGAGGTGCGTCCGGGAATCGAGGATGGCAGCGTGCGGGGCGTGGCTAAATCTATCGGATTCGTGGCGGACCTACGCAAGGACTTGCTCAAGCGCCTGGTCGTCGCGGTGGACAACGACTTCGTGGCCGTGAAATCCGATGTCGACAAGCTCCTCGACCTGCTGAGGCGAAACCCCGGCGCGACCGCGGTGACCCTCGAAGTGCGATATCCCCAAGAAGATCTCCGATTCGTCGCCGAACTGGAAGGATTCGCCATCGCTCCGAGCGACGAGCTCGTCACCGCTCTCGAGAACACCTGGCCGGGCAGAATCGAGCTGTTGCGCGTCTACCGCCCTGCTCTGGTCGCCCAACCCCAGGGAAGGCCCGGCACCGAGTTGATTCAAGGGGGTGGACCGCGAACCGGCCAGAGCCCCTCTCCTCGCTCCGCCTCTTTTGCCCAGCCGCCACCTCCCAACCAGATGCCAGCCTTCCTCGATGACGGAGATCCTGGACCGTCCGACTTCGGTGCACCTGACGTCGGTTACGCCTGAATCCAGTCAAATCGTCCACTTCGCGCACGCAACAACAGTTCCTAGACTGCCCGACCGATACGTCTTCATCGAGGGACGCAGGGGTGGGCGCGCAAGGCCTCCTCCGCGGGACGAATCTGTCTCGATAGAACCCGGAGGGCCGATGTTCGCGCGCAAGCACCTCGAACTCCCGACAAGGAAGGTCGCAGTGTGTGTCGCCATCGCGGCACCGGGACTCCTCCTTTTGAGCTGCAGCAACTCCAACGTCATCGTGGGAACCCCCGGAGAAAAGGTAACACACAGCGTAGCGCGGTCCCCACGGATAACGCGCGAAACCATCCTCCAGACCCATGCCGATGTTTTCCGTCGCAGGGAAGAGGCGCAAGCGGCCAAGGCTCCAGGCGCGTCCGGAGCGCCGGGGGCCTCGAGCCTCCCCACGGAACTCCACTTCGCGCCCGAAGTCGACCGCGCGGAACTCCTGCCGTTCTCGGTCCGGCGCGCGAAAGTCGCGTGGGTCACGGGAGCCCCGAATGGCGCCTTCGCAAAGCTGGATTCCGATCGTTTCCTCCTAGGCGACCATGACTTCGCCAGGGGGATTCAGGAGCAAGTGGCCTGGTCCGACGCGCAAATCCGCAGGTGGATGGAAGGCCTCCTTCCGGTGTGTGAGTCGAGCGAGTTTCGAGCGGCCTTTCCTTGGCCGGCGCAAAGCCGCGCCCTTCTCGAGAAGGCCTACGGCCGTAGGCTCGGCCCCGGCGATGAGGAACTCCTCGCGAGCGTCGGGCGTTTGGCCGCCAGCGACGCCCAGAAAGCAGCGCTCTCGTGCATCGCAGCTCTCTCAAGCATGGAGTTCAACACCAGATGAAGTTCACATCACGCTTGACAGGGTTGGCGGCGAGCGCGGCTGCGTTGTGCTTCACACTCTCGGTGGCGACGGGCAAGGCGCCATGGAGCCCCAACTCGGGACATGCCCAGGGTCCACAGGCTCCGCAAAAAAGCGTGGCCGACTATGCGGCCGAACTTGCTCCGCTCGTCGCGTTCCGCCCGATCACGCTCACCGAACGCACAAGTGTTGAAACAGGCGGAGCCGCCGCGCTCGAGCCCCTCCTTCGCAAATGGATTCAGGAGCCGCAGTTCCTCGAGTCCGTCAGGCTCTTCGTCGAGAAGAGATACTCGTTGGGAGGCGAAGCGAACGGCATCAATTACGATGAACCCGTCGACCTCGCGGTGTACCTTCACAGGAACTCTCGACCATGGAGTGAATTCATCACTTCGGAAATCTGTGTCGACGGCACGGGAAAGCAGAAAGCGTGCGATCACGGCGCCCCTTTTACCGCGGGCGCGCTCACGAGCCGGGCTTTCCTCGCGCAGCACGCCGGTGCTTTCAACATCTCGCGCTCGGCCAAACTTCTCGGCAAGTTCACATGCCAAGAGTATCCCGTGTCCCCCGCTCTCGAACCACCTGTTCCTAAGTCGGAGCTCATCGAGCTCTTCGCTTCGCCTAACGGCGCCATCACCTTCGGCAACGGCACCGATTGCGCGTCGTGCCATAGCCAATTCGCGAAACACGCCCAGCTCTTCGTCAAATTCGACGCTTCCGGTCGATACCGTGTGAGTGCGACGGGCTTACAGGATCCCAACCCGCAAGCAGCCGGAGGGTCGAGCACTAACGGAACATACGTTTCTCACTTCCATGCCGCAGAAAGGGCGGGACGCGAGGCCTCGGAGATGTTCGGCAGGCCCGTGGCAAACCTCGCAGAGGCCGCGCGCGTCATCGTGGCTCACCCGTCTTACTACGAATGCGCGGCCCGAAACATCCTTCGACATTACCTAAGGCTCGGCGACACAACCACACGGTCTATACCCTCCGCGCTCGCGAGCGGTATCGCCGCCAATGCCCGGGCTCGCAGCGCAGCGCCCTCATTTGGAGAGCTGTTCGTGAGCAGCCTTGCGCACCCAGCCGTAATCGAATCCTATACTGCACATGGCAAAAGGGGAGAGTAATGAAAGGCAAGCTGTTCGCTTCGCTGCCGGAGCCCGCGCGACGCCGCTTCCTGAGCCAGGCGTCGATTCTTCTCGCGGCGCCAATGGTTACAGACGCGTTTCGTTATGCCTTCTGGGAAGAGGTTGGAGGAGCGGCATTCGCCGACGACCGACTTACCGGCCCGCTCTTTTTCCTTGAAGTCAATTTCCGTGACCAGTGGGACTTTGGTCCGGCGCTCGTCGCTCCTGGAGTGGCCGCTGCCGTGGGAAGGTCAAACGACTTGGCAGTTCTCGGGAATCCCATCCGCATCAACGACAACTTCTACCTCTCTCCTGATGCGCTCGCCTTGCGCGATCACGCCGACTCCGTCGCGATCATTGAAACAGGCGAGCACTGCATCGGAGGCATCCACCACCACGAGGCAGGCAATGCCATGCGCAGCCCGGGTCGCAGTTACACAAGAGGACCCGGTCGAACCGACATGGCGACCGTAGACAAGCGCCCCGGCACCGGAGGCAACGAGGAACTCTACAGCTCCTCGCCTACGCCTGCGGTTCTCCACAACCACGCCACGCGACAGGCAGCACCATCCTTGCGAAAGGGCGTTCTTATCCGCAGTTGGCTGCGCAGCGGCACCCACACATTCTACCACTTCGAAGCCAACCTCGGCGATGATGCACGACTTGAACGCTTTTACGATCGCGACACCTTGCTCAAGGCGTTCGCCCCCCCCCCAAGTATGCAGTCCGCGAACGTGCTCTCCGAGCATTCAGCGTCGCTAACGTCGATCCTAAAGAGGCTCGATGCCCGTTACCTTACAGACCTCCAAAAGGCCAAAAAACTTCCCTCCCACGAGGCGAGCTTGGGAAGGGTCGATTTCGCACGCGCAGCTGACTCCCTAGACGTTCGCCTGTCGGGTGGCGACCTTTCCGCATGGTCACAGGGCATCCCGTGACAGTTTCAATGCAATGGCGACAACGCCGATGCCTGCCAGGAGGTCAACGGGAAATTCAATCTTGGTGAGATGTTCGGATATGTGGCCAAGCTCTTTACCTCGGGGCAGGTGCGAACCGCTGCCCTCGACTTCGATTACCACGACGTCCACACCAGACGCACAGACAAGCTCCTCCAGACCCAGGCGATTCAAACTGCGATGCCTTTGGCGCGACTCATCTCCGCCCTCAAGGCAGCGGGGATTTACGACAGAACCGTCATTGCCATGTACACGCTCGATGGATCGCGGCCCGTCGTGCGCCAAGGAGACGGTTACTTCAGCAAGAACGGGGTGATCCTAGCGGGAGGGGGAATTCGGGGAGGGTACTATGGCGACGTGCGCCTCCGGGATGGGACTTGGTACTTGCACCCACCAACGGCAGCCGGCGTTCCCTCACCGGATAACCTGGCCCTCAGGATGGGCGATAGGGCCAATCCCGAATGGCGGGTCCCGGGGCGAGATATCTACAAGACAGTCGCCAAGGCGGCTGGCATCCCCGATTCGCTTGTGAACTCCTACGTGGATGTTCGCGAGGGGAAGGTGCTGAACTATCTCCTGCGCGGATAACGCTCCAGCGCAGAGGCTATCGATACCTAGGCGGAAGGCCTCTCAGTGAGGCGCGTCTTCGCGGCGCGGCCTGTTACGGCGCCGTCCGCCTTTTTCGACGTGAGGGTGGTCGTCGCCCTGTTCAGGCGTGTCCATCCCCTCTGTGGTGGCATGGGCTTCTTCGCTTCGCGCCTTATGGTGCGAAGGACTCGCTTTTGCCTCTTGCTGTGGCTTTGTGACACCCTGGTGCCCATGGCTCCCTGAGCTCCCATGGCTCCCTGAGCTCCCATGGCTCCCTGAGCTCCCATGGCTCCCTGAGCTCCCGCCGCCACCCTGAGTGTGCCGCGACCGCCCTTTGCCCGTCACTTCTGCAGCGCGCCGAGCAGCGATGCGCTTCTGAGCTTCAGACATGAGGCCTAGTGCCACGGTTGTGCGAAGATTCATGACGTCGTCGAGGCTGCGGGGTACGCGCGCCAGGAAGAAACTGCCGGTATCTTTGAGGTGTTCCACCACACCGCGAGGTGTCATGTGAAACTCGGTGACGATGACCCGCAGCTCTTCCTTCACTTCCTCAGTGACGTCGTCGCGGCCTTCGATAACCTTTTCGACCGCGGCCTGGACGACCTTCTGGATTTCCTGCTCCGTAGTCGTCGCCGCCTGAGAGACCGCCGCTGTGGCCTTGGTACGCAAATTCTCGGGTACCAAGGACTCGAGCTGTTGGAGCTTGATGTTCTTCAGATTCGCGAGGACGGATTGAAGCATGAGGGGGCTCCTTGAGAAGACGCGGAATCGCAGGGCCTCTAGCCCATCGGTTGTGCCACGACCGGCCCTCACCACGCAACGGGAGTTGCGTCAATTCCACCGATCATTGCCCCGACGAGCCGTCAATCGAGCTTCGCAAAGAACCTGTCGGTGCGGAAGGAGGGCAAGAAACCATCGGTCGGCTTGATGGAATAGAAGATGCAAAGAGCCTTGCCATATACCTTGTCGACATCCACGTAGCCCCAGAATCGGCCGTCGTTGGACCCGTCACGGTTGTCGCCCATGACGAGCAGCTTCCCCTCGGGCACTTTCCACTCGCGCGACTCGAAGAACGTCGGGCCACCGCTGACAAGACGCAAAACGTAATGCTCCTTGCGGCCCGGAAGCGTTTCCGCGTAGAGCGTCTTGCCTTCACCGGGCTCGCCCATGTCGTCGAGCACGCTGCGGTCGGCAAGGACCTCCTCTTTCACAGGCTCGCCATTCACTTTCAGAGTTCCGTTGCTGAACGAGATGGCATCGTTGCCTACACCAATGACACGCTTGACGAAGGTGACCTCCTCGATAGGGCTGCGGAAAAGAATGATATCCCCGCGCTCGGGAGTTCCCCACGACACGATGTGTGACTCGGTGAACGGCAGCATGAGCCCATACGAGAGCTTATTGACCAGCACGTGGTCTTTTATTTTGATGGTCGGAAGCATGGACCCCGTCGGAATCACATACCAATTGACGATAGACCACCGCAGCACGACCATGAAGGCTACGATGAGCACGACGTCGCGCAGCCAAATCAGGTTCTTCATTCCTTCTCCCCGATGACAGGAGCGTCGGCTCGCCGCACGTCCTTGTTCCTCAATCCATTCCAAAATTCTTTTGCCGAGAGCACGCGTTTGCCGGGCGGCTGAAGCTCGACTATCTCCAAGCGGCTCCCATCGTCGCACACGACCACGAGCGCGTCTCCTCGCAGCTCACACTCCTTGCGCGGACGTTCGTCGTGACCTCCCCCCACGCGCGTGGTGACGACCTTGACGTCTTGCGCTTCACCCGCGAAATACAAGCGCGCGCGCGTCCCGGGCCATCCAGCGAACGCGCGGACCCGATCATGAAGGCGCTGCGCGGATTCATTCCAACGCAGGACTCCTTCATCGACGGAGAGCTTTCGCGCCTGAGTGGCGAGTGCGCTGTCCTGGGGGACAGCCTCCTTCTGCCCGGCGAACCAATCAGGCAACACGTCGAGAAGCGCGCGTGCGCCGAGCTCGAACATGCGCAAAAGAAAGGCTGGCGCCTTTTCGTTGGGATCAACGGGGACGCGAGCTTGAGCCACCACAGGCCCCGCGTCCATGGCCTTCACTGTGAGGGCGATGGTGACGCCTGACTCTGTGGCTCCGTCCTCCAAAGCGCGTTGCACCGGTGCAGCGCCTCGATAGCGTGGCAGGAGACTTGGGTGAATGTTGAGCGTCCCGTGGGTGGGGATGGCCAGGAACCGCTCCGGAAGGACGTTCCCATAGGCCGCCGTGATGCACAGGTGAGGGGCGAGCGCCTCGAGATCGGCAAGAAAAGTCTCATCGCGCGCGGTTTCCGGCGTCGCTACGGGAATGCCACGTTCGATGGCCAGTTGGTGCACGGGCGATGGAACAAGGCTTTGCCCGCGTGGCGAGCGCGCAGGCGGCTGACTCACGACGAGAACGACTTGAAGGGTCTTTTCGGCTTCAAGGAGTATTTCAAGAGCGCGCCGCGCTACCGCGGGGGTGCCCAGGAAAACGACCTTCCTGCGGTTCTGCGACGAAGAAACTGGCATGGACGCTCGCTGTTCCGGACCCATCAGATGTTTTGAAAGAGGCCGTGAGCAGCTAGACATGCCCTACCGACTTTAAGGTCGTCAACAACGAGCGTCTGCAGAAATGGGCGGTCCTTTGTGCCAGCGTGTGGGATAACGAGGCCGCCGTCTTCGGCTGCTGAACAATGCACGAACAAAGGAACCCCATCTTCCACGGGCCCAGGCCCCCTCCCAAGGGAGCAAAGGAGGATGTCGATGTCGAGCGAGCGGGGCCGCCACCGCGCGTGGCGCGGATGACCCAAGGTGTCCTCAATGATGACGATGCGAGCGTAAAGCTCACGTGGGCCAAGGAATGAGGAGCCCTCGGCGACCATGTTGAGGTAGGGGCCGTGGTCGGAAACATCGTGTTCCGAAGACGTCAGGGGGACGGTCTGCCGGCGGGGCGAGAGGCGCCCCCACTCCATCCACGTCGACAAGAAACGCAGCGCCTCATCGAGCGCCGCGTCCCTATCTCCAACATTGGATCCAAGCCCGAGGAGGTAGCGGAATCCGCCCATGCGGGTCTCCCTTCGCTCCTCCTCTATCTCGGCTCAGTTGACGGTTTCAAGGTACTTGACCTTGATGGCCGCACCCGAGGCTGGAATGACCTTGAACACAAGGAAGTTGCCCTGCGACTCGAACGCGAAGTTCGCCTGGGGTTGCTTGACGCCGTCCACCCACACTTCCAGGGTTCCGGGGAAAGGAACCTTGTTTGCGGGCAGCGCTATTTTGTTGGCGAGCTCGCCCACATTCTGGCCAATGTTTCCAAGAATCTGGCTCCATTCCGGTGAGCAGATATTCTCGACGACACCGCCCGTGAGCTGAGCAGCTTTGATGTAATTGGTGCCCGACTCCAAAGGACCGCTGTCGGCGGGCACGTCGGGGTTGGAGCAGTCGATGGCGCCGCCGGTTCCTCTAAGCCCGGTAATAGCGCTCACCCGGAACTTGCCCGGGCCCTTCACCGTTGGGTCGTCCAAATACGACTTGAACGTGTCGGCCGTGAACTTGTAATCGGTCCACACCTTACCCGTGGCTGGGTTGAGCGTCAGTGCGTAGGGCTCCACACCGAAAGCGTCGAGGAATGGAGAGTTGCCGCCCTTCTTGCACTTGCTCAGGTCCTTCTGGCCCGCCGCATTCAGGGTGGTACGTCCCCAGGCATCCTCGCAATGCATCTGGATTCCGTCGTCCTCCTCATCGGACAGGACGATGACGGAAAGGAACGCGTCGTTACGGAGGAAATCGGCGTTCACTCCGCTCTTCGCCTTTTCGATGGCCATGCGCGCCGCAGTGAGCCCGTGCTCAAGACCGGAGCCAACCGTCCCTAGGTTCGAGAGGCGCCCGAACGTTTGTACGAAGTTGGGAGTCGAATTGGAGAGAACCTTACTGCCCGTTTGGGAATCCTTGATGAGTCGTCCCTGCGCTGGGCCAATCATCACCCCATTGACCTTGGCACCCGGACTGATGTCAGACTTGTTGGGACAATACTTGTCCGGCTTCGCCTTGCCGTCGGTCGTCCAGTTGATGTCGCAAACGTCGGTCGAGGTGACTCCCACGCGGAAGTCGACGCGCGCCTGAGTCAGTTTTTGAGCGAATGCCTCGAACTTCTCGCGGAGCTGTTCTTGGGCCCACTCCATGGAGCCCGAGTCGTCGACGACCCAAAGCACGTCGACTTTGCCCTGCCCCTGAGTCGTGTCGAAAACAACCTGGGCGCCCGGCTTTGGTTGGAGGAGCTCTGGCAGTGGGGTTGGAATCACGGTGGCCACTGGCGTCGGCTGGGCGGTGGGAAGGGGCACAGGCGAACCACCGGAATCCTCGCCAGGATCGCGAGGGTTTTCCCCCAAGCCGCCGCGAGATCCCCCGGACTCATCTGATCCGCCAGGCCCCCCGGAGCCGACTACGGAGCCCCCAGATCCGCCTCCCATGCCCGCACCGGCTCCCGCGCCGGGCAGTGGATTGCCGTCGGCGTCAACGCCTGGCAAGTCCCCAGCATAGTTGCCCAGGGGATCTTTACCCGACGAGGGTGCGGCGCCTACCCGCGGTCCCGCCCCCTCAGGTCCTCCCCCCGCATCGTTTTCTGGGGTGCCCACACCGACGCTGGCCTTTGCGTCGGAGCTGCTTCTTTCCACTTTCTTCGCGGAATCGCTTACTTTTGTCGACTCTATGAAGGCCGGATCCTGGGCGCAACCACCCGCGAGTCCGAAGAGGGTGATACCGGAAACAAGACTACGAATGCCGCCCATGCGGCAAATGTCACGACCGACGCCCATGAGACGCCTCCAGACTTCGGTATCCGACGGGGGACACCTCTCCCGAGGAAGCGGAACCATTCCACTAACTCTTCCTCTTTTGTGCGATTCGTCGATTATCGCGCAAAAATTAAACCCCTTTTGGAAGAACTCCAAAAGGGGTCGATTCAAGAGAGCTTAGCTGAGAAACTCAAGTTTCTCGGAGTCGAACTCGACATGCCTCGCAAAGGAGACATCCTTATCCGTTCCAATGTTTACTTGACGTAAACCGTGGCTGCGAGGCGGGCGCGACCCTTCTTGCGACGAGCCTTGATGACGTTGCGGCCACCGGGCGTCTTCATGCGGGCGCGAAAACCGTGCTTGCGCTTACGGACGCGATTACTGGGCTGGAAAGTACGCTTTGACATGGAATGACCTCACAAATCACGGGCGCTCAACCGGCGCGCGCGGAATACGGACGCAGTCGCGGAATCTGCCGATGGGTAACATGCCATTTTGCGACAGGCAAGAGCTGTCGTGCCTCTCACGAGGAGACCGGCGCCTGGATCGGGGCGAAAGCCATGGACGCCCCCGAAACACTCGACTACAAAGGCCGACGCCCGTTCAGCTCTCCGGCTTCGTACGACCTCGAAGGAACTCCCATGACCCAAAGTAAGAAACCATCGTCCGGCGCCGCCGGCCGCCGTCCCGCCCGTCCCTCGGCTCGTGCCGAACGCGACGACAAACCAGCCCGCGGCGCGCGCGACGACAAACCAGCCCGTCGCCCTGCGCCCGCCAGGGGAGCACGCGACGACAAACCAGCCCGCGGCGCGCGCGACGACAAACCAGCCCGC
>JBIKVI010000091.1:0-15290 GCA_044356935.1 Silvanigrellaceae bacterium | reverse complement strand
AGAAGATGCATGCGCGCGGAACCAACAACATAGGAGTCTCCTGGGGGGAACGCCGCTACGGTGCAAGAGCCGCCCCACTTGCGTGAGTTCCCGAGGCGCCCTCGTCGTATTTTCCCACATGTGATACCGTCGGCTTCCATTTTTTTGACAGGCGTCGATTGAAGAGCCGCCAAGTCGAGGTGGAGTGGTACCGGAGGAGTGGACATACAGTCCGAGGGCGATACTGGCCCCACCTTGGGGACGCTCACAACGAACGACAGACTCCTCGCGCCTAAACCGGCTCCGCTCGTTGATATCGCACCCGAGCGTCGATAGTCTCCGCGCATGAACGAACTCCGACCTAACCTGCCCCCGCTGCCTATCGACGCCATTTTGCCCGAACTCGTGCGCCTGGTGCGCGAGCTCAACACCGTCATCGTGGAGGCCGCGCCCGGAGCCGGCAAAACCACCCGCGTGCCGCCCGCACTCCTCCAGTGCATCGAAGGCGAAATCCTCGTGCTCGAGCCGCGCAGGCTCGCCGCGCGGCTCTCGGCGGAACGCGTGGCCTGGGAACTCTCCGAGCGGACTGGCGAAACCGTGGGCTTCCAAATCCGCTACGAGAAGGTGGCGGGTCCACGAACGCGCATCCGTTACATCACCGAGGGTTTGTTCCTTCGGATGTTCCTTGCCGATCCGGGTCTGTCGCGCGTGGGCGCGGTGGTGCTCGACGAGTTCCACGAACGCCACGTCCACACCGATGTGGCCTTAGGCTTAGCGCGCTGGGCGCAGGCCACGGTGAAGCCCAATCTCCGCATCCTCGTGATGTCGGCGACCCTCGACACCGCGCTCTTGCGCGAAGCCCTTCCGCAAGCGGGCCTTGTGAGCTCGGCCGGCCGTGTTTTTCCTGTCGACGTGGAGTACCTCCCGCAGGAAACCATGCGCCCCATGGAAATCCTCGTTGAGGATGCCGTGTCCGCGCTCGTGAACGACTCCCGATGCCCAGGGCACATTCTGGTGTTCCTCGCGGGCGCCGCGGAAATCCGCCGCGCGGCGTCTCAGCTGTCCGAACTGTCGAGGAAACACGGCGCCATGCTCCTCGAGCTGCGCGCCGACCTCCCCGTGGCGGAACAACAGAAGGTGTTTGACGCCTCTTCGCTTCGAAAAATCATCCTCTCCACCAATGTTGCCGAGACATCGGTGACCATCGATGGGGTAACCGGCGTGGTCGACACGGGCCTGGCCAAAATAGCTAGCCATGCGGCGTGGAGTGGCATGCCCACACTCGAGTTGCGCAAGATTAGCCAGGCATCGGCCAACCAGCGCGCTGGACGCGCGGGACGCACGGCACCAGGGGTCGCCAAGCGTCTCTACACTCGCTTCGATTTCGGCGCGCGACCGGCCTTCGAGAAGCCCGAAATCCAGAGGCTCGATCTCACCCAGGTGCTCCTCGAAATGAAGGCTGCGGCCGCGCGCGCCGGAACGTTCTCGCTCGAGGACTTCCCTTGGCTGGAAACGCCCGACCCGGCCGCGGTGGAGGCATGTGACGCTTTGCTGCGCATGCTCGGCGCTCTCGACGGCAAAGGGAACATCACGCCCTTGGGCCAATCGCTCGTGGAGTTCCCTCTGCATCCGAGGCTGTCGAGAATCCTCGTCGAAGCCAAGCGACGCGACTGCCTCGGAGCCGCGGTGGGCTGCGTGGCCCTCCTGTCGGAAGGCATGATCTTCAAGCGGAACATCGACGCCCCCGATGACGCTCACAGCGATGTCTACTACCAGCGCGAGGCGTGGCTCGCGGCTCTTGGCGGCGCGAGACGCGATGGTCTTGTCGACCCCGTGGCCGTTAAGCGCGTGGAGAACCTCGCGCGGCAACTGTGCGCGGCCGTGCGCTTACCCTTCAGTGCCCTGCGTGAAGTAGCCAACGAGGAGAGGCTCGATTTGTGCTTGCTCGCCGGCTTCCCCGATCGCGTTGCCAAGGTGCGCGAGGCGTCGCGCGGCGGTGGACGCGCGCACCAGGAGCGCCTCGAGCTCGCCCTGTGCCAGGGGGGCCAAGCCACGCTGGCGCGCTCCAGCGTAGCGCGCAATGCGGATTTCCTGCTGGCCCTGGAGGCCGAGGAGTCGCGGGGACCCGGGCCAGGCGCGTGGTCAGGCGGTGCGGGCGGTTCGACAGGTCCTGGCGGTCCTGGCGGACGCGCGGTTCCCGCTGGCCAGGCCCTCATCCGAGTGGCCTCCGCCATCGAACCCGAGCTTCTCGCATTGGCAGGTGGTACCTTGCTCGAGGAGCGCGAGGAGGCCTGGTGGGACGCGGCTGCGAACCGCGTGCGCGTGAGCCGGCGGACCTTCTACGGCCAAATCGTCCTCGAGGAGAGCCCAAAGTCGTCTCCCGACGTCGAACAGGAATTCCTGCGGCGCAAACTCAAGGCCGATTGGCCGCAACCCTTCGGCGACGACGAGGCCAAGACCCTCGAGTATCTGCGGGTGCGCGTCTCACTACTCGCCGACGCCGGGATAGCGATCGAGGTGCCCGACTTCGCGCGCGAGGAAGACTTCGACTTCCTGCTCATGCACGTGTGCGAAGGCAAAAGGGGCTACGCCGAAATCTCTTCGCGCGAACTGTGGGACTACGTCTCCGAGCTGATTTCACGCGACTCCCTGCGCGCCCTGGAGGAATACGCGCCCGAGAAAATCACCATTGGCGCGGGCCGCAAGGTGAAGGTTCATTACGAGCCGGGCAAGCCGCCCTGGGTCGCCTCCCGCCTGCAGGATTTTTTCGGCACCGTCGCCACGCCGCGTATCGCGCGTGGGCGGGTGCCTGTCGTAACACACCTGCTCGCCCCCAATGGGCAATCGGTGCAGGTGACCCAGGATCTCGCAGGCTTCTGGGATCGCGCCTACCAGGAGGTCCGCAAGGAGCTTTCCCGGCGTTACCCGAGGCATTCCTGGCCCGAGGATCCCCGCACCGCCGAACCGCCACCCTTGCACCGACCTCGGCGGACCTGAAGCGAAGCGCGATGTCGACCTGACGGGGAGGAAGGAAATGCCCCACGCGCCTGTGCGCGGCGCAGGACAATGCGGGCATGACCAAGTCCGACTCCAAAGAAACAAACCCCGCGCCTCCTTCCCGCGCGGCTCGAGCGGCCGACGCGCCGCGTCCGCCCTCCACGTTGGGGGTGGTGGCCGCGCGCGCGCGTCGTCTCGCGGACCGATTCCCGCTCGCCCGCTTGCGCGCGCGCGTTTTCCGCTTGGGCATCGCCGCCGCGCTCGTCTTGGTTACTTTCCTGTTTGTGTCCTTGCTCGAAAAACAGAACGGAAACCTCAACCCCAACAACATCCGCGAACGCCTCAAATCGGAGGGGCTCGTGGTGGAGACAGACGCCTGGCTCGCGCGCTTCTCCTTCTGCCAGACCACGGCAGAGGGCGTGCGCGCGTGCGAAGACGTTGTCGATGGTGCGGGCCCTGAGGCGGACGCGGACGCCCCGGAGGTATCCCTCACCTTCCCCGCCAAAAACGTCGCGGAGCGGCTCTTCGCCACTACCGACGGACGCGTCAACAACGTCAAGGTTCGTCATATCCTCACCGATGCCGATAAGGCCCTTCTCAAAGAGTTCCGCGTGGTGGCCCTCGTCCTCCCGCGCAGCGTGCAGAATTGGGTTCGGCTGCGACTAAACAATCGCGTCACCGAGGTTCATGGCGCGGGCGTCGACGTTCTGTTTTCGCTGCGCTCCGAAGAGGTCCTTGCGGCCGGCGAGCTCTCGCTCGAGTTCGACTACGACGAGTTCCCGTGGTTCGGTCCAGCGGATCTCCCCGTGGCGCTCGTGGAGCGCGATGCGGTGGCGGAGTACGCCTCCTTGCCGTTGCGGCAGATTTCGACCTCTAACCTCTCGCGGCAAATGGAGATCGGGTTTCCCCTCCTGCTCGCGGCCATGGCCATCGTCCTCGACCACTCCAAGGTGTTCGCCTACCTGTCGCTTTACGCCGGCGCTCGAGCCCTGCGATCGTACATTCCCTTCCTCGTCGAGAACGGCACGCCCCTGTCCACGTCCATGGAGATGCTCAGCTACGCCGTCAACGGCCTCACATTCGCGTTCCTCATCATTTTCGTGGCGGAGATAGCCGGATTCGAGCGCGTGCGGTCACGCTGGCGCCTGGCGCTGACCACCCTGTCGGTGGCGGGATTCCTAGGGGCGAGTCGGTTCGATGCGGTGTTCTGGATTCGGGCCGACCTTTGGAGCGACTTCCTTGGGGCGGGCGCGGCCGTGCCCTTGGGCCTCGCGGGCCTGGCGCTTGCCGCCCGCGCACGTGCCAAGGGAGCGGAGGCGCAAGCCCACTGGCGAGGAGACGCCCAAGCGCAAGGTGAGGCTCTCGTGTCGCGCGCGCTCTTCACGGCCCGCATGGCGCTGGTCTTGTTCGCTGTGGGACTGCATGCGTGGGCCAACGGAACAGACCTGTTCCGCGTCTCAACCGAGGCGTTCAAGAACACCCTTGATTGGAAGCACACCGCGCTCTTGCCGTGCCTGGTGACCGCGGCGCTGCTTGATGTGGGATCTACGGCCAAGAAAATGCTCACCTTCGGCAAGGAAATGGCTGCCAAGGCGCTCATCGAGCGCGAGCTCTCGGTGGGCAAGGAGGTCCAGCATCGCATGCTCCCGGTGCGCCGGAAGACTTCGGAACGTTGGACCTGGCGGAGCCTCTATTTCCCGGCACAGGCCTTGGCCGGCGATTGGTACGACGTGCGTGAGCTGACTTTTTCCGATGGCCGCATGCTCCTGGCCGCGTGCGTGGCTGACGTCACCGGGCACGGCGTGGGCTCGTCGTTGGCCACGAGCGTGATTTGTTCCCATTGGAGCTTGTGGTGCCAAGATGCCTGCCTCGCCGCGGCGCCCGCCACGCGGGAACAACGCGAGACGTTGCTCGTCGAGGCGCCGCGCCGCATCAACAATGGATTGCTCGCCCTGCCACAGAACGAGCAGTGCACGGCCATTTTCGCGCTGGTGGACCCCGACGCGGGCGAAATCACGTTCTGCTCCGGGGGGCACCCGGGCATCATCGTGAGCGACGGCAAGGGCTTGCGTTACCTCACGAGTTCCGGCGAGCGCCTAGGCGCGACCGGTGTCGAGGCGCCCGTTTGGAACGCCAAAACCGATTCGCTCGCACCAGGCGAAATCGCCTGCCTTTACTCAGACGGCATCGTCCCGCCGGGCGACACCGTATCGAGTTTTGCGGCGGGACTCCGCCGACGCTTCAAGAAGGGGCCCGAGCCCTTGTTGCCCCTGCTGTGGAAGCAGTTCCTCACGAATCGCCGTGTGTTCCGTGTCGACCACGAAATAGAGGACGACATGACCCTCCTGGCCATCGAGTTGCGCGCGAGGGCGATTGGAAGCGGATCGGAGCCCGGGAACTCGGACGATATCAAGTCCGCGGGGTAAAGGAGGCTAAAGATGACTCGCTTCGCTCGCCCTCGAACGACGGCATGGGGAGCGCCCATCGCGCTCATTGCGTTCTGCTTGGCGGTCTCGTTGGGAGCACCCGCGTGCACGCGCAAGACACGCTCGCAGACTTCAGCGGCAAGGCTCGTTCAGCCACGTGAAGGTGCGTCGGGAGTTCTTCCCAAGGGCCTCTACACGTTGCGTGCAGGTGCGCTCTTCCACTGGACCGGCTCCACCCTTCCCCAAGAAGAAGGGGGCACGGCTTACGTCAAGCGGCTCATGGACAACTATAGGAATCCTCCCGGTGGTGTGCAGCGCGGCATGGACCAAGAAGGGCCGGGCTTGTACCTCTCTCTGGGTCCGACGGACACCAGTGGATTCGGGCCCACTTTGGTCATCGTTCCCGTGCGCGCTGGAACGCGAATCTGGGGAGGATCGCAATTCGACTTCGAAGCGTCGCGGCGTGAGGGACTGCGTTACGACTACCGGTCCAACGGCATCTTCGAGGGTGGTACTTTAGTCAACGGGAGCGTCGTGGCACGTCGCCTTCGCCCCTGGACTTCCAAGCCCGACGCCTCGTTGTTCCTCGAGGTCGAACGGGCCCTTGTGGTGGAAACGTTCGGCGAGCAGGGCCCGGATCAATTCCTTCGGCAGCAGGAACCCAACGCGCTCACCGGTACGAACTTCGAACCGTTTGAACGTTACCCTGGGCTCGGCTACTTCCTCGGGTGCGTCATGGGCTACGGAGACGAGGCGGTTTCCGGCGACGCGCTTTCCTCCAAAGGATGGCTTTGCGCAGGACTCACCGAGGCCCGGAACTCCCTTCCACGCCTGCAGGAGGTCGTGACCTCCTCACCTAAGCTCGTCCGTTCCCTTTGCTCCGATGTCGATTCGCAAGATCCCAAGTCGGTCCGGGCCTGCCTTAGCTTCAGCACCTCGACCCGCGAATGGAGTAAATACGGAGAAGACAGAACCCGCATCCTGGAACTGCTCGGCGTCGTGGATCCTGGGGGGTCGCATGGCGATTCCGCCGAGGCGGTTGGGGAGAGGGTTGTCCTTTCATGGAGAAAACGCTTCGACTCGAGCGCACCCGGGTCGGAACGCACGCTCCTGGCGGCGGCGCGCGCGGCACTCGCGATGCGCTCCCATGTCGAGGCAGCCTCAGAACTCACCACGAAGGATCGCCTCGCCTCCGAGGCGTTCGAGAGGGAAGACCTGGAGCGCGCGAAGGGGCGCGATGCCCACTCGACCCCGACTGGTTCGTGCCCAGCGAGCGGTCCCGTTCAAGCGCCACGTGAGCCGTTCGTTGCCGAGGCACAGGGAAATGGCGGCACAGAAAGCACGTGGGTGCGCGACGCCGAGGGCAGGAAGTGGTTACTCAAGCGCGACAGTCTCCACACTGCATCCCAAACGGCCAACGAAATCATCGTTTCACGCATCTACAGACGCCTCGGATTTCTCGCGCCCGACGTCTCACTGACTTCGTGGGAAGGACACCGTGTGGCCGCCGTTGCCGAGGTGCCTGGAGCGCGTGAAGCATCCGCTAGCGAAGTGGAGAAGACCCTAGACGAGAGGACGCGCAAGCGTCGCACTCTGGCAATCAGATTCCTGCGTGATCACGATCGCGACGCGAACCCAGGAAACACCCTGCTCGTGCAATCCAAGCCCGTCTTCATCGACTTTGGAGGCGCATTGGGCATCCGCGCTCTTGGCGAACACAAAACGGGAGGCCGCGTGGTCAGCGATGCCATCGGCGCCTACGCGCAAGAGCGGCCGGCCATTGAACTCGTCAACGAAACGAAGGCACCTTGGCACCTGGGAGACCCCGCGGAGACGGCTTCGATCGTAGAGGAGTTTGCGAGAGACCTTCGTGGGTGCCTCGACGACGGATTCTTGGCTGACATCGTGGCGGCCGCAGCCTACCCCCGAGCTGAAGACACCTCCGCCATGACGGAAGCGCTCCGTTCCATGCGCACCAAGATCGCCTCTTATCTCGAGAACTATGCCGCGGACATCCGATCGTTCTGAGGAGAGTCCACACCAGGTCCACATCGAGAGGACCCCGGAGTCGTCGCTTTTTGGCAGTCGCTTCGTTATCGATACACCCCGCCAGTCCTGGAGTTTCGGCGATCGTTGACTCACTCCTCCTTTTGAATCTCTAACCCGCCCGACGAAACACCGCCGCCACCGGCCATGTTAAGGTTACGCAGGAAGTCAGAGGGGCTCGTGGCCGCATCGAGGGCCACCTCTTGGGTGATGCGCCCCTCGACAAGCAGTCGCGAAAGGTGCTGATCGAAAGTCTGCATGCCGTAAGTCGACGCCCCCTCCTCAATGAAGTTTTTGATTTGCCCGGTTTTCGAGGCATCGCGGATGCAGTCTGAGATGATTGCTGTTACGAACATCACCTCGGCCGCGAGAACACGGCCCTTTCCATCGGCGCTCTCGAGCAGGCGTTGGGAAATGGTGGCCTTGAGTGCATCGGCCATGCGGATTCGAATTTGTGGCTGGGCCTCAGCGGGGAACACCGACAGCAGTCGGCCGATGGTGCGCATGGCGTCGGTCGTATGCACGGTGGCGAACACGAGGTGACCGGTCTCCGCGGCCTTGAGTGCGATGTCGATGGTCTCCTGATCGCGCATCTCGCCGATGAGGATGACGTCGGGGTCCTGCCGCAAGGCCGACTTGAGGGCCGCGGCGAAGGACTGGGAGTCCTGACCCACCTCCCGCTGCGAGACCGTGGCGAGCCCCTTGGGATAGACGACCTCGACGGGGTCCTCGATGGTCAGGATATGCGCTTTGCGCGTGAGATTGATCTCATTGATCAGCGCGGCGAGCGATGTCGTCTTGCCGGACCCTGTCGCGCCCGTTACGAGCACGAGCCCACGTTCATAGGCCACGATGCTTCTAGCGCTTGGGGGCAGGCCGGTCTTCTCGAGGGGAGGGATCGCGCTCTTGATTATGCGCATCACGCACGCGAGCGTGCCCTTCTGCCGGTAGACGTTGAGGCGGAATCGGGCGACGCCTTTGATTTCGTAGCTGCCGTCGTAGTCGGTGAGCGTGGAGATGCGGGCATGGACATCGTCGGGGAGGAGCACCGCGCAGATGTGTTCGAGGTGTTCGCGCGTGAGAGGAGGGCTGTTGGCCGCGACGATGGCGCCCTTTATGCGGTATCCCGGAGGTTCCTCGGCCTTGAGATGAATGTCGCTCGCGCCGTGCTTCACCCCGAGTTCGAGGATCTGGTGGACAATTTCCCTGTTCATGGTTCATCCCTTACGATCGGGGCATTGGCGCGCGTTCCTCAAGGATCGCCCGCCCCGTCGGGTCCCCGCAACGCCGCCGACAGCCTGCTGGCATAGGAAAAAGGGAACACATTGTGAAAATCTGGGTCGACGCAGACGCCTGCCCGCGCGTCATCAAAGAAATCCTCTTTCGGGCCGCAGAACGGACGCGAACCGAGGTGAAAGTCGTGGCCAACAGTTTCATGTCGGTGCCCCGATCGCCGCTTGTGGAATTCGTTCAGGTGTCCAAAGGACTCGACGTGGCCGATACGCACATCGCGCAGAATTGCGAAGCTGGCGACGTCGTGGTGACGGCCGACATCCCCTTGGCCGCCCTGGTGGTTCCTAAAGGGGCGCACGCGCTCAATCCGCGCGGGGAGCTCTACACGCCTTCGAACATCGCCGAGCGCCTCTCGATTCGCGACTTCCTGCAAGGCATGCGCGACGCCGGTGAACGCACGGGAGGGCCACCGACCTTCCACGATCGTGACAAGCAGAAATTCGCCAACTCCCTCGATACCCTTTTAAGGAAAAAAGCCTAAGTCGATTTTTTAGGTGCGCGCTCGCGTCCATTCGGCCGGACGATTTATAATCAGCGAAACATGCGTCGCAATTCATTCTTCGCAATCCCAAACTCTTGCCCGAACGCGACGAAACATCCACGGCCCACTTCTCGATGATAACGTCCTCCCCTGCGGCCAGGTCGCCCGCGCGTTCCTGGATCCAGACAGCCCGCCAACTCCGCTTAAGCGGACGAGACGGGCTCGGGCAAAACAAGGAGGATGGCAACATGGCTAACAGCACGACCTACGGCGTTTCCGGCAACCTCGACAATGGCACGAGCAAGCTCCCGCAAGGCCGGAGCTTCTTCGGAAGTCCCACGGCCAACCTCCTTATGGCATCGGCCCTCGGGGCCGCGGCGGTGTATCTCCTCGAATCCGCAAAAACGATGTCCTCGCCTGGGAGTCCGTGGAAGGTTCCATCATCCGCAATTCCGGCCTCATTCGATTCATGGACAGGGGCGATTCCACGGATGTGCGCATCCACTTCCGTTACCATCCCCCTCTGGGAAAAATCGGCAATGCCGTGTCTTCGTTCCTGGGAGCCGACCCACGCGCCGAGATGGACGAGGACCTCAAGCGCGTTAAAACGTTCCTTGAAACCGGGAAGTTCCCTCAGGACGCGTCGGATTCGCAGAACCCGGCCAATCAGGGCAGGCCCTACGAGCTCTCCTCGACAGACCAAACGATGCCTATGTGAGAGCCTGGCGCGCATTGCAGAGGCTGCTTGCTGAAGCTTCCCCGCGGCTTTCAGATGACTTCGAAGCCGGCCTCGGCGATGGCCTCTCGCACGTCGTTGGTCGGCCTCGTTGAATCGACCCGGACCGTTTTTGAAGGGAGATCGACCTCGACGACGGCCTGGTCGTCGAGTGTCTTGATGGCCGCCGCGATGGCCTTGGCGCAACCGCCGCACGTCATGCCTTCTACGTGAAACGCGATCATGGGGTTCTCCTTGGTGCGGAAGAGGTTTCAGTTCGAGGAGGCATAGCGCCTCCGCCGAAAAAGGACCAGCGCGGACACCGACTCCACGATCCATGGGGTCACAAGCGCGCCCACCGTCCACATGAGCATCCAGCGCATCGGCGAGAAGTCGCCGTGGAGAGCTCCGCGGAGGAACTCCGACGGGTCACGCTCGCCCACAAACCACATCGTTACCGAAGCCGCGAGGGGGACGAGGGCCAGCAGCCACCACATCCGGCGCAAGAGGTAACGGCGTTGGAATCGCGTGAAGAAGGCGGCCGCAAACACCGTCGGGACGAGCGAAAAGAGCGCCCCGCAAACGACCGGACACCAGGGCCACGGGATAACGTGCATGCGCGCGGCCACGGCATGGGAGAAGGGCAACACGCCCACGGAATTCTGCGCGCAAAGGGCCAACGAACACACGTAACCAAGAGTAGCCAGCCCAAGATACGCCCCCGCCAACCTGGGCGCCGAGGCGACGAGATCGCCCCGAATGCGCGCCAACGACGGGGGCAGTGTCGTCGACGCCGTGGCGTCGCCGGCCGCAAGGAAGCCCTCGTAATCGCTGTGGAGTTGCGGTGATTCGCGGCTCGTCATGACGATTTCCTTTCATCGTCGGGGGAACTGCTTGGGGCGCGGGATTCGGAGGATTCAACCTTCATTAATCGCGTTCGGAGGGTTTTGAGCGCCCGCTCCACGGCCTTGCGGAGGGACACCTGCGAACGCCCTGTTTCCTGTGCAAGGGCCTCGTAGGGAGCCTCGTCGGCAAAGCGCCGCGCCACGAGGTGCCGCTGTTCAGGGCCGAGGCTTGCGAGTGCCTCGCCGAGTCGTTCGGTCTCCCCCACGAAGGCGATGGGCCCCGACTCCCCTGCCGCCACTGCCTCAGCCGCGCGAGCGGTCTCCCAGGCTTCGCCGCGTGCGCGTGCGCGGGTCTCGCGGCGTGCCCGGTCGAACCACGCAGACCGCACGACCTGGAAGACCCAGGGCAGGGCGGGACGAGTGGGATCATAAGAAGCGAGACGCTCGTGAAGCCGCACGAACGAGTCCTGGGTCACTTCATCGGCATCGGCATCGGACAGTCCCTTGCTGCGCAACCAACCCCGGATACGACCCCCGTGGCGCGCGTAGAAGGAAGCAAAAGCCGATGCTTCGCCTTTAAACCAGGCCTCGAGCAGCTGTTCGTCGGTAGGTTCGATGGCGCATCCCTCCAGGGCAAGTACGTCACGGCCGCAGAGCGCGTGACGAAGGCAGACCCAACCCCCAATCATGGCCCGCAGGCGAACATCCCGCAAAGGGATTGAGAACTCGGATTCGTCCCACCCCGGGGCTCGGTCTACCGTAGCGAACATCCCGAAGTTTCCCTGGGCAGAGCGGCGGTTCCAGGCTAGTTGTCGCGGAGCCGCCCGCTGGAGACTCCCGCCTTGGGCCCACGCGAAGGAAGACGAGCCATGTCCAGTGCCTACCCGACCCTGACTGCCCTCCTTGCGCCTCTGGGCTTCGAGACGCCCACTCCCATCCAGGAAAAGGTGATGCCCTTGCTGGCGGCGGGCGAATCGGTGCACGCCCTTGCGCCCACGGGATCGGGCAAGACGCTCGCGTTTCTTCTTCCACTCATGGCGCGTCTCGATCCCACGCGTCTGGGCACCCGCCTGCTCGTTCTGGCGCCCACGCGAGAGCTCGGTGCCCAAATCGCACGCGTGGCTGAAGGCGTGGCCGCCGCCCTCGGTGGGCGCGGTGCCGACACCCCACGGCTTCTCGTCCGGACAGCTTTCGGCGGCGAGAGGGCCGACGCGCAGAAAGAGGAGCTCGCCAAAGGGCCCCAGGTCGTCGTCGCAACGCCAGGACGCGCCCGCGACCTCGCCCTCCATGGCCGCCTGCGGATGGTGGGCGTCGAGGCGCTGGTCCTCGACGAGGCCGACGTCATGCTCGACATGGGCTTCGCGCCGCAAGTCGAAGACCTCTGCGCTGGACTGCGCCGCGGCGTGCAGGCGGCACTCTTCTCGGCCACCGAGAAGAAGGAAGGTTACTTTGGACGCTTCGAGGACTCGCTCCTCGCGCGCGCGCACCGCATCGACGTGCGCCCGAGCGGCGACGCTCCGGTGGCCTCCACCACGCACGGCATCCTCCACGTCGGACCGCGCGTCGACAAACGCGTTGCTCTTGCCGACGCTCTGCGCGCCCTGGAAGCCGACTCCCCCGAACTCGACGCCGTCATCTTCTGCGAGACGCGCGAAGGCGTCTCCGCGCTAGCGGAGTCGCTGCGCGAGGCGGGTCTCCTCGCCGACGGGCTCTCGGGCGAACTCGGGCAAATCGCGCGCGCCAGCGTGTTGCGTCGCTTCAAGGCGGGCGCCCTGCGTTATCTCGTGGCCACCAATGTGGCCGCGCGCGGGCTCGACGTCGAAGGGCTCGGGCTGGTCGTGAATTTCGATCTCCCAAAAACGCGCGCCGACTACGTTCATCGGGCTGGGCGAACCGGACGCGCTGGACGCGAAGGACTGGTGCTCAACGTTTGCGGACGCGCCAACGCCGAGTTCCTGCGTGAGCTCCTGCGCGATGCCGGCGTGACCTTGCGCACGTGGACCGCCCCGGCCTCAGGGGTCGCTCCCGCCGATACCGCCCATGGCCAGGAAACCGTGGAGGCCGCACCTGTGAGCTTCCGCAAAATCCACCTCAACCGCGGCAAGAGAGATAAGCTGCGCCCCGGCGACATCGTGGGCGTCCTCACGCAGCGTCTCGGACTCGCCAAGGAGGACGTGGGTGGAATCCTCGTCTTTGATCACTTCACCCATGTTGAAATCGCCTCCTCGCGCGTGCGCGAGGTCCTCGAAAAACTCCCGCTCGAACGTGCTAAGACACTCACATTGAAAGTCGGCTTGGCCATGAACGGCTAGGTCAGTCTCCCATCCCAAGGAGTTCCCCATGCGTTTTCTCCCGTTGATGAGTTGCGTTTCCGTGGGGGCGGCCGTCGTGGCCCTCAGCACGTTGTCGGCGAGCGCCGATTCCTCGCGTTTCGAGCAGAATGCCTCCCCGTTGCCGGGTGAGTTGTTCCGAGAAATCCCGCTTAGGAACGAGGCGGCACTCATCCAAGAAGCCTCCCAACGCGCGGTGGACTTGGCTCGAAAGTCGCGCGAAGGCGGCATCACGCGCCGCGACGCCCATGCCAAGCACCATGGTTGCGTTAAGGGAACATTCGAAGTGAACGCCAACCTGCCCCAAGAAGCCCGCTTCGGGGTCTTCCAGCCGGGCAAAAGCTACCCCGTGTGGGCGCGCTTCTCGAACGCGGTGCCGAGGCCGGTGTCCGATCGGATTCCCGACGTCCGTGGGTTCGCGCTCAAGCTCATGGGCGTCGAGGGCCCTCGGTTCGCGGCTGACGACGTGGAAACGCGCACGCAGGACTTCCTCGTCGTTTCGAATCCCGTTTTCGTCGTGCGCGACATGACGGAATACAATGCGCTCCTGAAGGAGCCAGCCGCGTTCCTTCTCACGCACCCGCGAGCGGCGTTGCTCACCGCACGGAGCGTGGCGAAAATTGTCCAAGACCCGCTCGTGTTCCGCTACTGGAGCATGACGGCCTCCAAGCTCGGTCCTAGGGCGGTTAAATACCGCGCGGTTTCCTGCCAGGGCCAAACAGCGAGCAACGGGGAGGGCGACGACTTCCTGCGGGACGCCATGGAAAAGCACCTCGCCGACCGCGAAGGTTGCTTCGACTTCCAAGTTCAGTTCCAGGCCAACGAAAAAGAGACTCCCCTCGAGGATCCCACCGTGGAGTGGGAGGAAAGTGTGTCGCCCTTCGTTTCCGTGGCGCGAGTCACCTTTCCCGTTCAGAAATTCTCGTCACCGGCGCAAGACCAGTTCTGCGAGGATCTCTCGTTCACACCTTGGCACTCCCTCACCGAGCATAGACCCCTTGGGAATCTCAACCGCGCGCGTAAGGCCGTTTACGAGGCCGTTTCGAAGGCGCGTCATGAGGACAACGGCGCTGTGCGTCGGGAACCCGATGGCAGCGAAACCTTCTGACGGCTAGACGGGCCCGAAGGAACACAGCGCGAGCAAGGCCCTGTCGGCTTCGCGCGAGGCGTTGATGTCGCAGGCGAAGGTCACTGCCCAGTCGTCGTGGCCCGCCGCATCGGCAACGAGGTACTCCACCCGATAATGAGTCCCTTCAGGCAGGAGCGAAAGTCGCGTGCGGCGCGGGGCTCTTGCCTCGCCATCGATGCGGATGGCCTCGTGCTCCTCGGCGAACTCGCGCGCGCGCGCCTCGAGGGCCGCGGGGCCGCCTCCAAACGCGGGTAGCTCCTCGCAGGCTGCTTCGGCAGAGACCAGCGCGAGCGCCTGCGACCATTCCCCTCCTGCGAACGCCCGCACGAAACGGAACGCCGCGTTACGCACGAGAATGCCGAACTCGCGCGGATCGCGCGTCACATCGCGAGCGGGAGGGGGAGGGCGCGAGGCCTCAACTTCCCCTTCGCCGCTCGCGTCGACGGTCCCCTCCGGTGCCGCGGCTTGGTCGTGGGCACGACGCATCCCCTGCCATTCGTCGAGCAGGCTAGAGTCGACGTCGCGGATGAGAGCGCGAAAGGCGTACTCCATCTCCTTGACCTCGGGGGTCTTGGCAGGCTCGGGCACCGTCTGCGAGAGCGTCGTATAAACGTAGGAAAGATAACGCAGCAGCACGCCTTCCGAGCGTTGCAGGTCGTACTCGCGCACGTACTCGTCGAAGGTGTGGGCGGCCTCGTGCATCTCGCGGGCCACCGATTTGGGCTTCACACCTTCCTGGCCCACCCAGGGGTGGGCGGCGGCGAAGGCGTTGAAGTTGTCGTAGAGGAAGTCGCGGTCGGGCTTGGGATGCTCGATCTTTTCGAGGGCGGCTATGCGCTCCTCGAACTCCACTCCCTCGTTCTTGAGCTCGGCCATTTTCTCGGTCTTGAGCCGTGCGGTTTGTTTGCGGAGGATGAGCTCGGGATCCTCCTGGATGGACTCCACGAGCGTCAACACGCGCGCCGGATACTCGGGAGCGGCAGGGTCGAGTAGGCCTAGGGCGTCGACCAGGAAGAGCGAAAGCACCTGGTTGAGCGAGAAGTCATCTT
>JBIKVI010000406.1:0-3310 GCA_044356935.1 Silvanigrellaceae bacterium | reverse complement strand
CAGTCCACCGCGCTCCTCGCCCCGATCGCCCCGATCGCCCCGATCGCCCCGATCGCCCCGATCGCCCCGATCGCGCAGACCGTGGCGAGCGCCCGCCGCGACCCGAACGAGGACCAAGGCCAGACAAAGGTCCCATCGCACTTCAAGCAGAAGGGGCTGCTCCCCGGGGGGATCGCCCTGATCGCGGGCCGCGCCATGACAGGCCGGAGAGGGGACCGCGTCCCGACCGTCCCGACCGTCCCGACCGTTCGGTTGAGCGCGGACCACGTCCTGCGCGGGCTGACGCTCCCCAGGGAGAGCAACCGCCCCGCGCTCCCCGCCCAGACGGCGCTCCCCGCCCCGCGCGGCCCGTCCGCCCTGCGCGCCCCCCGCGTCCCGAGGGCGATGGGACCTGAGCGAAGTTAGTTTCGCCAGATGTGCCAGGACCGTTGACGGGCGCCATCAAAGCGCTGTCTGAGAAACGCATCTTGGAAAACCAAGGGAGAACGAAGCTGGCAGTCTTCGAAGACCCGCTCTTCCGGATGTGGCTTCGAAACGAAATCCTGCAGGCCTGAAACCGCCGCTCACCGTGCTCGCATCTTTACTGCAGCGGCGCGTCGACTCCCGCTTTAGCCTTGTTGGCTAAAGGAGCGCCTTTGGTGGCGTCCGCATCGCTCTGGGCGCGAGCGTTGCTGAAACGCGACCAGCTGCGCAAATACGTGTAAGAGACCAACAGTTGGTTGTCAGAGCGCAGCGCCACGGGCCACTTTTCGAGTTCTGCGTTGAATCCAGCGCGGCTCGACGTCGCATCGAGATCCGCCGCATCGATGTGCCCTTCGAGGTCCGACTCCTTGCGGGGGTTCTTTTCGCGATCGGAAGCGGCACCTTTACTCCCTGCCACCGGCCTACCCACGGGCGAAGCGGGGATGGGGATATCCGGCGTGATCCCCTTGGCCTGGATGGAACGGCCCTTGGGCGTATAGTAACGCGCGATGGTCATCTTCAGGCCCGCGCCATTGGGGAGTTGCACGATGCTCTGCACGCTGCCCTTGCCAAACGACGTCGAGCCCACCACCAAGGCTCGGTTGTGATCCTGGAGCGCGCCCGCGACGATTTCGCTAGCGCTCGCCGACCCTTCGTTGACGAGCACCACCAGCGGCATGGTGGGGTGCGTGTTTCGTTTGGTTGCGTATTCGACCTCCTGCTTGGCGCGATCGCGGCCGATGGTGGACACAATGATCCCCGAGTCGAGGAAGAGGTCCGAAAGCCGCACCGCTTGGTCGAGGAGACCGCCGGGATTGCCCCGGAGATCGAGGACCATGCCGTCGAGTTTCCCGCCGTTCTCGGCCTCGTAGAGACGCATCGCTTTGTCGACCTGCTCGGCGACGTCCTCTTGGAAAACGGCGACCTTTACATAGGCGTAGCCGGGCGAGAGGCGCGTGTGCGTTACGCTCTGTGTGCGGATGATTTCACGTGTGACCGTGACCTTACGCGTGCGCGGCGGCTTTTCGGCGGAGCCCGGCGACCACTTCGCGGCGTCCGAGGGAGCCACGAGCTCAAGGGTGACGCTCGAACCCGGCAACCCCCGCATGCGGTTGAGGACCTCGTCCATGTTCGCTTTATTCACCGCGAGCCCGTCCACCGCGTAGATGATGTCGCCGCCGATGATGCCGCCGCGCGCCGCGGGCGATTCGTCGATGACCTCCACGACTTCGAGCTTGTCCTCTTGTTGCTGGAGGATGACCCCGATGCCGCCGAACTTGCCCGAGGTGTCGTTGGTGAGGTCGCGCAGCTGCGCGGCCGGCAGGTACACCGTGTGTGGGTCTAGCGAGGAGACCATGCCCTTGATGGCCTTTTCGATGAGGGCCTCGCTCTTCACGGAAGCCTCTTCAACGTACATCGTCTCGAGCAGGCCGAGCACGCGTGCGAACGATTCGAGTGACTGGAACTTCTTGTTCTGCAGCTCGAGGATTTCCGCGGTGGTCGGTTCGCCCTTGCGAGCGGCGTCGGCTCCCCCGACGACGGGCGTTGCGGGCGTTGCGGGGGAGGCGCCTGGCGCGTTCGGAGGCCCCTTCTCCAGCGTCGGAGCGGAGGGAGGGGGAAGCGCTTCCCCCGTCGCCTGTGCAGGAGACGGGGGCGTTGCCTGTGCAGGAGACGGGGCTGTCGATTGGGCGATGGCCGTCCACTGTGTGACCGGTGCGAAGGCCATGGTGAGAGAGGTGACGACGACACCCGGGGCGGACCAACGGGAACGACGGCGGACGGGCATGCTGGATGTCTCCGTGAGGAGGGTGTGAGGCATTGTAGAGGTTCCCGACCCGAAGCGGCAAGGAAGGGCTTTGACCCGCGCACCCGCGGCGACTATGGTCCCCGCACACCGCAGGCAACGAGGTTCCTTCCGCCTTGAGCGCGACAATCCAATCGCAAATCCGCATCCCTATCCTCGGAGGCCTCCTCGAGGCCGACATTTTCGCATTCGCGGGACTTCTCGACTCAAAGGAGCATCTCGCGCTGGGCTTGGGTCCGTGGCGCGAATCCGAAACGCCCTTGGTGCGTCTGCATTCGGAGTGCCTCACGGGCGATGTCTTCGGGTCGGCCAAGTGCGATTGCGGCCCCCAGCTGCGCGAGGCTCTTGGCCGCTGCGCGGCGGAAGGTGGGGTGGTGCTCTACATGCGCCAAGAAGGGCGTGGCATTGGGCTCTACAACAAGCTGGCCGCCTACGCCCTCCAAGCGGATGGCCTCGACACCTTCGAGGCCAACCACGCCATCAATTTCGCCGACGACCTTCGCGATTATCGCCCTGCCGCGCAGATGCTCGCCGCTCTGGGCATCGGCCGCATCCGACTGCTGTCGAACAATCCCGATAAGAAGAGTCAATTGGAAAACTGCGGCGTGAAAGTCGCGGAGTGCATCTCGACGGGCGTGTTCGCCAACACGCACAATGCCCGTTACCTCCGATCGAAGGCGCTCAAGTCGGGCCATCGCCTCGCGCTCGGCGAATTGGAGTCGTACCTCGCCGCCAGCGCGGAACTTGCCGATCCTAAGAAGAAGTAGTCCGCAGCATACGCAAGGGCATTAAAGCAGGGCGCCCGCGAAGACCTACCCTGGGCGGGCCCCTTGCGATGGCGGTTCGACGAACGACGCCCGTGCGTCACGAGGCAGACCAGTCGAGGCGAAAGAGGCGAGTGCCGACGCAGTGCCCATGCGGGGCCATGCGGGGCCATGAGGGGCCATGAGGAGGCCGAGTTCGAAGGGCAACGACGGCAGCCCGGTCTCGTGACCTAGGCCGAACTGCTGTCTCGCATGATTTGCGAATCCCTCCGCAAAAGCG
>JBIKVI010000353.1:0-4485 GCA_044356935.1 Silvanigrellaceae bacterium | reverse complement strand
TCCTTCGTCGAGATAGAATTCCAGCAGCTCCCGCGGATGGGCGAGCGTCACTTTCGTCACCACGGTGATGACCGTGAAGCTCTTACCGGAGTCGCGAATCCTCCGAAGTCCTGCCATCGTCGCGTCGAATGAGCCTCGGCCGTTCCGATAGATGCGAAACCCGTCGTGGAGGAACGCCGGACCGTCGATTGAGATGCCGACGGAAACATCCTCCCGTTGGAGGAACTCGACCCACCGGTTGTCGATGAGCGTCGCGTTGGTTTGGAAGCTGTGCCGAACCGCAGTTCCGCGGGGAACCGCCTTTCGTATACGCTTTAAAGCTTCCTGGTAATAGTCGACACCCGCGGCGAGCGGCTCGCCGGCGTGCCAGAGAACTGTTACGTTCTCGGCGAACGCCCCCGCCTCGGCCAGGGACGTGAACGCGCCCTCGACCGTGTCGGGACTCATGCGCGCGCGAGAGTCCTTGTCGTCGAGATAGCAGTAGCGGCACGCGAGGTTACAAAAGGGCGTCGCTTGGACGACTACGAGATGTGTCGGCATCTGTCTTCTCTGGTTGGAGGCGAGGATTCGCGGCGAAGGGACGGTACTGGGCTCCCTTGAACGAGACCAGAAGATTGGCGTCGAGCCATGCCTTACCGAGGGTAGAACCATCGTGGATGAAGTTGGGCGTGGGCGCAATGTATCCACACCCCACAGGGATCCTAAGTTCCACGAACAGGTGGCTCGGAGCGGAGGAGAAATAGAGATCCGCGAGTCTATAGGGGGTTGAGCCTTGGAAAACCCGCTCGAAGAGCGGCGCGGGAACGCGCGTTCGCACGGTCGAAGCAACCTCGGCTAGAGTGAGCGTGTCGAACACGAATGCACGCGATTCCCGCCCGCAGTTGAAACCGACTCGCAGGCTTGTGCGCGCGTTGTCGCAAACGGAGGCCAAGTCGTGCCCCGCGAGTCGGTCCTGGAAATTGTCGAAATGGAGACCGCAAAGCCGCCCTTCCTTGTGGTCAAAGGTCGTCGACCGGCACCCAGGAGATGTGTAGTTCAATGCCGTCGATACGAAGGGACACGGCTCGAGGAACTCCCTCTGGAGGGCCTCCGCGAGGATGCGCGTCACCTTGGGCAGTTTGTGTCCTTTGGCGAGCTCGCTCAGTTCCTTAGTCGGAGGCTTCACATCGACGCCTTCAGAGGAAATCTCGGCGAAACTCGCGTCGTCGAGATCGAAGAGGACGATCGTGGCCCCCGGGTCGAAATCACGTCGCTCCGTCATGAGGCGTGCACGCAATGCGTCGGCGTCTCGCGAGACCAATCGGGGATAGTACATCCCGAGGCGCCACGAGTGCTCGTCGATCACCGGCGGGCGGACGACTTCCACTCCGTCACGCAACAAGATCTCCAGGTCCGACGTTATGCTCCGACGTGCGTCAAGAATACGAATCGATCCTGGAAGCTCGTGCACAAGGCACTCGGCGGACCTTCCGTGGCCTCTCAACGTCAATCCCAGCCGTTCGCGAAGTCATTGAACGAGGCGCGCTGCGAATTCTCCGGTGAAATGTCCCAGCCGTTCGCGAAGTCGTTGAACGAGGTTCTCGCGTCTCCAGGCAATATGCGTTCCGCGTACTTGGCCATGGTGGCGTAGTTGCGGATGATGGCCGCACGTCCATCGAAATCGGAAGAGCCTTCTTCGGCGCCTTGCACCTTCACGTCCTTGTGCGAAACGAGGAAAAGGTCGTTCTTGTCAGGGTTCGACTTCGATGCATTATAGGCTTCGTAGAACGCCTCACCCGCGTTCTCGGACTTCGAGTTCCCGAAATAGACGGCTCCCGTGAGACGAATCGCGTCGCCTTCCTTCAGGCCTTCCAAGTCGGACGACTTTGTCCAAGAACTAGGGAGTCCCTCCCTCTCGACCCGCGAATAGACGGACGCCCGTTGGCTACTCACGGTGGCTTTCGCGTAGTCCGTGACCGCCGGGTCCCTCAGTTGAACGTCCGATGCACTCGCGACGGATTTCGTCTGGCCTTCGTCAGTTGCCTTTGTCGACTTCGCCGGCGTGCAAGCCACAGCCGCTAGGCCGATGGAAGCCGCGGAAAATGGCCCGACGAAATGCTCTAGAACCGTTCTTTTTTCACTGGACATGATTGCTCCTACTGATGGTGCGTTACCCAACGTACGTCACCGGATGATTTCACGCTCAGCATCGTGTTGCGTCCTTTATGTCAAAATCTTGTCACCCCGCCTGCGTCGGCTTCCACGGGAAGAGAAAAATGCCATCCTTCCGTCGTCGTGGCGATGGTGCCGCGCGGTCGGAACGGAAGGGGCGTCAAATCAAGATTCTCCCCCTGTCTCAAGAGCAAGCGGACTCCGTTCCGCTCGTGCGTAGAGCGCGATTGATGGATGCAATGCAACTGGAAGGGGCGTTGTCTGTCATCAGAGGTGTCCCGTTCCTTTGGTCGAAGGTCGGCAACGTAGGCAACACCTTCGCGCTAGGGGCCGCGAGTTACCTAGGATGGCGCGAGGCGACCTCCCTCGCGAGGATCGTGAATCCTCAAATGAAAGAGTTGTTTCCAGGCCTCCATGAGCGTCTTTGCGAGGTGCTCGGCGGATTGCTCGAAAGCGAGTGCACATTCGAGGAAGGCCTGGGATTGCCCGGATTCCAAATACAAATCGCTACCGCCCCAGGAATGGAGCCCGCGGGATGCACCGGACTCCCGCATTGGGACTGGCAACTGTTCACTACAAGGGAACGTCCCCTTGAACTCCCGGACGTGGTATCACCCCTCGACTTCGTGAGTTATACCTGTTTGCTCGAGGCACCGCATTGTGGCGCTTTCCTCGACGTTTGGCCCGACGAGTGGAGTTTCGGCTCGTGTCCCAAAGACAACGTTACGCTGGGGTCGATGGCGGCCCGTATCGCCGAAGTCGACGCCACCTCTCGACGACATCGACAGCTCGAAGTCTCGCGCTCGTCGCCCTTCACGATTCCTTACGCGCTGGGCGAGTTGATCATCCACACCGGCCATCGGTTCCATCGGCCGACGCCTTGGATAAGCCGACACGAAGGAGAGGCCAGAGTCACGCTCCAGGGGCATGGACTCAAACGGGACAAGGGATGGCGGCTATACTGGTGAATGGAGAGTCAGGCCTCCCGCTCGAATCGGGTCTCGAAGCGTTAGGGCTGGAAGGCGCGAGGACAGAAGGGTTGCTGTCGTCCATATGCCTCGCCGGGCACTGAGCAGGATTTGGGATTGAAAACCACGAGGAAGAAAGAAGAGCCAGTTCTTTGGTGATGGCGCGCCCGCCAAGAATCGAACTTGGGCTTAGAGCTTCGGAGGCTCTGGCGCTGACCCAGTTGGACGCAAAGTAACGAGTCGGCTGGATAAAAGCAACGAAAAGTTCCTCCGCTTTGGGGGTGCGGATGTGCTCGTGCGTTGGGCGTTCTTGCGGGGAGGGTTAATGCGATCGAGGAAAGAAATCCAATGGCGGGGCGGGAGGGCGGTGCTCTGTTACTGGGGCTGTGTATTCCGGCGAAGCCGACCACTCGTTTCGGTCATTCCGACCGGAGCGAAGCGACGTAAGTCTGGTTCATGGCTTGGGCGAAGCCTCGGTGTCAATCTTGGCCACGCTCGATTTCCGTAAAGAGTCTCCGTAAGCGCTTCACGCTCTGCAGGTCGAACGCCTGCGGCGACGCCCGTAGGGTGAGGTCACCCACACGGAGGACCTCAGATGGCAGGACCGAAGCGATCCGAAGCGCAGCGTAGGCATCTGGTGAAAGAGTTTCGCAAAGGGACCTTGGGTAAGCAGGCGTTCCGCCGTCTGCATGGGATTGGGGAGTCGACGTTTGACGCGTGGCTGCGTGAGTTCGCTTCGGAAGTGGGTTCGTCGAGCTTCCTCCCCGTGCGGGTCGAGTCCTCGTCGCGCCTGTCCCGGGTCGGCGCGAACAACGGCGTGGGGGCGCGCATCGTCGGGCCGCGGGGCGTGGCGCTGGAGTTCGACGTTGACGCCGACCCAGCCTGGGTCGCAGCGGTTGCGCGGGAGGTCTTGTGAAGAGCCTGGCCCACTTCCCGCGCATCCTCCTCTTCAACCCGAATCCTCGACGCCCCAAATCGCCTCACCTGCGTTCGCGCCGGTGGGGCTTTTTTTTGCCCTTCGAGCACGCGATTCGCTACTCGAATTTTCTGAGCGTCGGTTCCCATCCTCCTCGCGACGCGTTTTTCTCGGCCCGAGCCACGAATAGGCCCATTTCCCTTAAGCCCTATGCATGCGGGCTCATACCGGAAGGAAAACCACCGGCTGTTTTTTGGAGAGATGTCCGAGCTGGCAAATATGAAGTTGTCAAAGAGCGTGGCTTTTTCTCTGGAACCAGAGCCGTGTGAACCGTCTCCCTTCCTGATCCAGATCCCCAGGCAGGCTGCCGGAATTATTTGAGGGCATAAGGAAAAGGCCCCGCCGCTTTGCGGCGTGCCGCGCGACGAGGCAAAACCCGTTTCTACATAA
>JBIKVI010000089.1:0-15447 GCA_044356935.1 Silvanigrellaceae bacterium | reverse complement strand
TCACGCCCGGAGTTTTCCGGGCCGCCGTCGAAAAGGCTCTCTCGCCCCCCAATGGAGGTCTCCCATGAACGCTTCCCTTTTCTCCGCGCGCTTCTTTTCTGTCCCTTCGGTCTGCATTTTGGCGGCGAGTCTCGTCGCGTCCGTCGCGATTCCCGCCGCCGCCGCGGCAGCCGCCAAAATCGGTGAAGCCGCACCCGCCTTTTCGCTCCCCGGCCACGATGGAAAAACCTATTCGCTCGCGGATCTCAAAGGCAAGACGGTGGTCCTCGAGTGGACCAACAAGGACTGCCCCTATGTGGTCAAGCACTACGCCACGGGCAACATGCAGAAGCTCCAGGAGGCGGCGGCGGGAAAGGGTGTCGTTTGGCTGAGCGTCAATTCTAGCGCTCCGGGCAAACAAGGCCACCTTTCGGCCGCCGAGACGACAAAGGAACGCGAGCAGACGAAATCAAAATCCGCGGCCACGCTCTTCGACACCAACGGCAAAGTGGGCAAGGCCTACGGCGCCAAAACCACGCCCCACATGTACGTCATCAACGCCGAAGGCAAGCTCACGTACATGGGCGCCATCGACGACAAACCCACCACCGATCATGCCGATGCCGCTACCGCGAAGAATCACGTGACACCCGCCATCGAGGCCACCCTCGCGGGCAAGCCCGTGGAAGTGGCGAGCACCAAGGCCTACGGCTGTTCGGTGAAGTACTGAGTGGTGGGTCCTATTCGACGCGCGCTCAAGCCTTGACGATTTCCCCCGCCACGAACGCGTCCGGAACGCACGCGAGCACCTTGGCGACGTCGGCGGGCGGCACCACGAGCGTGAAGCCCATGCCCATGTTCCACACCGTGAACGCCTCCTCGTCGGAGACGCCTCCCCATTCTTGAAACGTCCTCATGTATCGTGGCGTCGGCACGCGTTCATGGGGCACCGCGTAGGTGAGCCCCTCGGGGAGCGCGCGCGCGATGTTGGTGAGTCCGCCGCCGGTGATGTGGGCCATGGCCTTCACGTCGGCGCGCGCGCGCACCGCGAGGACCTCCTCCACGTAAAGGCGCGTGGGTTCGGTGAGCACCTCTCCCACTGTGCGCGCGCCATCGAGGGGCGAGTCGAGGGAGTGGTTGCGATCGCGCAGGATTTTGCGCAGCAGCGAATAACCGTTGGCGTGGAAGCCGCTTGAGGGCAGGCCCACGATGACATCGCCTGCCGCAACGCGCTTGCCGTCGACGAGGCGTTCCCTTTCCACTTCGCCTACGGCGAAACCGGCGAGATCGAACTTCTTCTCGTCGTAGAACCCCGGCATCTCCGCGGTCTCGCCGCCGAGGAGGAGGCACCCCGTGCGCTTGCAGGCATCCTGGATGCCGCGGACAACGCGGTGAGCAACAGCGACATCGAGCTTGCCGCACGCGTAGTAGTCGAGGAAAAACAGCGGGCGGCCGCCACACACCAGGAGATCGTTGACGCTCATGGCCACGAGGTCTTGGCCTAACGCCTCGTAGCGCTCCATGGCGATGGACAGCTCGAGCTTCGTACCCACGCCGTCTGTGCACGCCACGAGGAACTTGTCGGGACCGTAAGGGAACAGCCCCGCGAAGCCGCCGATGAGCGGGTTGTCCTTGCGGATGAGCTCCACGAGGTTCTCGCCCGCCGCGATGCTTACTCCCGCCTGTTCGTAGGTCTTGGCCATCTCTCGCTCTCCCTCGTCCAAATTTCTGCCGTCTGTTCGTAACTCTAGGTCTTCAAGAGTTTCACTCGATCATCCTTTGGCGATGCCTCCTCCTGGGAGGCCAGTATCGCCGCCACGGAGCGCACGAGGAGCGCGTGCTCCACGGGGCGGGCCCGTGCGTGGAGGCTCTCGGGAGTGTCCCACGGGAGCACTGGTATCTCGTCGGCCTCCACGAGGTCGCCGCCGTCGAGCACACGCGTGACCTCGTGCACCGAAAGTCCCCAGCGTGGGAATCTGCCCTCCACTGCCCTCTGGAACGCCCGCGCTCCCCGGTACTCATCGAGATGCGCCGGATGCAGGTTCACTATCCGCGCATACGGATGGCGCGCGCTGAAGCCCTCGAGAAACGGGGCGCCGAGAATGCGCATGTAACCCGCGAGGACGCAAAGTCGCAGCGGCCGTCCCTCGAGGAGGGAGCCGAGAGCATCGAGCACAGCGCCTTCGTGCTCCGCACGCGAAACCGTGTGCGAGGACGGGACGCATCGATTCGGCACGCCCAGGCCAGCGGCCAGCGCGAGGACGGGCGCACCCTCCACGTCGCACACGAGCGCGGCGATGTGTCCGGAAAAAGCCTCCGCTAGCGCCATGAAGTTGGACCCATTCCCGCTTGCGAGCACGGCCATCATGGCGAGTCCGACTCCACGAACTCGACCGCCACGTCGGTGCGGTAGTGCGGGAGGACTTCGCCCAAGCGGGCGAGCGCCATGGCCTCGTATGCGCGCGCTCGCGCTAAGGCATAGGTGGAGGCCGTGCCAAGGTAACCAAAGGCCCGCCCGCCCCGCGTGGTGCCATCGGGTTCGATGGCGGTGGGAACATGGAGGACGCCCTCCCCGAGCTCCTCCTCCGAGCGTGGACCCGCGAAGGGGCGCGCCGGTGCTGAGGCGTCGGGGTACTCCGGAGAGGCACCTACCACGTAGACTCGCTTGCGCCCGTCGTGCTCGAAAACTCTTCCTGCCCGCTCGGGGAACACGAAGGGGAGTCCGTTGGCTGCGCGTTGGAGCTCCATGGCGAACTCGCGGCCAAGCCCTGGCAGCACACTCTGGGTTTCGGGGTCACCGAGACGGCAGTTGAACTCCAGAAGCCACGCCGTGCCACGCGCATCCACCATGAGGCCAGCGAAGAGGAATCCGCGGTAGGGTGTGCCGCGCGCCGCCAGGGTGGAAAGCGCCGATCGGAACACCGAGTCGATTTGCGCCGCGAGTTGGGGCGATACTTCCACGGGACACACCGAGCCCATTCCACCTGTGTTGGGGCCCCGCTGCCCGTCGTCGCGGCGTTTGTAGTCGCGTGCGAGCGGCAAGAGGCGGAACTCGGTTCCGTTGCACAGTGCGAGCACGCTGATTTCCTCGCCCTCGAGGAGATCCTCCACGAGGAATTGGGCCTCGCCCCGGGCTTTAGAGGCGCTCGGTGCAGGCAAGGCGGCCGCGGCGGCTTCCCATGCGGGGACCTGCGATCTCAACGAGGCGAGAGCCACGCGCAAGTCGTCCTCGTTGCGGCAGATGAACACGCCCTTGCCGGCGGCGAGGCCATCGTACTTTACCGCGCAGGGCAGCCGCAGGGCTCCGGTTTCGCCTTGGGTGCGGCGTTCCATCCGCGCGCTCAGCTCGGTGAAACCGTAGCACTCGAAAGCCGCACCCGGGATGTCCGCGGCGCAGGCCAGTTCTTTGCAAAACACCTTGCTCGCCTCGAGCGAAGCGCCCGCGAGATCGGGTCCCAAGCAAGGCACACCAACGGCTGCGCAGGCCGCCGCGAGCCCCTCGCACAAAGGGATCTCAGGACCCGAAACCACGAGCCCGACTCCGGAGTCGCGTGCGAACGTCGCAATGGCTTGGACGTCGGCGAGCGGGCACTCGCGGTACTTGCCGTGCTCAGCCGTGCCCCAGTCTCGATTTCCGGGCGCGCAGTAAACAAGGCTCACCTCGGGCAGGCGCGAAAAGAAGTCGAAGAGCGACCAGTCGCGCCCGCCGTTGCCAACGACGAGGATTTTGGAAGGCAGGCGCAGCGCGTTTTCAACCTCGCGCAAGCGAGAGGGCGAGAGCGGCCACGGAACGAGATGCGGTTTGCAGACCTCGAAAGGCGTCGCTTCTCCGAGGAAGAGACGGAACATCTCTCTGTAACGTTCGCCGATGGAGGCCGCGAGCCGTTCCACGAACGGGGCATCGTCGAACTTCGCATGATGGGGGAGGGTGGGGCCAAAGTCCTCGGGTTTGCCGAAGTGCGCCATGAGTTCTTCGCGCAAGAACTCTTTTGACAATTGGCGAGGCGCCGCGCGTCCCTCCTCCACGTCCGAGGAGAGCCAGTAACGCGATGAATCGGGGGTATGGACCTCGTCGACGAGGACGAGTTCGCGCTTTCCATCGCTGCTCATAGCCAACCCGAACTCGTACTTGGTGTCGACGAGCACAAGGCCGCGTTCGAGCGCCACGCGCCGCCCGTGGGCGAACAACGCCAGGACGCGGGTGCGCACGTCCTCAAGCAGAGCGCCTGCGCCCGCAGGGTCGAGTCCGTGCGTTTCCAAGAATGCCGACAGCACGGGCGTCATGGCGCTTGCTAAGATGGGCTTGTCGTGACCCGCCTCCGACTTGGTCGTTGGCGTCAGGAGGGGGGCCTCGAGCGCGCAATTGCGGGCGAGACCCGCGGGCAAGGTGATGCCGTAGGTATCCTCGACCCCGCGGGGCCCTCGTTCGTCGTAAAGGCGCCAGAGGCTGCCCGTGAGAACTCCCCGCACCACGAACTCGAAGGGCAGGACGAGGGCTTCGCGCGCGAGAACGTGGGTGCGATCGAGGCAGCCCACGAGATGGTTGGGTACGATGTGCTCCGTGTCGCGGAAAAACCAGGTGGAGAGCGCCTGGAGTATTTCCCCTTTGCCCGGAACTTCGAAGGGCAGAATGACGTCGAACGCTGAAATGCGGTCGGTGGTGTGGAGGATGCGCAAGCCCCCAGGGCCACGGCCCGACGGGGTGCCCGGGAGAACAACCGAGTTGCGGACTTTGCCGAAGTGGACAGCACCCAAGTCGATGCCTCCGGAGGTTTGAATGGCCGCGGACGAGGGGGTGGACGGCGCGGGACTCAAAATTCAGTCCTCCTGAAGAAGTAGGGATGGCGCATGGGCGAACACAGATTCGATGCGATCAAGCGCGTCGGAGGCGTGCAAGCTGCCGCCTGCGAAGATGCCGCGGCTCATGGGAAAGAGGATTTCGCGAGGACCGGCCTGGGCGCAGGCTCCGATGATGGTTTCGTCGGCGCCCTGAGCTCCTAGCCCTGGCGCAAGCACCGAAAGACCGCTCTCCAAGAGTCGGGGATGGAGGAGGACTTCGCGCCGCCCAGCACCCACCACCACGCCTCCCATGAGTGCGAGAGCGGGGTCGCCGGCTGCCACCGCGCGCGCCTGTGCCGCCACGGCGTCGACAAGGGCACCCCAATCGGACTGGAGGTGGGCCAACGGCCCTTGCGAAGCCTCCGAGGTGCGGCACAGAACATGGACGCGACCATTGGGTCCGACGTGTTGGCCGCACAGCTCGAGTGCGAGGCCCACGCTTCTCTCCCCGAGGAATGCGTTGAGGGTCACACCGTGAACACCGAGGACGCGGAAAGCGAACTCCAACGAGCCGCGCAGGGAATTCTCGATTTCGGAGAACTTGGCGTCGAGCTCGATAAGGTAGTGTGCCCGCTGCTCCGCAACAAAGCGCTCCAGCCGCGCGAGGCCCTGTGAACCGTGACGCAGAAAGAACGCCAGGTTGGGCTTGAGCCAGCGAACGCGCTGGCGCGTGGAGGGATGCGCGAGCACCGACTCGTGCGCGGCGAGCGCACGGTCGAACGCCGCCAGGGCGGCTGCGGAGCCGGGGGCGACCGTCCGTCCGTCGACTTCCGGGTCGATGCCCAGCGCGAGACGGGTAACGCCCATGGTCGCAGTCCTTTCCCGGTGCCTGGTAGCCGGTGACAATTTCATGTGAATCTCGCCCCTGGCATCGTTCACTTCGCCGGAAAAAGCAACCAAACCCGAGCTTTTGCAAGGTGGCTCGACCTCTGCTAGAACCTCGCGATCATCGCGCCGTTCGATCCCTCAACCCTGTGACAAGGGGGGGCCCAGCAAGTGCCCCTACCGGGAGACTTTCCTCTCGTGGCCATGGCTCAACCCGGTTCGTGGAAAATTGCGCTGGCAGGCGTCGCGCTGGGCGTGGCCACCTACGGTGGCGCATCTCTTATCCCCCATTTGGCAGGCATCACGGGTCCAGCTTTCCTCGTTCACCTCTCCGCGCTTACGGGGATCGTGGTCGCTCTGGCGAGTGCGGGTTTTTTTTGGAATCGTGACATGCGAAATGCGGTCCAGCGTGCGCAAGGGGAGGGCAGCGCGCGATTGGCTCAGGCCGAAGAAACCATCGGACTCCTGTCCAAGCACGGACGCGACCTCGAGCACGCGCTCACCGAACGCAACCACCGCATCAACGAGGTCTTTGAGGGCATGCCCGGTGAAGTCCTCTGGGTGAGCCGTGACTTGCGTTACGTTCGGGTTAACTCCCAGCTCGCATTGGCCGAGGGGCTTTATCCTCGCGATTTTGAGGGCCGCCCCGTGGGCTTCACCGGACGTGATGTGTCCAAGAGGATCCGCCTAGCGCTCCAGGATTTCTTTCAAGGCAACGGCGCTTCCTTGCAAACGGTCGTTGGCGAGGCGTCGGAGGCACGCATGGTGTCCATGCGTAAGTTCCGTAACGGCGAAGATGCTCTCGTGCTGGCTCAGGCCATGGGCCCCGCCACCCACTTGCGCGGCCACGAAGCGCCCGGCGGCGTGGGAGCGCCCGGCGCCTTGCCGCAAACGCCTTCCACGGGCCTGGGTTCCGCGCGACTCGCGTCGCTGGGCGAAATGGTGGCCGGCATCGCGCACGAAATAAATAATTCACTGGCAATCATCAATGGCCGCGTGCAAATATTGCGCACGAAAGCCGTTTCTGGTCAGCTTTCCAGCGAGGAGCTCCTCCTGGCTCTCGACAAACTCTCGCAGACCGTTTTCCGCGTCAGCAAGATCATCACGGGCCTGCGTTCCTTCGTGAGGCCGGGAACCGGCGAGACTCCCGAGGATCTCCTGCCCGTGCGCGCCATCGAAGACGCGCTCGACTTCTGCAAGGGGCGTTTCCACAAGCAGAACACGAGGATCGTGCTGGAGGTCACATCAACGCGGCTCGTCCGGTGCGTTCCCGTCCAACTTTCTCAAATCCTGCTCAACTTGCTCAACAACAGCCTGCACGCACTCGATGGCAGCGCCGAGCGCTGGGTGCGTATCGAAGCCCACGACGTGGATGGCGAGATGGTAGAGTTCAAGGTCGTCGACAGCGGCCAAGGTGTGGCGGCCGACATCAGTGAGCGGATCTTCGAGCCCTTCTTCACCACCAAGGACTTTTCCAAGGGTACGGGGTTGGGCCTCTCCATTTCGCGTGGCCTGGCGGAATCCAATGGCGGAGCGTTGTTTATCGATAAACATGCCTCGCACACGACCTTCGTCTTGAGGCTACCCGCCGTGGCCGACAGCACCGGGCAGGCGCAGGGCGTGGCATCGGAAGTGGAGCCCGAAGACCTACCTTCGTGAGCGGAGGTTGGCCTGCGGGGGCGGCCTCCTCACGAATCTAGGTAAAGTCAGTGGGACCAGGTCTTCGACTGTCAGTCCTTTTTCCAGAACGCGAACCGACGCTTGGGCTTATCTCCAGCGTTCTCTGCTTGGGCTGCCTGGACCGGGGCTGCTGCGGCAGGCTTCAGGGTGCTCGTCTGAAATTGAGCACGAAGGTCGGCCGACGACTCTTGCCGAATGCCGAAGCCGCCTTCGGAGTTAGTGGCGTTTGCGGTGGTGGCATTTCCACTGCCCGAACCTGAGTGCCCAACCTGGCGGGCACGTGACACGCCATGACCACCCTGGCCGCCCGTTGTCGGACGTTGTGGATTCCGCGCGTCGGGAAGAGGGCGCCTGGGGTCGTTCCCATGGAGAGAGCGTCCATCGGTGCCACGGGCGACCGAGGGACGACGGGGATCGTTGCCTTCGCTAAATCCCGTAGGGGAGCCCGAGGCCTCACGGGGAGAGCGGGGTTCGCGAGATGGTCCGCCGCGGTCGCGATTGTCGCGACGGGGGCCGTCGCCACGGGAAGAGGCCGCTGCGCGCGGGGCATCGTCGCGCCGACTCGGCTGCGGGGAACGAGGCTGCGAGGCTGCCGTCGCTTCGCGCGGCGCGCGGGGAGCAGACGCCCCTTCGCGACCCTGCACTCCACGGCCTTGTCCGCCATCGCGGCTCTGCGCGCCACGGCCATGTCCGCCACGGCCTTGTCCGCCACCCTGACCGCCTTGCGAGCGCTCCTTTTGGAGGTTCTTGCGGTGTTCGCGGCCTTCCTGCATGGCGCGTTGAATGGGGTTCACGGCCCGGGGCGGCTTGGCGCGGCCCGCGCGCACGTCCTCGAAAGCGCGAGCGAGGTCGCGCGTGACGTCGGTGGCGAAAGGATGCTCCTCGACCACCTTCACGCGGCACTTCGTGGTGCGCTCGATGTCGTGCAGCAGGGCGCGTTGTTCTTCGTCGACGAGGCTCCAGGCGAGGCCCGTGCGGCCCGCGCGGCCCGCGCGGCCGATGCGGTGGACGTAGGTTTCGGGCACATCGGGAAGGTCGTAGTTCACAACGACTTCCACTTCATCGACGTCGAGGCCGCGCGCGGCGATGTCGGTGGCCACGAGGATGCGGCACTTGCCGTCCTTGAAGCTCTGAAGCGCGCGTTGGCGGGCCGCCTGCGACTTGTTGGAGTGGAAGGGCTCGGCCGACACCCCGCTCTCCACGAGCTTCTCGGCGAGGCGGTTGGCGACGTGCTTCATGCGCGTGAAGACGATGCAGCGGCGCACGTTCTTCTCGTCGAGGAGCGCCTTGAGGAGCGGAACGCGCTCCTTGGCGTCCACGAAGTAACAAAACTGCTCGATGGTTTCGGAGGTGGTGCTCACGGGAGCCACTTCCACCCGTGCGGGCGAGCGCAGGATGCCCCCGGCAAGGTTCTCGATTTCCTTGGGCATGGTGGCCGAGAAAAGGAGGGTTTGGCGGTTTTGAGGCAGCACGGCGACCACCTTGCGGATATCGCGGATGAAGCCCATGTCGAACATGCGGTCGGCCTCGTCGAGGACGAACACCTCGACGCCCGAGAGATCGCATTCGTTTTGGCCCATGAGATCGAGCAGGCGGCCGGGAGTGGCCACGAGCACGTCGGGGGAGCGGCGCAAAGCGGCCTTTTGAGGCTCGATGCCAACGCCGCCATAAACCACAGCCACTTTCACGCCGGTCGAACGGCCGTAGGTGGTGAAGCTCTCAGCCACTTGTATGGCGAGCTCGCGCGTGGGGGCGAGCACGAGGCAACGCGGTCCTTTACGGTTGGCCTTGCGCGGGTTGCGCAGGAAGAAGTCGAGGATAGGGAGCGCGAAAGCGGCCGTCTTGCCTGTACCGGTTTGCGCGAGTCCAAGGAGGTCGCGACCTTCCAGGACGATGGGGATAGCCTGTACCTGGACCGGAGTGGGAATTTCATAACCTTCGGAGGACAGGGTCGCCAGGAGCGCAGGCGACAGGGCGAGATTCGAAAAAGTCATCAAGGATTCCAAGAATGAAAATGAGAGATCAGCGGGAGGAGCGGGAAGGGTCGAGTCGGCAGGCGGTGCTCTTTTCCCCAGAAATCCCCGTGCGCAGGATTTTCGAGGCGAGGGGGCCGTAGCCGAATCCACCCTTCACGTTTTCCTCCGCCAGGGCAACGTAGGTGATGTCGTCGAATCGGAATGCCGCTTCCTTGGCGGAAGGAGCTGTAGGGCGGGACTCGTTGGGGGGAGTCCCGGCGGTGTTCGCATCCAGCGTTCCGCGCGCGGAAGCGAGCGCGGAGGCTGACGTATCGAGCACCAGGTTGGCGACGCGCACGAGTTTAAAGGGGAGCGCTTCCAGCTCCGTCATTGTAGTCTGTCGCATGGAAAGCTCAAGAGGTTTGCCGTCGCGGGTCCGAACTTGCTCAAGTCGCATGCGTTCTTTGTCAACGACCACGATAATCGAGCCTGGTGACCGTTCGAACGCCTTCCCCGACACAAGGATGCGCTGGACAGGCGAAGCGGAGGCGGTAGGCTCATACCAGGTGAAATACACTACGTTCTCGGGGCCTTCCTTCAAGTCGATGGTGCTTGTGTCGCAGGCGTAGGCAAGGGTGTAGCCGGGAGAGGAGATGGCCTCCTCCTTCTTTTGGCAGCCGCTGCCCAGGCCGCCAAAGCCTCCCAAGCCGAGGCAAGCGACCACGATTGCTCGGAATCCTGACGACCGAAGAGGGTTGCTCTCGCGTCTGCTTTTGCGCCATCGCAAGGCCGCGACAAGGACGAGGGGAGCAGCCAAGGGCCACCAGGGGGTTGAGCCGCCGGGTTTGGTGGGTCCGTTGCCTGTGCTGCCTGTGCTGCCTGTGCTGGATTTGTTGCCAGCTCCCACGACCCCACAAGCCGTCGCCACGGGGCTACCCGGCACCACATCGGGGCCGCGCCTCACCAATATGGCATCGCGCGGCGACTTGAGGCGAACCTCGGCCTGCTCAAACTCTTCCCGCATGATGGCCTTCCATTGGGGAAAGCCCAGTGACTCCGCTGCCCGAAGGAGAGCAGTGGCGGCGTCACCAAGCCGGGTTTTGTCGGTTTCGCCGAGGAAAGCGATGGAGAAGAGGACAGAGCGATCCACGTCGCGCTCTGCGGCGCCCTTTTCCTTCACCAAGCGCGTGCGCACCTTCCAGAGTGCCGAGCTCCACACCACGCTGAAGGCGTGGATCTCGTGCGCGTAGGCCTCGTCGCCCACTTTGGGCGAGTCCACGAGGCGCCGCAGGAATGGCGATGACTTCTGATCCACCTTCCATATGCGACCCACATAAGGGTCCTTGAAGTGGGCGGCGGAGAAGTAGTCGGCATAGCCCTCGTTCACGGCGAACCACTGGAAGCCCTCGAGCGACTTGGCCCCTCGCATGTGGTTGAAGAGCACGTGACCAAGCTCGTGGCCCATGATGGTGGGATCGTGACCCGAGGAGAAAAACGGCGGCTCACACCCGTCACGCACCTCGCCGCCCTCGAGGAAACATCCGTGCGGGAAAATCTCGAGCGCTTGCAGGCCCACGACGAAGGCGTTGTCCCGCCCAATGTAGGAGTCGTTGGAAGGGTCTTCGTCCTCGTTCTCCGGAGGGATGTACTCCGGAGAAAAGTACGCGCCTTGAACCTTAATTTTCGAGAGGATGTCGCGCCCTCCAGGCAGTCCCGCGAGCAACGGCACGAAGTACTCGTCCATCATCTCGTTGATTGCCGCGACAGCGGTGACCACCGGGGTCGTGTCATTGGGTTTGCCGAAGGCCTCCATCTGCGCCATCTCGAGCTCCTCGTCGCTCATACCGCGCCCGGCGGGGGAGGGGCCGAGGAAACGGATGGTGGCCCATTTCGAATCCACCAGGAATCGGGAGCGGCCAAATCCCAAACGCGAGAGGTTCACGTTGTCGTCCAGCCCCGGGCGCGCGCTGGGCTCGGGCGCGAACCCCGCCGCGGGAGAGCGGACGTCGTATTTCACCGAAGTGAGCAGCTTCTCCACGTCCTGCGGGGTGAATCGCTGTTCCGAAGGGAACATCTCGCGCGCCGGTCGCAAAGCCAGCGCCAAGAGGGAAGGGCGGCGCTCATCGAGTTGCCGCAGGGCGAGTTGCGCGCCCACGGCCCCGCCGAAAAAAACGCCGCACGCGAACAGGATTCTCCCCGTGGAACGGCGCGCGGCCATCTTCTGGAATCTTGTTCCGTTGTCCGATCTGCTCATGCTCTCCCCTGATGCCGGCCGCTTCGACCGCTTCGGCCGCAGGTGGTGCATCGGCGTTCCCGTCATGGGTCTCGCGCGGCTCCGTCAAGGAATCGAAGGGCAGGTTCCGCCGGCTCGCACCGAAGCGTCCCTCGCCGATACGTGCTCCGAGGGACCCGCCTGTGGCCGGGCCCACTGAAACGAGGTAACGACGTGGCGCACAAGTCCGGTCGCGAATTGAGGAAGGATAGCCGGCGCGCTTTGGGTGACGCCGGCTCCGTGCGCGTGCACCTGCTTTTCGGCAAGGAGGCGGTTGCCGCGCGCGTGGTGGACGTGAGCCCGGGCGGAATGGGCGTGATGACACGTGAGTTCCTGCCCACACGCCTGCCGCGCGTGGGCGACCCGGTGGACATCGTGCATCGTAAAGGAACGCGCGAGGAAGCTCACGTTCCGGCCTTCGTGCGCAACACGAATTTCTCGCATCTCGGCGACGTGGTCGTCGTGCGTATCGGCCTTTCGTTTGGTGCTTGCGGTTGGGGCGACGAATCGGCGGCCCCCCGGGAACTCACGGGCGAACCCTATCCCAACTCGGGCCAAGCCGATGCGACTCCTCTGGCTGAACTCCAGCGTGCTCTGCGGGCCGACCTCGAGGCCGCGGAGGCGCTTGCCGCGGCAGCCGCCGCGGCCGCTGAGCCCTTGCGCTGCCCGGCGTTCTTCCTGCCCACCGCCTTCGCCGAGGATCCGTTCTTCTTCCAGGAGCGCATCCACTTCCAGGTCACTGGCTTCACTCCGCGCGGGCTCCGTTTGGTTTGCTCAGCGCGCAACAAAGCCCTGGTGCCTGGCGTCTCATTGCGTATGACGGTTTTCCTCCCGCTTGTGGGGACATTCGTCGCGCGGGCGCGACCCGGCGTCGCGCGCAAGCTGGCGCAAGAGGATCGCTATGAAGTCGATGCCGTCCTGGTGGACGACGGCGACGCACAGACGGTGATGCTGGGCGTGGCTCGTTACCTTCTGGCATCGGGAGCCGCTCCCAGCGTCGATGCGCTCGAGGAGCGCGGCTTCCCCGTATCGGATCTCGAGCGTTTTCTCCAATTCCAGATAGCGCAGACGCCCGAGGAGAAGGAGCGGGTGCGAGGTTACTGGCGGGGGCTCCAGGAGGACCCTCGTGGCCGCTTGGTGCTCTGCCGCTTGGGCGCCGATATCCTCGGGGCGGGTCAAATCGCCTTCGTCAAAGGGAACGGGCCGCGGTCGGTCATCGAGTCGCGCGTGGCCCGCTTGGCCACGGAGGTGCGGGCGGAAGGGTACGTGGAGGTGTCGTGGCACTGCGGCTCGCGGAATCGGCACATCCCCGACGCTTTCCTGCATTTCGTGAAGAACTTCGCGCGCCTCACTCTCGAGGCGGGCGCGCGCAGGATGATAACGACATGCCGTAAAGAAACGCTCCCGGTTTTCCTGGCGTTGGGCTTCGAGCACCTGCAGGCCGAGTCTCTTCCGGAGTGGCCCGACAAGGAGGGCACGCACGTGCTCTCCCTCGACGTGGCGGCCGTCGTCCAGGGGCGCAAACGCATCTCGCGCCATATCTGGACTAAGGTCTACGAGCCCGTTGCGGTTCACGTGGGTTTGCTGGGCATTCCATTTGGCGATGGCGGACCGCGCGGCAAGAAGAAGGCCTCTTGAACGGCGAAGATGCGGCGCCCATCGCGCAGAGGCTTTACGCCTTGGGCGATGACTCCTTCACAAAGGCGCGTGCCGCGGTCAGGATGGCCTCCTTCACCAGAAGATGCCGTTGCAGACCCATGGAATCCTCGCGCCAAGCCAAGAAGACGCCGTTGCGATGGGCCACCGCCTCAGCAATCTGCACGTGACCCTTCTCGAAGGGTTTGAGCACGATCTGCCGCGGAGCCACAGCGACGGCATTTCCAAGGGCAGTGACGACCCTCGGAAGCGAAGTGATGTGATCGGTGGTTGCGGGGATGACGACGCGCTCCCAAGGGAACGCGCGACCACCGAACTGCTCACGCCAGTACTTTTCCACCAAAGGGTCGGGAATGGCCATGGTGACCCAAGGACGATCCAAGAGGGCCTTGCGCCGTTGCACGTCGTTTTCGTGGCGCGGCAGGTCGCGACCGAAAAGCACCAGGTCCTCGTCGAAAAGATGTTCTACGGCCATGCCCTCGGGGCGTTCGAAGGGTTGTGCGACCACCGCGAAGTCGAGGCGGCCGTGGTTCACCATGTGCACGAGGCGCTCGGTGTCGTCGACATGGAGCCGGAGTCGGATGCCGGGCGCTTCCGTGTGCACGCTCGTCAATCCGGGCACCATGAGCGTTTGGAACCAGCCCATGAGGCAACCCACGCGCACTTGGCCCCGCAGTTCCCTCATGTTCGATACCAAGGCTTCGGGAAGGCCCTCGAACTTCATGACCACCTCGCGCACCTTGGGTTCGATACTGCGCGCGGCGTCGAGGGGGACCATGTTGCGGGGCGTGCGCTGGAACAGCTTCACGCCCATCTGCGTTTCCATCTTCTTGAGCTTGAGTGAGAGGGCCGGCTGCGTGAGGCCAAGCTCCTCGGCGGCTTTGGAGATGGAGCCCGAGTCGAGGATGGCGAGGAATGCCTCCAGGTCGCGGATGTCGATCATGGTTGAGCTCCTGACCCGCCTTGGACGCCCGGCGTTCCCCCGTCTGATGCGTCGAGCTCCTCCGCGAGCGGCAGCGTAAAGGTGAATGTCGTGCCCACGCCCTGTTGCGACTGGACCGCAATGTCGCCCCCATGCTGCTTGAGGATGGAATAAGAGATGGACAAGCCCAAGCCTGTTCCTTCTCCAATGGTCTTGGTTGTGAAGAAAGGATCGAAAATGCGGCCCATGATGGCTTGATCGATGCCATCGCCGCTATCGCGCACGACGATGGTCACACGCCGAGCATCCGCCGAGGCGTCGACCTCCAACGCGCCGCCCTGTTCCATGGCCTGAATCGCATTGGTGACGAGGTTGAGCACCACCTGATCGATTTTACCCGGAGTGCCCCGGATGAGCGCTTTGGATCCGTCTGTGGGCAGGAAGGCGTGGAGTTGAATTTGGTTTTTCTTGAGCATGGGCGATGCGAGGCGCAACGTGGAACGCACGCATTCGTAAGCGTCGAACACGCTCGCGTCGGAGGGCTTGTCCTGACGCGCGAAGCCCAGGAGCCCCTCCACGATGACCTTGCATTTTCGCGCCGCGTCCTCGATTTCGCGCATGTCCTGCTTGTGGGGGTCCTCCTCCTCCATTTCGCGCAACGCCATTTGGGCAAAGGCGAGGATACCCGCGAGCGGCGAATTGATTTCGTGCGCGACGCCACCTGCCAGTTTGCCCAGGGCGGCGAGCTTGTCGGAACGCGCCAAGCCCTCCTGCATCTGCCGCAGCTCGGTGACGTCGCGGTAGTGGACAACCGCCCGATCACCCATGGGGTGCACTCGGATTTCGAAGGCGCGATCGGGCACGAGCGCATCTGTGGACCACGAGCGCGGTTTGCCGTCGGCCAGCGCGTCGGTCAACTTGCAGTGCACGCAGGGAGCCTTCCTCCCCGCGAACACCTCGTAACACGCTCGACCGCCGAGGTCCCGGATCGTGGCTTTGCCCTTGTCCTGGGCCGCCCGATGATAAGGGACGTTCTGTCGTTCGATGCCCCAGCCCGGTCCCACCAGGGCGAGAGGGTCCTCGATGGCATCGATCATGGCCATCCATTGGCGCTTGAGTTCTTCCACGCGTTCCAAGCTCGTCGCCATGCCTGTCATCGAATCCTCCCCGGGAGTTGTGGTGCGGCGCTCGTCATGGCGCGCCCACGCTCGCGCCGATGTTAGCACCGGAGGTCGCATCAAGTCGCGTCGAGGCCACGTGCGAGAGAGTCACCTCGCAGGCGGCCCTATTCGAATACGCAGCCGGGGTTGTCCGCCGGC
>JBIKVI010000090.1:0-15447 GCA_044356935.1 Silvanigrellaceae bacterium | reverse complement strand
GGGAGTAACAGAGGAGCTTAGCCTCGGGAGGTGGCGGCTCCGAGGAGCTGTTGATGAGAGTCGAACAGTCTTCGAGTGCCATGCGTTTGCCGCCCTGGAGGACGGCCCGCGACTCCTCGCGTGCGAGGGCGGGCACGCCCGCGCCGGGAAGATCGACGAGCCCTCGCGCGAGGACAGGAAGCACTAACGGAACGCGCACGATGGCTTGTCCAGCAACGGCCGCTGGGAACTCCAGTTCGGCACGGAGATCGACCACCCGTTCGTGCGCGGCGGCATCGGAGTCCGGCAGGAAGGTGCATGCGCGCGAAGCCCAGAGGGCATCGAGGCGTGGAGCTCCGCCGGGGGACGTCGCGGCGGGTTCGACGAGCACGGGGCATCGTCGCACGCGAAGAGGATCTCCGGGTCCTTCTATCGTCTCGGTCAACACGAGAATGCCAGAACGGGCGTCCGAGAGCGCGAGCCCTTCAAACACAGGTTGCAAAGCAGAGTCGTCTTCATTGGAGTCGTCGTCATCTTCGTCGTTGTCGTCGTTGTCGTCGGGACCTAGTGCGAACACGGCCGCACCGGTCTTCCGAGCGCTCCCGTCGTCGCCGCACGCGACGACGCCGTTCTGGGCGGGTAGGCCGCAGGCAGCCAAGGCTATGAGAAGGGGCAGACCCGTCAAGGTCCGCAGGGTGTGCAGTTTCATGGTTCCTCCAAGGTCACTGCTTCCATTCGATCTGTTCGGCGTTCTCGAGACGGGGCTTAACTCCATTTGCGACCCCGCGAAACAACTTAACAAAGTAACGTGATTCAAGCGGAGTTCCGTTAGCTCCGATGCACGCTTGTGAAAGGAGGGAAAGGATATGGGACTTCTCAGGTTCCTCTCGGACCCCGCTCCGCGCCCTAGAGGCTTCACGCGGATGGGGAACGGAGCTCGCGAGGAAGGTCGGTCGGAAAACGGGGTTCGGGCCACGCCTCGATGTCGCCCCAACGTCCCCGCTCGGGCGACGCTTGCCTGCGTCTTGGGAACCGCCTTGATAGCCGTGGCGTGCGGACGCTCTTCCACGCCGCGAGGGGCGGAAATCCAACGCGTCGTTGGCAACGACGACCGGGTCGTGGTGCGCGACCTCGCCTACCCGGCGCGGACCGTTTTGCTCGCACAGATCCTCACCGGCGACGCCGAGGGCACGTGGACGCCATGCAGCGCCACGCTCGTGAGCCGAGACACCATCGTTACGGCGGCGCACTGCCTGCAGGGCCTAAGGCGGCGCGATCGGGATCGTTCGGCCGCGAGCGTTGCGTTGCGGGTGAGCGACGGCAAGGGAGGCTTCGAGGCGGCTTCCGCGCGGGTCTCCTCATGGGTCGTGTCCGCGCGCAGGGCCGACGTCGCCATCGCAGTGCTCGACATCCCCCTAGGCGATACCGTCGGGTGGATGGACGTAGACGCGCGGGAGCCCGAGATTCCCGAGCTCATTAACAACCTCGGATTCCCTTCCGACAAATTCTCTCCACAGATGGGCGATTGGGCCCCCTCAATGCACCTCGACTGCGCCTTGCGGACCTGGGATCCCGAGGGCGTGTTCCTTCCCGATGGCGACATAGGCTACGACTGCGACACCGAGGGAGGCTCCTCTGGCAGTCCACTCTACCGTTACGACGCCTCAAGCTCGAAGGGTGCGCGAGCATCACTGCGGGGCGTGGCCACGGGCCACTACAAGGTCAGTGCCGCCGCCTCCTACGACGAATTCCCCAACTACGGCTACTCGAGTTCGCGGTTCGCGCTCATGGCGCGCCGCGTGTCCAGCATAGCGGCCACCTACCGCGAGGTCGTGGGCGCTCCGCCTGGTTACGCTGCGCTCGATCGTTACCTTGGCGTGCTCGCCTCCACGCCGGCGCTCGATGATCGCATTGAGGGCGTTGTGCGCGTCGGTGAGGAAATCCTCGCAAGCGGAGGGCGATTCCCGCGAGCGGCGGACTTTCTCACTCTCGTGCCTGAGCCCACACCTGAGCCCACACCTGAGCCAACGGCTCCTCCGACGCCTGAGCCGACGCCTGAGCCGACGCCACCTCCGACGCCTGAGCCAACGCCTCTACCAACGGCCGAGCCGACGCCTCCTCCGACACCTGAGCCGACGCCTGAGCCGACGCCTGAGCCGACGCCTCTACCGACGGCCGAGCCAACGCCTGAGCCGACGCCTCCACCGACGGCCGAGCCAACGGCCGAGCCAGCGCCTGAGCCAACGGCCGAGCCAACGCCTGAGCCAACACGCGAAGTTGGAGCGGAGCCGGAAAGTCCCGCACAGCAGGGCTGATTAAGAGCGCGCTGGACTTCGAAAGCGGTTCAGGCTGCGCGGGGCTCATCACGGAACCGACGATCCACCGCAGAGATCATCGATCGAGATGACTTCCTCGCATTTTCCCGCCGGAGGATTCTCGGCTGCAGAGTCTCCGAGTTCATTCCAGGCGCGCGCAGCCACATCGTACGCGACCGTTTCTTTGGGAGTCAGAGACGCCATAAAGTCATCTCCGGAAGTGGAACCGTTCGAATCGGCGTACTTGCACAGCGCATTTTTTGCGGGCGTGAACGCGGAGGGATTGGACTCGCTGAGGTCCGCAACGGAGTCGAGAGAGTCGCTTTCGCCGCTGGTCAACGACATGTTGCTTTCCGACTTACTTCGCTTCTGCACGGCTTGGATGACTTCCACTTGTCCTTGCACGTATCTGATTGCCGCGAGAGCCTTGGCCAAGTCATCCTTTTTATTGTCGGGGAAGTCTCCCCCAACGGCCGTGACAACGAATCCAATGGCGAAAGGACCAAGAATGCCGTACCAGAAAGCTCTTCCCAGCCCATAGAACGGCGACCAATGCTTGACCTCTTCCTCATCCTTCGACGACTTTTTGTTCGACGAACCGTCGCCCGCAAGGTTCAGCTCCCCCGAATCAGGGCAGCTCCCGGCAACGCTTCGTTCCCTTGCACTTCCGACGACGCGAAAGCCGGAGGACCCAAGCAAAGACCTCATGCGGACGATTCACCGCCCATCCTTATTTCATGGGATACTCTGCGTCGTTCAGAGAACCGCCAAGGAGGGCGCCCCCGAAGATCAACGAAGACATGGCGGCTCTGCGAACGACGCCCGATCCACCTTACCCTAACCCTGGAGCCTCGAGTTCAACATGACCACACCTCAAGCTCGCCTTCCCTTTCTCATGAGCCTTCTTGCTGCGGCCTCTTTCGTCTCGGGATGCACTTCGCGCACGTTCGGAGAAGCTCGCCCGTCCGAAGCCTCGGAGGCTTCACGCGACTTAACGCCACCTCTTTCCCGTCACGAGCGCCTTCTGCCTGACGAGGATAAGGAAATCGCTCGCTCGGTGAGGCTGGCTGTCGCCAAGGCGGTCTCGGAGCGCAAGGACGGTGTGACCCGCCGCGACGCACACCCCAAGCACCTCGGTTGCCTCAAGGGGGAGTTCGAGATCCGGGACGACGTTCCGCCAAACGCCCAGCACGGCCTCTTCGCCAAACCGGCCTCGTACAAGGTGTGGGCACGCTTTTCCAATGCGGGCCTCGTGGCTGGAAACCAAAATGACCAGGTTCCCGACGCGCGCGGCATCGCTTTCAAGGTCATGGGCGTCCCCGGCCGCAAGATGCTTCCCGGGGCCGAGAATTCGCAGAGCGTGGATTTCCTTCTCGTCAACTTTCCCTTCTTCATTGCCGACGATCTCAAGGAATACAACGACCAGCTCGAGGACCCGAAGAAGGTCGTCATGCGCTTGGGAGAAGTGCTCCGCGTGGCCGCTAATGGAGTCGCCGACCCGCTCGTGGAACCATACTTCAGCATCACTCCGTTTGCCCTTGGCGACACGGCGGTCAAGTACCGCGTAGCGGCCTGCGAGGGGCAGAAGGCCGTCACGAGCATTCCCCGCGGTAAAGACTACCTGAGCCAGCGCCTCGCAAAGCATGTCGATCCCGACACGGGAACCGGGGGCTGCTTCGATTTCGCCGTCCAGTTCTACAAGGACGACGAAACAACGCCGGTTGAGAAAGGAACGGCCGTGTGGAAGGAGTCGAAGGCTCCTTTCGTCCCCATCGCACGCCTGACGTTCCCCAACCAAGACATCTCGTCTCCCGAGCGCGAGGCTTTCTGCGAGAACGTCTCCTTTAATCCGTCGCGCGTCCTCGAAGGCCAGCACGCCCTGGGAAGCCTCAACCGCGGTCGCCGTGAGGTTTACAAGGGGGTCGCAGCGAGGAGGCACGCCGACAATAAAGTCGTTGTGCCCGAACCTACTGGCGACGAGAATTTCTAAAGTCCGCCGAAGGACACCTCGAAGCCTGAGCCAATCGTCCTACGGACGACAGAGCCTAGAGAACCGCCGCAGCGCTGCAGAAGTCCTGCTCAGTGAGAACGTCCTGGCACTTCATTGAAGAGTCTGCGGAAGCGTCCATATCCCGGGCACCCCATTGCTCCGTTACCGCATCGTAGATGCGGGCCTCAACACGGGTGAGATTCTGATGGGGGTGTTTCGAGAGCTTTGATCGCGCGTTCCCGGTCTGAGAGCACAAAGAGGCCAAGGACATTTCCGCCAGGGGGATCTCCCGACCCTCAACCTTCAACTGCTTAGGTTCATCGGCAGTCAGCGACATTTTCTCGTCGTTCGAACCCTTGCTACTCCCACCGCTCGGAGTGCCTGATGACCCATTCGAACTGCCTGCCTTGGTAAGTACCAACGCACTTGTCATAAACAATGTGCTGGAAATGGTATTAATCACTCCCTTCATTTCACCATCTTCAATCACGCCGTCTCCCAGAACAGCCCCTGTGGCGATGAGAATGCCAGCAACGCTACCCAGGATATAGGCTTTCATGAAGCCTTGTACCAATGCCGCGCCCTGACCACTTAAGTTCAGGCTCTCATTCTCGAGACAACCACCGCCAGTGCAAGCGCCGGCTTCTTGGTGTTTGAGGATCTCAGTATTCAGCACGGGGCCAAGCTTGGCTTTGGAAGTCCTGTCCTGCGCCACATGCAGCGGCCAAAGGATCTTCAAATCCTCGGACATCCTCCCCACGTAGAGACACTCTGCGTTTGCACCTCCTGACGCTGAGACAAACAAGAGAGACGACGTTCCTTTGGCAACCTCGCTGTCATTCGCATCGGATTCGCTGTTGAATGCTCTCGACTTGCAGCTCATGGCCACCATGGTCGCCAGTCCGAGAATTGCTAGAGTAAACGGGTTCGACTTCATGATGTGTTCCCTTCGCGTAAGCTTTTCGTGCGTCGTATGCCACACACATTGTCGCACACATGGTCCCACATGTGCGTTTGCCCGCGCAGAAGGGCCGTCAAGAGTGCCCCTTCTGCGTCCCGCCAACCTAAGGTCACATGCCCGGGTCGGGATTTTCCAGGCCCGCCACGGGAGCGACGCCCGGCCGACTCTTGCGCGCGCGGAGTTTGTCGAGGCCACTTTCCACCCACACGAAGATGCTTGGGATGAGCACCAACGAGAGAATGGTGGAGCTCACGATGCCGCCCACGGTGGCGAGGCCAAGAGACATGCGGGTCGCACCGCCCACGCCCAAACCGGTGGCAATGGGCAGCATCCCCACGATCATGGCCAAGGAGGTCATGAAGATGGGTCGCAGGCGCTTGGGAGCCGTGCGCGCCATGGCCTCTTGCGGGGTGATGTGAGGTTCGGCGCGCCGCGTGGCCAGTGCCATGTCCACCAAAAGGATGCCGTTTTTTGCCACGATGCCCGACAAGAGCACCAGGCCGATGCCGCCGTAGAGGTCGAGGGGCACGTCGAACGCCCACAGCGCGAAGAGCGCACCGCTTCCCGCGAGCGGAATAGCGGTCATCACCGTGACTGGATGCGTGAGGCTCTCGAAGAGTGAGGCGAGCACCATGTAAACAAAGACCCCTCCGAGCAGCAGCGCGAGCATCAGCTCCCCGAAGAACTCTCCCATCTGCTCGCCTTGGCCTGTGACTTTAAGGAGGGACCCCTCCGAAAGGGCGATGCCTGCCAAGCTTTCCTCCAGCGCCGGAACCACTTCACCCAACACGGCACCGGGTGCGAGGTTCGCGAACAAACGCAGAGTGCGCTGCCTGTTCTCGCGCGCGATGGTCGTGGGTCCCGAGGCGCTCTCGATGCGGGCAACGGAGGCTAGCGGCACGCCCTCGGCTCCTCGCCCCGCGTCGACGGCGAACGCGCCCGCGGCCGACGATGCCCCTTGAGCCCCAAAGAGTGAGTAGCGTAACAAATCGCGCGGAGCCGCCTCGCGCGCGCCCGCCATGGACACGATGACGGGCACCTGCGTGTCGCCCTCCTTCAGGTAGAGCGCCGTGTCGCCTTGCACCCATACCCGGAGATTTTCGGTGACCAGACGCGGCGTGACGCCCAGGAGGCCCGCGCGAGCCTCGTCGACGCGCACGCGGAACTCGGGGATTCCTTCCTCGGCAAGGTTGGAAACGTCGGTGAGTCCGGGTGTGGCCTCCATGGCCTGCCGCACGTCGCGAGCGAGCTGCTGAAGAGCTTCGAGGTCGTCGCCGATGACGTTGACGATGACGGGCGCGAAGCGACCTCCGCCCCCCCCGCCCGCGAGTGGATCGGAGGTTTCGATGATGCGCACGCCGTAGCCCGGGAAACTCGACAGGGCTCCACGAACCTTCTGGCGCGCTTGGTTGAGCGACTCCTGGGACTTGGCGAGTTCAGGCTTGACCCGCGCCGACACGAAGATTGAGGCGTTCCCTTGGAACCCCACGCCGCCGCTTGCCGAGAAGAACTGCAGGACGTCTGTTCCGTTGACGCGTTTTTCGATCTCTGGAAGCAGAGCCGCCACCGCTTCGGGTGGCACGGCCAAGGGCCCATCGAGGGCGACCCGGAAATCCGCGCCCAACTGGTTGGGCAGGAATCCCTTGCGGACCACGACCACCCCACCCCACACCAACGCGATGCTCACCACGAGGAGAATGGCTTGAGGCAAATGGAGGCGCAGGAGGCGATTCACCAGGCGCCCATAGGCGCGCTCGAGTTTCGCGAAGCCATGCTCGAGCTTGGCGAGTCCGCGCCCTAGTGCGCGTCCGAGAGGGCCTAGACGCGCCCATTCTTCGGCGGGCGAAGGAATGTTGGCGAAGTGGGCGGAGAGGAGAGGAGCCATGGTGAGCGCGTCCCAGCTCGACACCAACACGGCGAACGCAACGGTGAGCGCGAAGGGCTTGAAGAACTGGCCCGTTACGCTCTGAAGGCCCGCCACGGGAACGAACACGGCGACGAGCGTGAGCGTCGTGGCGATGACCGCGAGCGCGACTTCCTTGGTTCCTTCGCTCGCGGCACGGCGCGGGTCTTTTCCAAGCTCGGACATGTGACGGAAAATGTTCTCGCGCACGACAATAGCATCGTCGACGATGATGCCTATGGCCAGCGTGAGGCCAAGCAATGTCATCGTGTTTATGGTGAAGCCTGCGAGCTTCATGGCCAGGAACGTCGTGAGGATGCTCGAGGGCAGCGAAATGGCCGTCGTGATGGTGGATCGCGGGCTCTGCAGGAACAAGAGCACAACGATGACGGTGAGGACAGCCGCAATAATGAGAGTCTCGAGCACGTCGGCGACGTTGACGCGGATGATGCCCGACGCGTCGGCGGTGACCTGCAAGCGCACGTCCTCGGGCAATCGCGCCTCGATGCTCTTGAGGCTCTCGTCGATGCGCTCCGCCACCGTCAGCGTGTTCTGTCCGCTCTGGCGGGTGATCTCGACTCCCACCGAAGGCGCGCCCTGCCCGTCCTGCACGAAACGGTTGATGCGCGTGCGGCGGTTGAAGCCCTCCACCACGCGACCCACTTCACCGAGCGTCACCGGGAGGCCATCGTTTGTGCGTGCGACGACCACGTCCTCGAGGTCGGCCGCGCGCTGGGCGGAAGCCTGCATGCGCAGGAGCCAGACCCGTTCCTTGCCTTCGAGCTTACCGGCAGGGTCTTGCGAGGCCGCTCCCGAGAGCCGGGCGGCCACGTCGGTGGCGTTAAGACGGTGCGCGGCGAGACGCTCGGCATCGAGTTCCACGCGCACTTCGCGCGTGTGTTCGCCGGAAAGCGACACCGCACCCACGCCCTCCACCTGGCGCAGCGTTTTGGCCACGACGTTCTTGGCGAGATCGGAGAGCTCGCTCACGGATCGCGGTCCGGTTACGACAAGTTCCACGATGGGAGATTCGTCGATGCTTTGCCTCGATACCGTTGGTTCTTGGATGTCCTCGGGAAGGGAGCGGCGTGCCTCGGCCACCTTGGCGCGGACCTGGTTCTCCTCCAGGCGGACGTCGCGTCCGGGTTCGAATTCGAGCTGGACGAATCCCGTGCTCTCGCGGCTCACGGAGCGCAGGGCTTTGACGCCACCCACGGTGGAGAGGACATCCTCGAGCGGCTTGACGACGAGCTCCTCGATCTCCTCGGGGGCCGCACCTGGCAACTGCACGCGCACCGTGAGCACGGGCGGTGATACGTCGGGATAGAGATCCACGGGCAAGGTGCGCGCGGCGATGAGCCCCACGACGACGAAGAACGTTGTGACCATGGAAATGAAGATGGGGCGCCTGATGGAGAGGTCGATGAGATTCACCGCTGGGCCTCCGTTTCCTTTGCCGCTCCCCTCGGGGATCCACTGCCACTGCCTGCGCCGCCCTTACCCTTACCCTCACCCTTGCCCTCACCCTGGCCCTCGCCTGCCACCTTCACCGTGGCCCCATCCGAGAGCCGCGAGGTGCCCGACACCACGACGCGGGTACCGTCGTCGGGAGCACCCGCGCCACCGAGCTCGACCTCGTCGGGCGTGCGTGCGAGGAACTCGACTTTGCGTCGACGCACCTTGTCACCTTCGAGAACGTAGATGAAAGAGCCGTCATTGGTGAGCTGCAGGGCGCGCGCGGGAGCCACGAGACGGGGGCGCGGCGCGAGCTCGATGCGCGCGGTCGCCCCGAATCCTGCCTTCCAGCTCCCATCGGCGTTGTCTATTTCAACCTCCACGAGCCCCTTGCCGGCGGAGGCTTGAACGGCGCGCGCCACATTGGCCACGCGCGCGGGCTTGGAAACCTCCCCAACGCGCAGAGCGACCTTCGTGCCGAGGTCGACCTCCTGCCATTCGTTCACGGGGAGGTAGACGCGGGCGCGCAAAGCGGCGTCATCGACGACGAGCAGCGCCCGCTCGCCGCTGCTCAATTGGTCGCCCACGGAGACGTACCATTGCGCGACGAAGCCCGTGATGGGTGAGGTAACGGGCACGGGGAGGAAGCTCTCGCCGGGTTCGGAGCGATCGATGGAGAAGAGGGTTTGCCCCCGCGTTACCTTTGCCCCTGTTTCCTTGAGGAGGTTCTGCACCCGGCCCCCCACCCGGGGGAACACCTCGACCTGCTTGCGCCCTTCGAGGATGACCGGCACCTCGACGTTGGTGCCCACGTTGGCGCGAAGCAGCGCCACGGCCTCAACCGTCTGCGGCCCACCGCCCCTCCCTGGGCGTCCAACACCTGAGGCACCTCCGCCTCCACCTCCGCCCGAGGCGCGGGAAGCGCCTCCTTCACGCGCGGCGTTCCCTCCCCCGCCCCCTTTGCCACCGGCCGACGTCGTTGCACTGTCCCCCTTATCGGACTTGGGACACCCCACGGCCATAGGTAGAGCGACCGCCAGTGCCCAAAGTGCCACCTTACGGAGGCCGACCCGGCAGGCTCGAGAACGATTGGCTTGACTAGGAAGTGAACACGTCGACAAACGGGAGGAGCGCGATCGAGTGGAGGGCATAGCGGTCGTCTCCGGGGGGAAGGGAAGGCCGCGTTGCGCGGGACCTTCCGACGGTCAAAGCGTTTCTGGATTCAGTCGGCAAGAAGGAGGCGCGCAAGCGCAAAGTCGCCGCGCGCCTCGGCGTCGGTCAGGAGCGCGGCGTGGATGTCGCCTTGCAGGCTCGCGACATCGGACGCGTTCGAGAGAAGATCGTCCTCCACGCTCGAGAGCTCGAGGGCGGTGGCGCGTCCGGAAGCGTAACGCCTGCGTACGAGTTCGCGCAGCCTGTCGAGGGTGGAACGCTGGCGTTCGAGCACCTCCAAGCGCCGTAAATGGGCATCGGTCACCGGCGCGGTTGCACGAACGCGCGTGGCCGCGTCGCGTCGAATCTCATCGGCCTCGAGGTCGAGCAGGGAGCGCTCGCGCGCGAGTCCCTCGCGCTCCAAAGCGTTGAGGCCGTTCCAAGGAATCTCCCAAAGGAACGTGACCTGCGCGAACACGTTGGAGCGCAGGGGGAGGAGCTCGCCGGGAAGCTGCGCACCGATTTCGCCGGTGAGTCGCGGCGCCGTGCGCCCATCAAGTGCCGCGGCGCGTTGGTCGATGACCGCCTTTTCAAGCGCGAGGCGTTCGAGAGCGAGTGCCGTGGCGTCGCCACCCAAGGTTGGCGCTCCTGACGCGCTCGGTCCGGCATTGGGCGCGGCATCTTGCGCGGCCTTGCGCACGGCGTCGCTCGTGGCTCGCACGGATGCAAACAACACCTTCCAGGCTTCCACGGAGCGGGTGGGCAGCGGGCCGCCAATGAGGCTCACGGCTTGGGCCGCATCCAACGGGGGTTCTGCACCGATTTCTGCCGCCAAACGCACCATGCGCGTGCGCAAAGCCTCGCGCGCGCGCTCGAGGAGTGCCACCGCGCGGAGTTGGTCGGCCTCAGCCCGTGTTTTGTCGGCTTCCGATCGGAGCCCTCGCCGGTATTCTCGCTCGAACGTCGCAAGGCGAGCCGACGCGTTTTCTGATAAGGCCACGACGGCCTGCGCCTCCGTGGCCGCCACGCGCGCGTCGAGCAGGAGGGCTGCGGCGCGCCAACGGACGCGCTCCTGGGCGATGCGGCGATCGAAGGGCAGCAGCTTCGCGCGCGCCTCGATCTCGCTCCGGACAGCGGACTTGCGTCCGAAATCATGAAGCTCACGCGCGGCCGTAATGGTATGGCTCTGAAAAAGTTCGGCCTCCCGAGGCAACAGGACGACACGCGAAGAATCCTCCAGCTCAGGCCCCTTCTCGGAAGGCTGAACGCGCAAGCCCGCTTGGTTGCGCAAAGTAAACTTCGTGTCGTCGGAGGCCTCCAGGATGTCCGACTCCAGCGCGAGGCGCTGGCGCTGGAGGGTTTCCTTGCGGTCGTCCAACAGCCGCGCGCGGAGACCCTCAGCGAGGGTGTCGAGTGTCCAACGCGAGGGAGACGCTTCCTGCTTGGGCTCCGACTGCGCGAGGGAGAAGGACCACGGCAACAGCGAAAGCACGCACGCAAGCAGGGAAACGACTCCGGAAGGACTTCTAGGGCCTCGGCTGCGCATGCAACTCCCTTTCAAGGACGGACAGGACCGCCCGGCCAATGGCCAGTTGAACGAATCACCTGGGGCTGAAAATTCCTAGCGACAAAGGTTTCGCATTTCGTCTGCAGTTGCAATGACTCCCCCCTGCCCCGGCAGCATCCTTCCTCGTGGGTCGTCTTTCTTGTCGGCCCAGTGCGAAGGCATGGTCGAGTCACCCGCCGCATGCCGAGCATCCGCTGACTTCGCGCCGGGCCCCCCGACGCGCTAGAATCGACACATCCCCGCGCCACACAGGACACATCTCAAATGACGTCGCTGCCCCCTCGTAACGCACAGAATGCTCCGTACACTCCACACGGGGCCTCTGCGTCTCGCGTCCCCACAGCCAAAGCTGCACATGCTCCCTCGCACATGCACGAGGAAGTGGAGGACGACGAAACGTTCGCGCAACGGATGGAACAGGCCCTCGCCCTCGCTCCCGAGGGCGCAGTGGAGCACGGCGATGACGCGCTCAAGGCACGCGTCTGGGCAGGCATCCAAGCCGGCATGACCCGTCAAGAAGGTGACACCGCCCGGAGTGCAGCCGGCGATCAGACCTGTGAACAGCCCCGTGAGCAGACCTGTGAACAGACCCTCGCCAGGGCCCTTCCGCAGGTTGCGCGCGCCGTCTTTCTCGGAGGAATCATTGCCCTCTCGACGGGCTACGCGTGGATGCTCCTCGCCCGTTCCCTTTGACCGAGGGAAGAGCGGGAAGCGTTCCTCGCCGCGCACGGGGACGTCGAGGAGATGACGCGTAGGTGCGCCTCGCGTCGTTGCTTCGCGCGCGCACTCGAGGCGATCATGGGGCAATTCACGGAGAGCCCCCCATGGACGTCCTCTTTCCCGCGCGCCAATTTGCTTGCCCGGTGCACGGAAGTATCGAGGCGTCCGACCTCGAGTCTCTTGTGGTCGACTCCGCCGTGTTCCAGAGACTCAGACGCGTCAAGCAATTGGGCAACACGCACTATGTCTTCCCTGGCGCGACGCACACTCGCTTTTCGCACTCCTTAGGCGTCATGCACCTCGCTGGCCAACTGTTCGACGCCCTCCTTCCGAGCTGGAGCTCTGAGATTCCCAGAGAGGTTCGTGAGGCCTGCTCCAGGCTACGCGCACGCGTGCGACTGGCGGGACTGACCCACGACGTGGGCCATGGTCCGTACAGCCACCATTTCGAAAACATGCTCCTCACCCAGGGTCGATGCGGGCCGCGCCACATCCGTTACGACGAGTGGGACGCACCGGAATTCAAACTCCCCACGGCCTGGATACGCCCGGACAAGCGCGCCGCCTTTGGCGCCGATGCCCTGGCCCACGAGCATTTCACGTATGGCCTCGTGCGCATCCTCGGCCAGTGGCTCCGTGCAACCCACGGTCGTCTGGCGCGAGGCTTCGACGCACAGGGCATCTGCTCCCTTCTCGACGATCGGATAGCGCCCTCGGCGAGTCTTCGCGCAGATGAGAACCTGCTCGCGCACTGGCTCAAGGGAACGGCTCCCACTCCCGCCGAGGAAAGCTCGCTGCACCGTTGCCTGAAATCCATCCTCTCCTCCGACATCGACGCCGACCGCATGGACTACCTCCAGCGCGACTCGCTCCATTGCGGCGTGCGACTGGCCCTCGACCTGCGCCACCTTTTTTCCTCCGTTTCATTGCGCTGGTCGGGGCCACTTGGGCGCTTCGTCGTTCTGGTGCGCCCCAACGCCGTCGGGGCCATCGAGCAAATACTCATCGCGCGCAAGCAGATGTTCAATCAAGTCTATCAGCACCGCGTGACGGCGGCTTTCGACGAGCTCCTGCGCGTGGCCATGCGTTATTGGATGGAGGAAACAGGCCGAGCCGCGCCCCGAACCCTCGGCGAGTTCCTCGCCCTCGCAGACGAGGACGTGTTGCGCGAATTGTGCAAGCTCATCGTCGACGCGCGCGTGGAGGGCGAGACACCCGAACGCCTCGCCTTGAAGATGTTCGTCACCAGGACGCCCCCGGTAGCGCGCGACGAGCGCGAGGTCGCGCAGACCGAGGTGTCGAGGCTACGCGCCGACTTGATGCGCATCCATGGCGATTTGGGCGAAGTCGACATCGTGACCACGCGCCTCAAGGACTTCTTCCGCACGGATCGGGAAGCGACCGATCACGCGCGCGATGTTCTGTTCGTTTCGGCGGGGCGCGACAGAGACGCTCTCGCACCGGTGGTGTTGAGGCTCTATTCCGAGATCCTGCAGAGCACGGCGTGGCGGGAGGCTCGCATGCGCGTGCTCGTGAACGAACCACTCATGGAGAGCGCCCGGCGTCGACATCTGGCCGCGCGTCTGGCGTTGCTCGCTCCTCCCGAGCCAGCAAAGACTTCGCGTCAACCCCCTTCGAAGACGAAACCAATGACGAGGCTGAAGACAGGAGAGAAGGCGCGCGCGAAAGCGAAACAGGTGAAGAACAGGCTAGCGAAAGAGACTTCCCGCGGAGGGAGACCACGTTCGCCGGAAGCGACGTCGGCAAGTGCGCCGGCAAAGGCTCCTGGCTCAGGCATGCCTCGAGAGCCTCAACGCCCCTCCTCGCCAAGGGGCGGTCGACGAAGGGCCTGAGTTCATCGAGAGCGCGCTGCACGGCGGCGCGCGCGAGTGCTTCGCGCACTTCGTCTCGTCGATTCGACACCCTTGCGGGAGTTCTGCGTGGCATGTGGGGTGGGCCCTCCGCCACGGAGCCTAGCAAAGGCGGAGAAGAGCGACAAATCTTCGACGCGAGGAGTCGATGTTTGCCCAAGAGTTCAGCTTCCAATCGCGCGAGGATGGAGCCGGGTGCGCTCTCGCGCACTCCCGCGAGGAGCTACCATGCGCACGTCCTATAATCGGCCCGGTCGCGCGTCCGCAGGCAGGGCGCGCCACCGCATCCCGTTTGCCGCCGGAATCCTGTGCGCCTCTTTCGTGGGGGCCGCCACCCTGCCCTCCGCCTGCGGCAAGCGTGACTCCGGGGCGCCCGCTGCTGCGGCGTCGACCATCGACGACAAAGCGCTCACCGACGTCCTGTTTCTCGACGCCGAGGATCTCGCGGAGAAAAACGACCGCATCCTCACCGATGCCGAGGTGACACGCGCCCTCAACGGACTCCCCGACGTCTACAATGCGGCTCCACAGGCCGACGCTGACGACGTCAAAGGGGGATGCCTTCTCACCGAACTCGACGAGGCGAAGATCCGCGTGAACGGTAACGTTCTCTGGTTCGAATACGAGCGTGAGGCCGATGGGTGCGACGCATCCGCCGAAGAGAAGTTCGGCGCCATCGATGAGCGCGCGGTGTTCGCCATCGGATGCGTATCGCCGGCTGTCGACTTCTCGACACTCGCGGGGAAGTCATTGGGCAAAGCGCGCGCGGCCGTCGGCAAGTCGTTCTGCACCGATGGCTCGGAGGAGCGCGTGGTCGCGCAGATGGAAAACCGCTACACACGCCTCGACGAATTCGGAGAGAAGGCGTCCACCGAACGCGTCGTCGACTCCCGCACCGCCAAAGACTTCACGCCGTGCGTGCGGCGCGGCGCGACGCTTGTCGACGGCTGCACGCGCTCCGCTCTCACCGTGGTCGTCGACTTCCTCGCGGACGAAGCCACAACGCATCTCGTGACGCTCGCCGAGGGCAAGGGCCTCAAGGCCGGAAAGCGCCCTCAGCGCTTCTTCGACGCAGGCACACTCGACGTTGTGTTAGGGGATTGGAAAGGCACGTTCACCTTCGGCGCCGCCGACGAACCACCCGCCTACCGCTTCACGCGGTCGGGCGAGGTCGTGCGCGGCGAGTTCGACCCCGAAAAAGCCACAGCGCCCTTGGACGACGAGCTCCTCCTTTCGAGGGCTTCCACGCATCGCAGAACCGAGGAACTACGTGCGGAGGCCGTGCGTCGCGCCTTCCACCGGGCTGTGCTGCTTGGCGAGTGATGAGAGCTCCTTGAAAAGCTATGTGACCGCGCCATAAATGAGCTTCACCCCCGCTTTTGGGTCTTCCTCGCGTTGTCCACCGCAGCGTGAAATGCCGGGAGATCAAGTGCGAGCTTGCCCGAAGATGCCGACAGGAAGATACGCATCGCTCAAGGCGTTCAGGAGAGTGCGGAACTCTTCGCGTCTGCGCTCTGCGATGAGAACTTCCTTG
>JBIKVI010000352.1:0-4489 GCA_044356935.1 Silvanigrellaceae bacterium | reverse complement strand
TTGACGTCCTCCCCTGCCTAAACACGCGCCGAAAGCCCGTGTTTTGAGGCAGAGGATTCCCTTGGCTTGCACCGCCTTTTCGGCGGCGAAGTCGGGCAGCGCACAACGTCCTGTGCGGGCGATGGACGGTAGGCTGCGAGGATGTTCCTCGCGGCGTTGATGTCGCGGTCGTGTTCGACCGCGCATCCTCCGCACGTCCATTGCCTTACCCCGAGCCCAATCCGTTGCGGGTGTCTCCACCCGCAGTTTGAACACGTCTGAGTCGAGTCCCTTTCGGAGACTTCCACATATGTCGCGCCAGCTCTTTGGGCCTTGTAGCGCAACATGCCTCGAAACATTCCAAGGCCGGAATCAAGAGAAATGCCAGAGAGCTTTGGGTTCCTATTCACGAAGCGGCACGAGAGATTCCCCATGACAATAGTGCGGGTGCGGGCGATGAGCTTTGTAGACTCCTTGTGCAGATAGTCGACTCGAGTCTGCGCGACGCCTGCGGCGAGACCCGCGAACTGCCGGGCTTTGGGAAGCCTCCCGTACCTTTTGGACTTTGCCTGGCGCCTGCGCGCAGCCTTGCGTGTGCGCTCCAATCGCCTCATTTTCAAAAGGTACTTGGCGCGCAGGTTCGGCCGATCGACTTTGGTGCCGTCGGAGATCGTCGCTAGGGTCTTGATCCCAGGATCAACGCCAACCTCGGCATCACCTTTCGCGACACGAAGCAACTCGGACTCGAAGGCGATCGAGACATACCAACGCCCTCTGGAATCCTGGGTGAAACGGCCACACTTTATGGCGGCATCGTCCGGGAGTGAGCGACTGTTCCAGTAGCGAAAACGCTTGCCACAGTATGTTACGGATTCTTCGCCCCACTTTAGGCCAGAGGCCTTGAAAGGCACCCATCCAAGCGATTTTCTCCCGCGCCATCGAAGGAGCTTCCCGAATTGCTTGCGCCGGGTGGAGTACTCTTGCGTGATGGCCTGCACCGTTTGGGAGTGAAGCCCGAGTTCTTTCGAAGAGCCTGCAACGAGGGCGTCCAATTCCGCGCTCGAAAGAAAGTTTGGAATCGCCACCTCGGTGCCAGATTTTTTGTCCTCGATGAGGCGAGCAGACTTCGCCCTCAACGCATCGCGCTGCGTCGTCTTTGCAAAGTTCCAGACCATGTTGACGGAACGGGCCATCCTGGACAGCGTCCTGCCCGCACTCCCTCCGTCCTTGATTCGAAACTTCCAGGTCGTGAGCATCAGTGAGCCTCAGGAGCCGCTTGCTGTTCGATGTATTGTTTCAAAACCTCGATGGGAGCCCCACCTACTGTGCAAATGAAGTACGACGGTGACCAGAGCGCTTCGCGATGGAACACGGCCTTGGCGACTTCGGGGAATTCCTTCTTGAGCACCCGACTAGAGGCAGACTTCATCGCGTTGACAAACTTGCACAACTCCGTTCGCGGTTTTGCGCTGATGAGAAAGTGAACGTGATCGGATTCACCATTCATTTCGACAATTCGAACCCCTTGAGGCTCTCCAACGGCACAGGCAATCTCGCGAAGCCGATCCAGCGCGGCCTTTCGTTGAAAGGCTTTGCGGCGATACTTCACGACAAGAATGAGATGGTACTTGAGCGAGAAAACCGCATTTCGAGTCGATTCCAGTTCCATAAAGTCACTTTTGCAACCTAATCGCAAAATTGTCAAGTTTTGCTTTCACAATATGGCCTATAGGAAATGCAACTGATGAGAGTTCGCCCTGCTTGCGACGACGCTACGGGCGCTCCCGCGTCCTCGCATCGCCTCGCAAAGGCTCCCAACCCATGGGCCTTGCGCCATCCGGCGCTGCGACCTTTCTCAAACGCTTATATCCCCCACCTGCTTCGCTGAGGTAGGGGCTTTACGCTTGGTTTTGGTAACTCAAGGTGGCCACGACGACGCCCGCCCCCGCGTAGACGAGCGACGATCGCGCGTCGAGTCGCGTGAGTGAGAGGAGCCCATGGACCTCCGCCCTGCGCAGGGCGGCCAAGCGCCGATGAAAGACTCCTTCCCACCCCGAGAGTTTGACGACCTTCATGGCCGTGAGGACTTGCGAGGTCAGCGCCAAACGCGCATCCCTGCGAACCAAAACCTCGCGTTGGCGCCGCCGGCTCGCTTTCACCAAGCGGGCCACGAGCGGAACGATGAGGGCCATGGCGCACAGACTCACCAACGCCGTGTGTCCGAGGTAACGCCACAAGAGGGCGCCCGCGATACCCAGGTGGATCAACACCATGAATGCGTCGGCGAAACACTCGGTGAAGTGGCTCACGGCGTCGGTGTCCGTGGAGAGGAGGGCCTGCATCTCTCCCTGCGACGCCCGGAACCGCTCGTCGGGATGGAGGGTCAACCAACGGTCGAGGATCCAGCGCAGCAACGCCCCCTTTTGCATGAGGCGTGCCGCCGTGAACGCGGCCATGTAGCGACGAAACGCGAGGGCGCCGCCGCCAACCAGCAGAGGCAAGATGGCGAGCCAAAGGAAAAACGGCCCTTGGCTGGCCCCCTGGTGCCCCTCACGGTGCGAGGTCAGGATCATTTCAACCGCGAGGGGCACGAGTCCCGTGAGGACGCCATGGACCGTCATATAGGCGAACGTTCGTCGGAATTGCCGAGGTGTGCGGCTTACGAGCGACCTCACGAAACCCCACGGCCCTGCATCGAGCACCAGCACGGGAATATGCGGTACGCTCCTCCCTTCGGCTTTCTCGAGCGCCTCGAGCACGGGAGGGACTTCGTCGAGAGTCCAGGCCTCCGTGCGCGACGCTTTGAGGCGTGGCGTGAGGAAGCGGAGGAAGTCGTCTTCGAGATCGCGTGCAAGCGTTTCGTGCGACGGTGGGGGGCGAGGGGACTCGGGCATCACGGGCTCCTCGGGCGGGGGGAGCCGGACCCTAGCATCCCTCTGAGGCGCGATCACCGTCGAGAGCCGAACCCGATGAATCGAAGCCCATCAACGCGGGAAACCCCTGGCGCATTTCATTTCGCCCGGGAAGTCGAGCGCGTTCTTCAAGAAGACGGCGTGGTCAATCGTCGGTCTCGAGCTCGGATCGTCGAGCGACGCATAAATGCAATCCTGGGCATTCCCATTCGCATCCAACTTGAACTGAAACTGGAACTGAGGGGGGCTGACCAATGCGAAGAGGGTCGACACGGACTTGAATTCCGACTTCGTCGAACGAAACGAAGTGTACATCTCGCCATTCGTGAGCACGTACACATCCATTCTTCTTTCGCTAACGTGTTCCATCTTCCTCGAGCTCGCGGATTTTTCGCCGTCTTCGCGGAGGATGTTTCCTTCGAGAATCGAGAGGATCCGCTGGCGCGCCGGAGTGTCCTTGAGCGCGTTTAGGACTTCGCTGGTGTTCGGATCCCTCTCCAGTTGAGCCATTCCCTCTTCGCGGGGTGTCGCACCGTCGACAAGGGTGAAAGGCACGATGCCCTTGGTCGCCTTGAGGTTGACCCAATCCTGTCTAAACGCGCTCACCTGTCCTCGAACTTCCGCCAAGTTCGCCAACTGGTGCGATTTCAGCTCCGCATCGATTTCACTCACCATGGTCGCACTTTTGGAAACATGCTGTTGAACGTTCTTAAGGGAGGCATCTGTCAAGAGCTTCGAACCGCAGTCCTTGAGGAAGGATTCGTAAAAGGACACGCCTCTGAGCGCATCTTCGACGGCTCGCTTTTCGCGCTTTGGTGCAATCGCAAGCGACTCAGCGGTGAATTTTACGTCCTCTTTAAGCAGGTCAGTGAGCTCGGCAATGGCAATGCTCTCCGCAGCACCCTCTAGGAGAGTCGTGTCCCCGTCCCAGTCTTCGAAGGCGAACTGGGTGAAGCTCGCCATGCCGGAGCCCCATTGATCCGTGCAGTCCCCTTGAGCCCCGGCGCTCGGGATCCCGGCGGCCACTGCATAGATGTCGGGTTCGCTTGGATCGTCGATATCGCCGTACTTCACGAATTGCATCGCGAAGAGCGGTGAGGCGCTGCAGACGGCAGCCTGCGTCATCAGGTAGACATGGGGACTCTTGAAGCGAACTATACTGACCGTGGTTTTGTATGTTTTCTCGTTGATGAAAGTAAAGAAAGTGTCGTCTTTTCGATAAGAAAGCCAAGGTTGAAACGGGATTGATGAATTTTTTCTCCATTTCCTCGACTCGTCGAAGTCGCCCCCAACCGTGGCCGATTCGCGCCGCGAGCCGTAGGTTGCAGTCAACTGCCTCACGAGGCACTCGTTGTTCTGGGAGATGCTTTTCGGCGTGAGAGGAAGGACTTCCACGGTGAGTCCGGGAGGAGCTTCCGAAGAGGCAACGCTTTCCATCGACTTTTTCAGGCATCCAGTTAATGCGAAAATGAGGCCTGTGTCACGAGGCCGACCAAACTGCGTATCAGCGTAACAGTCTGATGATGCGCGGGTGATGCCGTAACGAGCAATTGTGGAGAGGGCACTCCCTGCGTTACGTTCCTTGTTCCAAAAAAATC
>JBIKVI010000351.1:0-4494 GCA_044356935.1 Silvanigrellaceae bacterium | reverse complement strand
GAGACGCTTCACAGCGCGCAGATGGACGCGCTCGAGCTAGCTTGCTCCGACGTCGGTTACCTCCTGCGCGAGTGTGGAGACGCCCCGGCTTGCCTCGCTGGGCTAGAAGGTTCTGAGTTGCCCATGGCAGCCCTAGGCGTGTCTGACCTCGTTTCCTTGGCCGTCAACGAAACGCCGCTACCCGGCCATCGCATCGTGGTGATTCCCACCGAGCGCGAGAATCCGGCGCTAGCGGGCATCTCCGAGCGCCTTTCCTCCCTTCGTTACGTCATTGGGGCTCCCAACCCTGGGTTCCTGCGCGGGCTCTTCTCGGGGGTCGTCACATTCCACGCCCAGAAGAATACACCGGGACAAGGGGTGACTGGCGTAGCCTCGCGTCTTATCCACGGGGATCGCGTTGCGCGCGAGACCTTTCTGCTGACCCAGTCCTCCCAACGCCCCGCACTCCAGGAAAAGGTGACGGCCTTCTTCCAGGCACAGATGGAACTCCGCAAGGACGGCTTCGTCACGGGCACCGGCAGCTTCCCCAAGAACGTTTCTGACGTCCTGGACGAATTCCTAATGAACGCCATCTGGGACGCTTGCCGAGCACGCGAAGCCTGTGACAGGAGCCTGCCCATTTCCCTTCCGGAAGGCGAGCAGGTGTGTATCGAGGTGCTTTGCGACGGCGAGAACCTGGTTCTCGCCGTCGACGACGTTCATGGCACCTTCCCGCCAAGCTCCATGTCGAAGCCTATTCGGCATGCGCTAGGGCTCAAACCGCCTGCGCAAATCAACGAAGGCCCAGGCGGAGCCGGCCTGGGCCTCTACATGATCCTTCAGAAGGTGGCATGCCTGGCATTCGAAGTAGAGCGCGGGCGGAGGACAAGGGCTCTTGCTATTCTCCGTGCCGATCAGTCACTGCGAGAGCTCCAAAAGCGCCCTCGCAGCGTGATTTTCTTCGAAACCTGAACGGCTGCTTACTTGCCTTCGCGGTGCAGCGTGTGCTTACGGCAGAACTTGCAGAACTTCTTGAGTTCGATCTTCTTCTGCGTGGTCTTCTTGTTCTTGTCTGAAATGTAGACCGAACCGCATTCCTTCCGTTCGGTGCAGAGAAGCTTAATCATTTCGCGCATTGGTATCCTCGTGCGAACTCGTGGTAGTCTTGAAACAGACTCCAGTTTTATGAGAACGTGCTGGTCTGTGACGGAGGGCATTAAACCGTCCCCCTGGAAATTGCAACACCGGACGCGGAGGGTCCCATGCATTCCGAGCTGGAGCCCTGGCTCGAGCGCTTCGAGCGCCTCGTCGGCCAAAGCCCGGGTCCTGTTCCCTGGAGCGTCCAGGTCCACCCCACTGAGGCCGCTCGGGGACCGCACTCAGCGCCCCCCGCGCACCTGGTCGTGGGCAGCTGCATTCATGGCATCGAAACCGGCAGCCTTCCGGCCGTGGTGACCCTCCTCGAGGAAGTCTTAGAGGGGGCCGTTGGCTGCGGCTCCACCTTGACCGTGTTCCTCGGGAACCCGGACGCCGTGCGCAAGGGCGTGCGATTCGTAGAGGCCGACTTGAATAGGGTCTTTGGGCACGACTCCCCCGAGAGCCTCGAATCACGCAGGGCTGCCGAGCTTAAGCCACTCCTCGAGTCGGCTTCTGTTTTTTTCGACTTCCATCAGACCCTGCAGCCCTCCGTGACCCCCTTCTACATTTTCGGCTGGCACGAAGAGAGCTACCTGTGGGCGCGCCTGGTGGGAGGCTCCACTGTGCTCGTGACTCGCGACGGACGCCAGGCCTTCGCCACCGGGTCGCTCTGCGGCGATGAGTACTGCCGCGCCAGAGGCATTCCGGCGGTGACCCTTGAGCTGGGCGAGTGCGGGATCCGCCCAGAGGCCACACGCTTGTGCTACACCGCGCTCCGCGCGCTCATCGACTGGAGCGTCGTGTTGCGCCACGACTCCCAGAGCCTCGACGCCGCGGCAACCGCTCGCCCTGAGTTCACCTTCTACGAAACCATTCACCGTGAACCCTTCGTCGATGGCGCGCAATGCCTCTCGCCAGGGCTGCATAATTTCCGTGCTGTTAAGCAAGGCGACATCCTGGGAGATTGCCTCGGTCGCCCCATCGCCGCCGCTCGCGACGGATTGCTCCTGTTCCCGAAGTACCCACGACGCGACATTGCCGGGCGTTGCATCGACCTCGTGGCCGGAGATCTCTACCACGTCGCCTCGCCCATGGAGTCGCACCCCAGAGAGATTTGGCGACGCTAACGCGTCAAAGCGCCACATCTGCTACCATCGTAGGGTAACGCTCAATACGCGCTTGGGAGTGTGTGGAGATGAAAGTAACGAAGTCGCCGCCGGGGACCGCTGGCATTGCCTTGGTTTGCCTGGCACTCGCTCATGGCTGCCAGGAAAAAGAAACGCCGCCCGAGCCCGCTCGAACGTCTTCGAATGCCTCCGCGTTCAAGTACGTCCAGGAGAAAAGCATGCGCGATGGCATGGGGGCTCCCTGGGAACACCCTACGAAGTATTCCGCTCCGAAGGACGACCCCTGTTGGGAGGGGAGTTGGGTGGCATGCCTCGCACCAAAAACGTCGACTCACGAGCCGCACTGGCGGAAGGTCATGACGCTGCGGCGCGCGTACCTCGACGCCGTTGCACAGGAAGCGGACTTACGCAGTCGCAGCAAGGCCTTCAGCGCGTATTCCAAAGCCGTCGTAGTTTACCGCGAGGGGCTCTTGGCGTCTCCGTGCGCCAAGGACCTCGACGCCTGCCGAGCAAAGAGGGGTCTCCCCCGCTTCGTGGACAACTCGCTACCGAAGCCGGAAGAAGTTGCTGCGGTGGAAGGGTTGCCCGATGAAAAATCCGATTTGCCATCGCCATCGCCATCGCCATCGCCATCGCCTGAAATCTCGCCAGACGCTACTGCAACACCAGTGGGCTCCGCTTCGCCAGAACCCACTCCTGCTCTTTAAGCACAACCCGAACCTGCACCACGCTTACTTCGCCACGCAGAGCGACAGACCCTCCTGAAGAACATCGGCGGGAAGGTGTCGACCGATGAACACCATCTGAGTTTTGCGGTCCTCGCCGGCCTCCCAAGGGCGGTCGGGGGCAGAACCCATTGTCATGTGGACGCCTTGGAATACGATGCGATCGGGATTGTCCTTCACCCAGACCACTCCCTTGGAACGGAGGACTTGGTTCCCCAATTCATTGACGACCAGTGACATGAAGCGATTCAGTTTTTCGATGTCGAGGGGGCGCTTCTCTTCGATGTAGATGCTCTGGATGGCGTCGTCGTGCGAGTGCTCGTGGTACTCCACCATGATGGCGGGGTCGAGCTTCACGCGCGCGGCCAAATCGAAAGCGCCGATGCCGAGGACCTCGCCTATGTCGACCCCGCACCTCTCTGTGCGGAAGATCTTCGCGATCCCGTTGATGGCTCGTATCTTCTTCTCCACGCCGGCGAGCGCGTCCAATGAAACCATATCGGCCTTGTTGAGCAGCACGACATCGGCAAAGCCAATCTGCTCCTGCGTTTCCTTGAGCTCGGCGAGATTGCGCTCCACATGGAAGGCGTCGACCACCGTGAGGACGGCGTCGAGATAGAAATGCTGCTGAAGGTCCTCATCCATGAAGAACGTCTGCGCCACGGGACTCGGATCGGCCATGCCCGTGGTTTCGATGACGAGGTGATCGAAGGGGATGTTCTTCTCGACGAGTTCAAGGGCGATGCGCGAGAGATCGCCGCGCACGGTGCAGCAGACGCAGCCGTTGTTCATGATCTTGAGCTCCTCGCCGAGGCTCTGCACGACGAGTTCCGAGTCGAGATTCACGTCCCCAATCTCGTTGAGCACCACGGCGATGCGCTTTCCGTGATCCTCTTTGAGGATGCGATTGAGCAGCGTCGTTTTGCCCGAACCAAGGAAGCCGGTGACGATGGTGACCGGACGTTCGTGTGCCGCCGGGGTGGACGGCGTGGACTGCGTTGTCGGAAAATTCATGCGCGGAGCCTCCGGGAAGGGACTGACGGGCCCCTACCCTAGCCCCCTTTGAGGTAGGTTTCAAAGACTGCTTCGGGTGTCGCGCACGTGGCTTGGAAGCGCGAAAGGAGCCCATGCGCAGGCTCTTCCACGGGCAATGGCATCCCCGGGCCCGTCGTGAGGAAGTCGATGGCCTCCGCCGTGAGCGGGGGGTTGGGCAAAACGCCGAGCAGACGCGCGCCCGCTTTGGCGATCCCCACGGGGACAGGCACGAAGGCGGGAACAGGATTCAGCCCCCCCGCACGAAACATGGCGGCCAAGGTCTGGCGAAAGGTCAGAGCAACCGGTCCGGGCAAGTTGTGGGCACCCGAGAGCGCGCGCTCGGCCCCGAATTCGACCACGGCCCGCGCGAGATCCTCGACCCAGATGGGGTGCAGTGGCGTGTCGCCTGCGCCAAAAAGAGGGCAAAGGCGTGTGAGTTTGGCCGCGCCAAAAATGCGGTTGAGTGAAGTGTCCTGAGCTCCAAAGACCAA
>JBIKVI010000350.1:0-4498 GCA_044356935.1 Silvanigrellaceae bacterium | reverse complement strand
CCAGGAGAAGCTCGAGAGCGTGGCGCGCCTATCCATCGACGAGGCGCGTGACCTCCTTAAGCAGTCCATCGAGAGCGAAGTGCGTCAAGCCACTTCGGCCGACGTGCGCGCCATCGAGGAGGAGGCCCGACGCACGGCCGAGGAGCGCGCGCGCTCCATCGTCGCCACGAGCATCCAGCGCTTGGCCAACGAGTTCGTCTCCGATGCCTGCGTGAGCGTGGTGAGCTTGCCCGCCGACGACATGAAGGGTCGAATCATCGGCCGCGAAGGCCGCAACATCCGCGCCATCGAACAGGCCACCGGCGTCGACCTCATCATCGACGACACGCCTGAAGCCATCATAATTTCATGCTTCAATCCCATCCGGCGCGAGATCGCCAAAGTGGCTATCGAACGCCTCGTGCAGGATGGCCGCATCCACCCCGCGCGCATCGACGAGATCGTCGCCAAGGTGACTTCGGAGTTCGATCAAATGATCCGCGAGGCGGGCGAGCGCGCGGGCTTCGAGTGCGGCATCGAGGGCATGGTGCCCGAACTCGTAAACGCGCTTGGCAAACTCAAATACCGCACCGCGGGCGGGCAAAGCGTCCTGCAGCATGCCGTCGAGACCGCGCAGATTGCGGGCGTCATCGCCGCGGAACTCGATCTCAACGTGCGCCTGGCCAAACGCGCGGGCCTCCTGCACGACATCGGCAAGGCCCTCGACGAGGAGAACGAGGGCCATCATGCGCAGGTGGGGGCGACGTTCGCGCAAAAGCTCGGAGAGCCGCCCGAAGTGGTGGAGGCCATCGTCAAGCACCACGTCGAATTCGCGCAGGGGGTGAGTCCAATCACCGTCGTCGTTCAAATTGCGAACCAACTTTCCGCCTACCGCCCAGGTGCCCGCAAGGACTTCCTCGAAAAGGCCATCGGCCGGCTCAAGGACATGGAAACTCTCGTGGCGGGGCTCCCTGGCGTCGACCAAGCCTACGTCATTCGCTCAGGGCGCGAGGTGCGCGCCATGGTCGCGCCCACCGTGTTCGAGGACGAGGCCGTCTCGGCTCTCGCCCGTTCGGTGGCAAAGCGCATCCGGGGGGATCTCAATTACCCTGGGCAAGTGAAGGTCACCATGATACGCGAGCAAAGGGTCTCAAGCATCGCCAAGTAACACGAGGCGCCCCCCGCACCCGACCCCGGAAAGCGACGTCCCGAATTGCGCACTTCTACTTCCGCCCAGTTGCCCGAACTTCTCCTGCCCGCCCTCTCGGGTTCACCCACGGGCGATGACTCGCTCCGCCTCCTCATGGTGGGCGACGTCGTCGGCCGCCCCGGACGCAAGGCCTTCAAGGCCGCTCTTTCGCGGCTGCGCGAAGTCGTGGCCCTCGACTTCGTGACGCTCAATGGCGAGAATCTCGCGGGTGGATTCGGCATCACCTCGAAAATCTTCGATGAGCTCACCGCGCCGGGGCAAGCCGATGCCATCACCATGGGAAACCATTGGCACGACAAGCCCGACGTCCACGCCATCCGCGCCTCATCGCCCAAGCTGGTGCTCCCGCAGAACCTCGCCGACCTCCAGGGCGTCGACCGCGTGCCGACCTTCGAGATTCCCGGCCGCAACAAAAAGGTGGCGGTGGTGAACCTCATGGGCGTGTTCGCCATGAAGGACTCCTACGCCGACCCCTTCGCTTTCCTCGAGCGCCAACGCGAGCAACTGCGTGCCTGGGTGCGATCGGGCGAGTACGTGCTTCTGGTCGATGTCCATGCGGAGGCGAGCAGCGAGAAGCAGGCCATGGCCTGGTTCCTCGACGGGATCGCCGCGGGACTCATCGGGACCCACACCCATACGCCGACCTCCGATGAACGCGTAACCTTGGCCGGAACGGCCTTCCTCACCGACGTGGGCATGACCGGTCCTTACCGTTCGGTTATCGGCATGGACGTCGAGAAGTCGCTGCGTCGTTACTTTGGTCCACGCGAGAAGCGCGCGCAGGAGGTGGCCGACGAGGACACCTGGTTCTGCGGCTTCCTCGTGGAAGTTGTTCCCGCCACTGGCCTGGCGCGGGCGGCACACCGCCTGCAGTGGCGCGCCGCGCGCGACGAGTGGCGGGTGTCCTCGTCAGCGAGAGACGGGCTCGCGCGTGAAGCCGGCCTCTAGTGCGAGCGACTCGGTAGCCATGCACACACGACCCGCCGCCAACTCGGTGGCGACCATCTCGGTGCTCGAGGTGGGATTGAGGACGTAGGTCTTGGATTCGAGATTCAACGTAACGTGGCACGCGCCGCTGTAGTTCGCGTCGGCATCGTAACCAGGCATGGATGGCGTTTTGGGCGTGGGCGCGGCGCCCATTTCCGGACTGGCCGCGGGCGCTTGCGCTGCGCTTTCTGGCAGCGTCACGGCTGCGACGGGCTCGGAGGTCAGCGTTGCGGCGGGCTCGGAGGTCAGCGTTGCGGCGGGCTCGGAGGTCAGCGTTGCGGCGGCGGCGGTAGCAGCGGTAGCAGCGGGGGAGATGCTCGCCCAGTGGTCATCCAGTTTGAACAGGGTGGCGGACGGTCCGGTCGTCGTTTGCGCGAACGCCAGTGAGGACTGGGTACCGAGTGCCAAGATTGCCGCCAGGGTGAGGGTGGCGGGGAGGAGGGTCGAACGCTTCATGGGAGTGTCTCCAACTCGAAGCCGCGACGAGAGTGTCGAGGCGCCCCTGTTCGATACCAAGCGACCACGAGCGCGACAAGGTACACTCTCGACGTGCTCGGCATCCTTGCCCACTCCTTTCACTCGGAGGTCCCGTACATGTCGGCAGCGTCGTCATCTGGCTCACCGCTTTCGCGCATGCGCGATTCCATCAACGGGGTCCTCCTGGGGAAGGGAGAAGTGGTTGACCTTTGCCTGTGCGCGCTGCTCGCCGGAGGGCACATCCTGATCGAGGACGTGCCTGGTGTGGGCAAAACCACCCTCGCCAAAGCTCTCGCACGCGCGGCCGGCCTCACGTTCAACCGCATCCAGTTCACCAACGACCTCCTGCCTGGCGAAATCCTCGGCGGCAACCTTTGGGACGGCGATCGTCAGGCCCTCGTGTTCCGCCGTGGACCCATAGACGCCCAACTCGTGCTTGCGGATGAACTCAATCGCGCTAGCCCGCGCACGCAGAGCGCTTGCCTCCAGGCCATGGAGGAGCGCGAAGTCACCGTTGAGGGCCATACCTTCGCTCTGCCTCGGCCCTTTCTCGTGGTCGCCACACAGAATCCTCTGGAGAGCTCCGGGGTCTATCCACTTCCCGAATCGCAGCTCGACCGTTTTCTCCTGCGCCTTTCTCTGGGGTACCCCGCCCGCGAAACCGAGCGTGAACTTTTGAAGCGTGGCCGCATGGAGACGCTCCTGCCTTCGCTCGTGCCCGCGGCTACTTCGTCCGATCTCGTGTCCATGCAGGAGGCCGTGGCACGGGTGGAGGCATCCGATCGTCTGTTGCGCTATTTCCAAGACGCCGTGGAGGCCCTTCGCAAACGTTACGATGGCCTGTCGCCGCGAGGAGCTTTGGGCTGGCTCCAGGCTGCGCGGGCGCACGCTTACCTCGAGGGCCGAAGCATGGTCGTGCCCGAGGACGTCCAAGTTGTGGCGCCGCACGTGTTGGGCCACCGCCTGGCTCCGCGCGTCGAAGCGGCGGATCGATCTGCTCTAGGTTCGGAAATCACACAGCGTCTGCGGGAGGTTCCCGTTTGAAGCGCCTGCGTGCGTTGCGTCCAAGAGTCGCGTTCGCGCTCTGGTGGGACGCTCGATTGCTACGTTTGCGCTGGCGAAGCGACACGACCTACATCGTTCCCACGCCCGCGGGTTTCGCATTGCTCGGGGGAGCGCTCGCTATTTTTCTCCTTGCCGCGCTCTACCGCAATGACATCCTCTATGTTCATGGATTCGCTCTGCTGTCTTTGTTCTTCCTCGGGATGATCCTTACCCACGGTAACCTTCGGCGCGTGCGCGTTGAGGCGCACCCCGTGGCGGACGTCTTTGAGGGTAGCGAAATTTCTTTTGCCGCGCGCGTTGTCAATGGCACCAAGGCGGGAGCGGCGCTCCTACGGGTGCGCGTGGTGCCGGGTGCCCGCGCGGTACCACGGGTGAAACGAGGATCACGCGGCAAGCGCGTTGAGCAAAAGTCCGGTTCCACCCCGCGCTCGTTGGAGGAAGCGTCGGCAAACGCCTGCAACGATGAAGCGATCGCGGCATTCGGCCCGTCCGGTCCCGCAGAGGCGGTGGTGTACCTCCCCGCGCACTCCACGACGATATCCCGGACGCCCTCACGCGCCCTCGCACGCGGCCGCTGCGGACCTATGGCAGCTTTCGTAACAACGCGCGCCCCGCTCGGACTCTTCTTGGCTTGGCGGGTGTTCCCGCTCCGTTACGATGCCTGTGTCCTGCCCGAGCCGCGCGGACGTTTGCCGTTGCCTCGTGCAGCCGAAGGCGCGGACGGGGAGGCAGGGGATGGTCGCAGGCCCGTTGGGCTCGAGATAGACGGACTTCGTCCGT
>JBIKVI010000349.1:0-4499 GCA_044356935.1 Silvanigrellaceae bacterium | reverse complement strand
GACCTCTCCAAAGAGCCTGTGCTTCCTCTTGAAGTTGAGAAGATTCCGCCCGGACGAGTGTTGTTTCCTTTGCCGGTTCGTCTCGGAGCCTTGGCAAGGCTTCTCCGTCCTGGGCAAAAAGTCGATGTTCTCGCCCATATGTCTCTTCCAGAGTCGGGTTCGTTGACCGAGACGCTGCTTGAGGCCGTAACCGTAGTGGGAGTTGGAGAAAGGGCCACGGACCTTGAATCAGGGGGTGTCACCGGAGCACCCGTAGGAGATGTGGTCTCGTTCCATCTCACTCCTGAAGAGATGAAGCTCATGGTCCACGCTCAACGATTCTCGCAGTTCCATCTCGCATTGAGGAATCCGCGCGAATCTTCCAACGGAACCGTGACCAGTGCCATGACGATCAACCGTTTCCTCGCCGACCCCAGGATAAGGAAGGCCCTCGCCTCCGACGTGTTCCGAATTCGTTCCGCGAAAGACGGTGTGAGTGAGGGTATCGATACGGCTGCGTTTCGAGCCGGTGAACCCATGGAGAGACATGCGCGAGTTGAAGAAAATGCGCGGTGAGAACGGGCAGGCAGTCCTCGAAACCACGATCATGGCGATGGCATGCGCGTCGGGAATTGGATTGCTCTTGCTTTTGCTTGCGCGAGAGGCACGAGAAAATGTCGATGGCTCCGCGACTTTGTCAAACGCGTTCGACGCCACGACTCCGGTGGTTGGACTTTGGCAAGACGTTGTTGAGCGTGAGCGAAATCGCATCCCTGAGTGGCGCCAAAGTCACGGACTTCACATGCGCGCTGAGGGCTTCGGTGGATTAGGGAGTAAGCGATGATGGCGGCGACCTGCGTTGGGCGCATACTTGGCCCTGGAACGATGGAAGTGGTCCTCACCTTGGGGCAGGCGGTTGTTTTCGGTGCGAGCACGGATTGCGATGTTCTCCTGCCCTGTCCAGCGCGGCCCATCGAGGCAACACTCTGGCCATTCTTGGGATTCGTCGTCGTGGGGTCGGGTGAATCTCGGCGTTCCGTGATGGCTGGATGCGATTTTGAGTTCAAGGCTGGGCCCCCCTTTCGGTACGAACTCGATTACGATCAAGTCGATTTCCTCACGGCCGCGCGACCCGACTACGCGGCGGCTTGTGCCGTTCAGCACGACGAGCATTTCATGGCACTTTTGCGCTCTCTCGCAGAACATTCACGAGGTGAGGCCACCCGAGGAGCTGCTCCCCTCAACGACGTCGCTCTTCTTCGCTGGCTCGCGCGTGAAGTCGACGCCTCTGTTTGGAAGAGCGATGCGCCTACGACCGAGGAGGTTTCTCGTTTCCGACTCCTGATTTGGAGTGCATGGGCTCGTGTGCGCGCCGAAGGTCCGTTGACGATTCTCCTTAGTGAGAAGAACATTTCTGAGGTCATGCTTTTCGGAGATGGCCAGTGTTACGTCGAGCGCGGAGGCCGGCTTCTCGCCGAGCCAAGTCCCTTCGCACGCTCCGAGGACGTCGTTGCACTCATTGAGCGCATCGTGAACCGCGCGGGGAGACGCATCGACGCCGCAAGCCCCGCCTGCGACTGTCGACTGCCTAATGGCACCCGGGTGCATGCATTGCTGCCGCCCCTCGCCGTAGACGGGCCCTGCCTGACTTTGCGCACGTTCCATGATCGCTTGCTCGACGGCAACTCACTGGTGGCGCAAGGGAGTCTTTCAGCCCAACAACTTTTGTTGCTCGAGCAACTGGCCAGGAACCGGCGCAACGTTGTGATTTCCGGCGGAACGGGGACGGGCAAAACCACGCTTCTCAACGTTCTTTCGAGTGCGATTCCCGCGCAAGAACGGGTGGTGACCATAGAGGACTGCGCCGAACTTCGACTGCGACGCAATCACGTCGTTCGGCTCGAGGCACGCCCTCCCAATCTGGAGGGGCGAGGTGCCGTGACTGTTCGAGATCTCGTGAGACATGCCCTTCGAATGCGACCCGATCGAATTATCGTTGGGGAATGCCGCGGGGGGGAGGCCTTCGACGTTCTGCAAGCCATGAACACCGGACACGATGGGAGCCTTACGACCTTGCATGCCAATGCGCCCGAAGATGCACTCCGGCGCCTTGAAACCTTGGCAATGCTCGCAGGCATCGATCTCCCTCCGAGTTCGGTTCGCGAGCAGGTGGCTTCCGCCGTGCACGCCGTCATTCATCTTACACGCGCTGACGATGGAACTCGAAAAATCAGTCGTGTGGCGCGTGTTTGCGGGCTCGACGCCAATGGGGCGTATCGGCTCGAGGATGTTCCCGCGGAAGCGACTTCGTGGTGATGAGGAAAAGGCCTCACAATGCAGGCCGAGGAAAAGGACGCAGGAAGGTCGCTGTGGCGCCGAAACAAAGGGAGGCACGATGGGTACGGATGTCTGGGCAGTTGCGCTTGGTCTTGCCACGTTCGCATGGGCGTCGCCACTGGCGTTCGCGCGCGCGTCGAGCCTTCCCTTCTGGAAAAGAACATGGTGTTGGTTAGCCCTCCTTTTGCCCTGCGTCTCGCTCCCTGTCTTTGGAGTGTGGCGGGTGCTCGCCGCGCGCAGGAGGGAGTTCACAGAACGAGCGGCCGTTACTTTCGACCTCAGGAAACTCCTCGATGATGTCGAGGGTGGCCTTGCGGTGGGGCTTCACGTTCGGCAGGCGTTTCCCTCCGACGGGCGCGGATACCGCTCGCGCATCGTGGCTTCGACCTTGCGCGCACTGGCGGAGTCCCATGAGTCCTGCGACGGCGCTGCGGCTCTGGAGGCAGAAGCCCATCGGCTGCTTGCGGCTCCTCAGGAAGACTTTAGGCTCCTGGGCGCATTCCTCTCTTCCTTGGCGCTGTGTGAGAAGGTGGGCGCGAACACGGGCAACCTGTTGAGAGCCATGCGTGGGCGGCTGGAAGAACGGGAGGCATTGCGGCGTCGTATGTGCGCCGATACGGCACAGATTCGTTTCCAAGCGTGGGTTCTGTGTTGCGCGCCTAGTGCCTTTGGAATCGGACATGCACTCGTGTTTCCTTCCCGCTCTGCATTTTTCGTGTCGTCGGGGCTCGGACTCAGCTGCCTCACTGTGGTGATGGTTGGAAACCTTGCTGGCGCTGGGTGGGCATGGCTACTGTGCCAACGCGCCATGGGAAGTGAACTTCAGACCAGCGGCATGTCGTTCCTCAATCGACGGCGCATCGCTGAGCCCCTGCTCTCGTTGATCGACTGGCTCGATGGTGTGTCTACCGCCCTTGCCGCAGGCTTAGGAATGCTCGACTCCTTTCGCATGGGATACCAAAGGGTGCCGCCTGGCGCTTTGCGCGACGAACTGGGCGTTTTGGAAAGCGAGATTCTTCTTGGGGTGCCGCTGGGTAGGGCATTGACAGCGCGAGCCACGCAGGCGGCGCAAGGGGGGTGGACGACCATGGCGCGCGCACTGGAGACACTTGCCCATGGCCACGGCCTCGGCTGCGACATAACGCCTCGCCTTGAGCGGCTCCGTGAACGCGTATTGGACGATGCCGCTACGCAAGCGCGCGAGCGTATAGGACGGCTTCCCGTAGCACTCTTGGCGCCTTTAGCTGCCTGCGTTTTGCCCGCGTTGCTTCTCCTTGTCAGCGCGCCTCTTGTTGCTGAGTTCGGGGCGTTGCTGGCGCCGTGACCAAAGCGGTGGCGCATTGCCACGCACTCAAGCGAACAGCAAGCCAACACCTCGACTCTGAAGGCGGCGACTTCCGGCATCCTGTCAATTTTTGGTCGGTCAAAGGATCATTGCGGATGCCGATAGTCCAGAGAGCTGGAATGCAAGCGAAGCGGCATCGCCCCCTCGACAGAAGTCCCTGTCTCGTCAATCGCGAGGAAGTTCCATGTCCAGGATCCCAAGAACGAAGTTAAGGGCGAGCGAGCCGTGGGCTGCACGACGGGGGATGGCGCAGAGGTGCCTCTTGCTCTTCTTCTTGATGGGCGCTTGCGACAACACGTCTTTCCGGGGAAGCGGCTCCCCGAGAGAACCCTCGATGTCGAAGAAAGACGATCCGCTCGATACGAATGGCGACGGAACGATCAGCCCCGATGAACGCGATGCGGGGGGAGGGTCTAATGGTGGGGGAGGTGACTCGGGTCGCACACCGGGTGACGAGCCCTTTCCGGAAGGCACAGGCGGGAGCTCAATGGGCGGAGGGGGTGATGGCCTTGGGTCGAGCAGTGGCCGTGTAAATGACCTTCCCGGTCAGGGCGGAGGCAGCGGCGGAAGTGTGGCCACAGGGCGTTCCGGAACCGATCCAAGCCAACAAGGAGGCGGTGGATCCGGAGGTGGCATCATCGGTCGCGGAGGACCTGGTTCAAGCTCTGGTGGAGGCAGCGGCGGTTCCGCTGGAGGAGGCGGATATGTGCCCGATCGCGTTACGCGCAATCCCCTTCCCGAACCGTTCCCGAGTCGCTCGGATGGTTCAGCAGGTGGCGGAAAAGGTGGCGGAAGCGGTGGCGGAGTCGCCGATGGTCTCCCAGGGCGCGTTCCAGGG
>JBIKVI010000348.1:0-4500 GCA_044356935.1 Silvanigrellaceae bacterium | reverse complement strand
GCACAAGACATCCAAGTCCTTGTCCGACAAAGCAGGTGCTGCCGTGGCCCTTGAGGATCTCAAGGTTGCACAAATGATTCGCCGACCAAAGGCCAAGCCTGTTGTCGACGGAGAGGGCAATGTCGTTCGATTCGAAAAGAACCGTGCCGCTCAAAAAGCGGGACTCAACAAGGCTATCCTCAACGTGGGTTGGGGAGATTTTCGCACGCTCATCGAATACAAACTCCGCGAGAGAAACAAGTTCCTGGCAACGGTTTCTCCGGAGTACACGAGCCAAGAATGTTCCAAATGCGCGCATGTGGATGCCGGCAACCGTCGCACGCAAGAGCATTTCCAGTGTCTCCAATGCGGCCACACGGACAACGCAGATACGAATGCTTCTAAGATCATCAAGAAGAGATTCCTGACTCAGTTACGCAACGGCACGTTGCCCCCTAAGGGCAAAGCCTCGAAAAAAATCGCAGCCAGGCGAAAGCCCGGCGCGGTCACGCCGACAGAAGTGCGGTGTCAGCCTGTGGAGCCTTGCGTAAGACTCGGGAGCAATCCCGAGCGGGGGCGACGAAGCAGGAAAGGGCCTCTCGCGAGAGAGGCATGTAGTGGTTATGATGCGCGCGAAGGCGTGAACATACCCACGAAGCTCGTCCCTTTCAGGGGCGAGTGCTTCACATGTTAAGTAACATTCGACTACTCGAGAGCGAAGGTTTGGCGCAAGTACGGACGTGCGGTTGTGCTTTCACGCTGACTGCTGAACCAAACCGAGCAGGCGATAGTCACTCTATGTTCTATAAAACAATCGAACCCCCACAGGCCCTCGCGCCCTTCGTCGACTGCCTCTGGGTCCTCTCTGCGCCTAAATCTGAAGGTGACGTTGAGCCTGAGCTCGTGCTGCCCGACGGCAAGACAGAACTCATCGTTCACTTTGGCGACGACTTTGAAAAGCTCGAGGGGAATGCCTACCAGCGCCAAGCGCGTGTCTTGATGTCGGGTCAGCTCACTGAGCGTATTCTACTAAAGCCCACAGGCGAAATCGGTGTCGTTTCTGTGCGCTTTAAGGCTGCGGGTGCCGCACGCTTCTTTTCATTGCCCTTCGATGAGATCGTCAATCAGGTTGTTGACTTCTCGCTCCACGAAAAGGATCTCGCGCAACAACTTCACAATGAAGTCGCTTCCTGTGCCACGCACGAGGATCGGCTCAACATCATGCTCGACCTGTTGCATCTGCGGCTGCGCGAGGAGTCTCGGGAGGATATTTTCGTGCGCCAAGCTTGCCAGTACATCACCAATAGTGGAGGGTGACGTCCGAGAAGTGTTCGCCGAGGGCTTCCGAGCACAGATCGTCCCATTTCAACGGATCTTTTCGCCACAAAAGGTCGTCATCTCCCGCCACCGCAGGAGGAATGGTGAACCCGACTCCCTGCGGGACCTGGGCGACCCCGCCCGGACCGACCGCTGAGAAGGCCTTGTTGTTCCGTTCGAAGATCTTGAGCGTCGCGACCTCGTCTAGGGGAAGAGGAAGCTTGGGGTTCGAGGGTCGCGGTAAAACGAACCTCTCCTCGTACGCGGCGGGGGAGCGAAGAAGCGAACGCAGCGCTTCGTCAATGGGGACCATCTTCCCGTCAGCATCGTACGGCCCCTCCCAGACGTGATAGTAATCTCGCCCGTGATTGTTTGGGGGCGATGACGTCATGGATTGCCCCGTGGGCGTGGTGCTGCTGGAAAGCATTCCCGAAGCGGCGGGTTGTGCGCGCGCACCGCCACTAGGCCGCGAGGCGTTGAAGCCTCGGGTCGCGCAAGCGTTCACCGCCAAAGCAGCGACCGCGCAGTGGATGAGGCGATTCGCGCGAGTCCGAAGACGAGCCTGCAGACCGACTAAAGGCACGCTATTTTTCGGAAACGGCATATGGCCCCCTGTTGATACTGGACCGGCGGTGACTGCGAAATTTTAACATCCCCGCGCCGGTCTAGGAGGGCGTCGGTGAGGCGTTTCTGACATTCCGAAGTCGGAGGTGCGCGAGATGCTACCGGGTGTGACCAGCCAAGCTGATCTCAACTCGAAAACATACAGTCCGCTGACTTCGTTTCTCGCGCCTTTTAGAACAGCTCCCCGCCTGCACGGAAGGTGTCTTCCCGCACACCACCTTCAATCAATTCCCGAGCGTCTTCAGGAACGCGATGAGCGCTCCTATTTCCTCGTCCGAGGCGTCGAACCCCCTCTTCACCCGCGCATCAGTGTGGGGATTCGGACCAGTTTTTCCCAACGCCGCACGTCCTCCGGCCGCGTAGTGGCGGATGACTGAGCCAAGGTCGGGAAGCGAACCGTCGTGGCCGTAGGGCGCAGTGGCCGCCACGAATCGCAATGGCGGGGTCCGAAAACGCCCCATCCATTCGGGATGCGTCTTCAACTCTTCGGCAGTGGCGAAACCGGTGTTCCCCGCGGGGTAGCCACCGCGGCCGTCGACGTTGTACAGGCCGGTATTGTGGAACGCCTGCGCGTTGAAAGCCTTGCCCTCTCGCACGTAACGAAACGAATCGGTGAGAAGGTAGCCCGTGTGGCACTGCGCGCACGGAAGCTTTGTGCCAGAGGCGAGCGTGTCGAATCCATAGAACAGCCTCAACCCTCGTCTTTCACGCGCGTCGAACGTCTCGTCTTCGCGCGCCTCGCCAAGCAAGAAACGATCGAATTTCGTGTCGAAGCGAATGAGAGAGCGCTGGAACGCGGCAAGCGCAGTCGTAACATAGGTATAATCTGCGCCGATGGCATCGATTTGGGCGTCGGACTTCAAGTCATACGCAGCGGAAAGCATGGCGCGGTAACCGCGATCCGCGCGCAGGAGTGCCATGACGTCGGCCTCTTTGCCACGCAGCCCCATTTCCACGGGATCGTTTCCGAACAGCGGGATCTTCGCCTGCATCTCCAGAACCGGAAACACGGGGTTCGCCCATGTCAACGTGGAATTATAAGCGACATTGAAGAGCGTCGGCGTGTTGCGCTTGGTGGAAGTCCCGTCGACGCCACGCGAGAGCCTTTTTCCGTCGACGAATGCCGCGCGAGTCAAGTGGCAACTCGCGCAGCTAAAGTCGCTTGCGAAACCTTTCTCGTGGGAGAAGGAAAGGCGCGTTTCTGAAAACAAGGACTGCCCGAGCCCGATGAGGTGAGCCGACAGGAAAGGCGCTCTCGCCAGCCGGAAATCGCCGTTCGCTGCCCCGAGCGATCCTGTCGGCAACAAAGGTTCTGGATACCCCGCAGGAATCTTGTCGCGCAGGATCGCGATGCCCGCTTCGTGCTGATCGCGCTGCAATGGAGTCAGGACTTGCGTGTGGGCTTGCGCTCGCTCTGTTTCCGCAAAGGCCTCGAGCACACGCTGTGCGAGTGCAGCATCCTCCGAGGAACCCGCCCCACCGTCGCCGCACCCCGTGAACGACAGGCTCGAGGTAATACACGCAAGAAGGACGAGGGCCGCAGGAAGCGGAGCCCGGCGACAAGTCGGTTTCACGGCGCGACCGAAAACACCGTCTGCGCCGAGGGCGCGCTCGTGCCTTTGACCTCAAACCCGAACGCCTTGAACGCACGCGCGCAGTTCACATCGCTCTCGCTGGGCAACGAGGTGCTGTTGTTGCAAGCGCTTTCGAGTCCAGCTGCAAATGCGGCGCCCGAAGAAGGAAAGATCTTCGCGAGGTCCATGTTCACGTCGATCTGCGCCGCCCCGCTGGCGGCGACAGAGAGGTCGAGGGGAAGCTCAAGTGTGATTTTCTTCTCGCGGGTGAGCGCGTTGAAAAGCTTCGAACCCCCACCACGCGAAGACCCTGCATTCGCTTCAATCTGCAGGTCGGCGGGATAGTGCTCCCACATCCAACCCATATCGCTCGGCGCCATGGCGGCCGGGATAGCCACGAGGCGCGGATCCATCGCGGGGTATGGCAAACCAACCTGGAAACGCAGTGTTTTGTATTGGCCAGTTTTCACCGAGCCGGTGATGGCCGTGTTGACAGTCCGCGTGGCATCGGAAGACGCGCACCCTGCATCCAGGAAATTCAGGAGCGCGATGGAGGTGCCGCCGCCGTCGGTGAACTGAAGGTCTTTGGCATCGAGCGCGATGCGTGTGGCCTGACCCGCGTCGTCGACCAGACTCACGTTGCTCACGAAAAGACGAACGTCTGTGAAAATCTGGTCCGACGCCACCATGGCATCGCTCTTGTCGGAGCAGGCCAGGTCGGCCGCGCCAACCTTCGGCCGAAACGCGATGGAGAGCGCCTGCTGCCCGCTTTCCGTGAGGCCCGTGCGGGCGGGGTTCGCGGGGTTCTCGGGTTTCGAATCGTCGACATTGCGCAAAGGACCTTGGCCTTCATTTTTGCGAATGGGCTCAGGGCCGCGAGTGGATCTCGCTGGACCTTGATCCCCATCAGACATGTTTGCGCTGCCGCCGCAGGCGCTCACGGCGAGAACACCCAAGCCAACCACACCGAGCGAACCAAACTTTCCTAGGGTTCCAAGCGTTCTCG
>JBIKVI010000088.1:0-15498 GCA_044356935.1 Silvanigrellaceae bacterium | reverse complement strand
CTCATCGGCGCCATCGCGCACCACCCCGCGCAACCAACCTTCGGACACCGCGAGGAGACCCGGCGCTACAGCTCCCGAGGAGGGGACGAAGAAGCCGGCCTCGACGCGAGCCAGAGCGACAAGGTGCCGCGTTCCCAATGAAATGCGGGCGTGCGACGACCCGGCGTCGGGTTCGGCCAGGAGGGCGGGTGGGAAGGGTTCCGGCCGCCAGCCGTCGGGGAGATCCCCGAAAGCGGGAATGTAACGGGCCAAAAGGCCGGCGAGCTCCTCGAAGCTCTCGGGATCGTCGCACAGCACGAGCACGCGCGAGGCCGCGCCTGAGGCGAGGACGTCTTCGATGACCGCCACTCGATCGGCGAATCGTCCCTTTGCCGTCGCAGTCAAGCGAGCGGAAATGGCATCGGGAGTATCGAACGCGCCCTCGAGCGGGGCGGGGATGGCGATGGCATCCAAGGCAAGGGCGGGCGCCTCACCCGGGCCAACCGCGACGTCCGCGTCGACGGCCCCTGCCCAAGCGGGAAACACGTCGCCTAGCCGCGGGACGAAAAGATTCTTGCCCTGGGCGGAAGATCGCGCGCCCGCGTAGAGCGCGGCCGTTTCACGAACGACGCCGAGGTAGGCATCCGGAGAGCCCGCGAGAACGACGCGCATCGAAAGGCCATGCCGTCGCGCCGCCGCCGCAAGGAGATCCTCAAAGCGAGAAACGTCGCCGGAGGCGGCGAAGAACGGGAACGCATCGTCGATTCCGGCGAACGGGACGGAGTGGCGGAGGTTCTCGAGCACGTCCGCGCGCGCGCGCCCGCCCACGCCCTGAGAAAGGAGCGCTGCGTTGAGGGCCTCCACCGCCGCCGGCAAGTCGACCTGTCGGGGCCATACGAACTCGCGCGCCGGCAGGATGACCAGTTCCTCACGGGACTCGAACGAACGCTGGTCGCTGGCGCGGAACGATCGGATCCTTTCGAGCGCGTCGCCGAAGAACTCCACGCGCGTGGGATGGCGCCCGCCCGGCGTCCACACGTCGACGATGGAACCGCGCACCGCGTACTCGCCAACCTCCTCGACACGCTGGGATTGAAGGTAACAACGCTCCTCGAGCATCGCGATGAGGGCGTCGGGCTCGAGGTCGTCCCCGGCCGAGAGCCTCAGGGCCTCTCGATGGAACCACGCCTCAGAAGGGGCGACGCGGGCGACGCCTTGCGCGCTCGCCACGAGGATCCGGACCTCGCCTTCGAGGAGGGATCGCAGCGCGCCCAGTCTCCTGGCAACGTTGCGCCGCGCGCTTTCGTAACGAAACACTCCCGCTTGGGCGAATCCGGGCAGCAGAGCGCAGGTCGAGGGCCCCAAAGGGCCGCCTTCGAGGAGGGAGCAGGTCGCCGCCACGGCGCGCTCGGCGTCGGCCTCGCTGGGCACCACGAGGACTTGAAGGAGCCGGGGATCGCGCACGTGCGCCGCCACCGCGGAAGCGAGCGCGGGTTCCAAACGGTACTTTGGGGAACTGGGGATCAGGTTCATGGGGACATCCAGTCGAATTCACCTTTTTGCGAACGTCCCAAGAGCGCCGTGACCGCCTCGCGCAAGGGTAGGCCGGCGTAGATGACGTCGTGGACGATTTTTAGGATCGGCGTGTCGAGACCCAACCGCGTCGAGAGTACATAGGCGCTTTGGGCCGTGGCCACCCCCTCGACGACCCCGCCCATGCTCTCTACGACCGCGTGGGGATCCTCTCCGCGCGCGCAGCGCAGGCCGAACTGTCGATTGCGAGAGAGATCGCCTGTGCAAGTCAGGATGAGATCGCCCAGCCCCGCGAGCCCAAGGAACGTGAGCGGTTGCGCTCCCAGCGCGACCCCAACTTGAGCGATTTCCTGCAGGCCCCGAGTGACCACCGCCGCGCGCGCGTTGTTGCCCAAGGCGAGGCCGTCAACGGCACCGGCCACCATTGCGATGATGTTTTTGAGGGCGCCAGCGATCTCGGTGCCCACGACGTCGCGGGAACGGTACACGCGGAAAAAGGACCGGTGGAGGAGGAGTTCCGCGCGCGCGGCAAGACCGTCGTGAACCGTGGCCACGACTACGGCCGTGGGAAGGCCAGCCGAGAGTTCTTTGGCAAAGCTAGGCCCACTCAGGGCCCCAATCTCAGAGTCCTGCGGAAGGACCTCGGTCAACAGGGCGGTGGGCAAGGACAGGGTCTTCTGCTCAATGCCCTTAGCGGCCGACAGCACCCTCAGGGGATCCTTGGGGCCTTCGGCCGATCCGCCCAACGACGTCTCCCGAGTCGCCAACCAAACGCCGACATCGCGGAGGGCCTGCGCAGGTATGGCGAGAATCACGAGGTCGAACGCACGTAGACTTTCCGTGAAAGCGTCCATGGCGCTGAAGGTCAGCGTCGGGCTCGGCACGACCGAAAGGCGATCGAGATCGGCAGCGCGACCGAGCAAGACAACCTCGCACCCTCCCACGGAGACGCATTGGGCCAAGGCCTGCCCGAACGCCCCTGCACCAACGACGGCCACGCGCGCACGGCGGCCGTCCCAAAGTTTCATCGACGCGTTTTTCGCAGTTTGCATGTGTCGCAGAGCCCCTTCAGGAGAGAAGAGGCACTATAGGAACGGCCTCGCCCGCCTGGCAAGGGCCAGTTGGACCCTCAGGGCGACTCGCGCACGAAGGAGTGGTCGCCGGCCCAATCGGAGGACATGCCGTTGGATGTCTGAACGTAGCGCACCCGTCCTAGCGGGAACTCACTCGTGGGCAGAGAGGCGGAAAAAGCTTTGCCAATGCTCGCACCGGTGGGGTCGAGGAGTGGCGGAGGCGGTGCGTCGAGCGACTGGAAGTACCAGTTGGCCAATACGATGTGACTGCGAGCGTCATCACCTTCCATCCACTCCCTCCTCATGGCCTGCACGTTGGCAACCTCGTGCATGGTCCTTCCCAAGAATCTCTGCACTGCCGACGCGTAAACCACCGTCTTCACGCCCATGGCGCGCGCCATGCGCAGCGCGTCGTAGTGCTCGTGGGGCACCAACAAAGGGCGGGGCGACCACGTCGAGTCCACCGATCGCATATCGACCCACAAAAAAGGATCGAGGAGTTCGAGGCGCCGCGGATGCGTGAGGCCCTGGTTGAGGACGCCGCGCACGAGAGGCAGGGCGAGCTGTGAACCGAGGCTTTGCGCGACCACCCTTATTTCGTGCCTGTATTCGCGGCCACCGAGACGCTTGAGCAGGGAAGCGGTTTCGCTCTCGAGTCGAGCGAATGCTTCAGGGACGCGGGCCTCTGCCGGGAATACGGCCTTCGGCGCATAGGCGAGCCTGTGCCAGCGGAAGATGAAGACGTTGAAATCCTGTTGCCATCGCGGCGCCTCGGCAAGGTAGGTGGCCTCGCCCCACGGCATCCAGCCGTGAACGAAAATCAGCGTGGGCTTGCCGCAGTCGATGGCCAGGGTTTCGCCTGGGGCGTCCACCTTCGGACCGACCATAGTGAGGCCTTCTGGAACGAGGCCGAGATCGGGATGCTTTTCGACGTCGGGTCCGTCCCGATTTTCGGGAGGAACCGCAGGGTTGGTCCACGATCCGCAAGTGGCGGCGTGCGCTCGTTTGGGGGGTGAAGCGATGAGGCAAAGAAGGGCGAAAACAGAGGCAACGACTCGCACTAGACTCATGGGGGCTTCTCCTTTGGCATGCCCCCTATTCAATATCATGGAGACTGATTTAGGCAACGCGACCTGTCCGAACTCCCGTTGCTTCCCTTGTGCCGGTTGTCGGAAGTTCCACGCAAAACGAGGTATGCCCCCCGACGTTCTCGTAACGCAGGCCCCCTCCATGGTCCTCGACGATTCCGTTGGATACCGAGAGGCCCAGGCCGGCCCCCGCTCCTGGACCTTTCGTCGTGAAGAACGGCTGCATGAGTCTTCCTTGCAAGGCTTCAGGGATACCTGGACCTGAGTCGCTCACACGGATCCTGTACGAACCCGAGACTTCGTCACCTTTGGCGAGAGGTTCGACCTCCACTCTTACCCATCGGTCGTCCAATTTGCTCACCGCGTCGAACGCGTTGTTGAGCAGGTTCAGGAGGACCTGTGAGATCTGTGTGGGTCGACACGCTACCAATGCCCCTTCGGTGAGCCGTGTCTCCAAAGCGATGCCGGCCATTCGGAATCGTTCGGAGCACAAGAGCAGGGTTTCGCGCACGATGACGGACAGGTCGGTGCGCACAAACTCCTCTTTCTCGCCCGACCTCGAGAAAAATTTGAGACTCCTGACGATGACCGAGATCCTCTCCGAAGTCGCGACGATGCGCTGAAGCTCGCGCTCATAAAGCGCGGGGGAAACCTCGGCATCGCGGAGATTGCCATCGATCAAGGTTGCGAATCCGCTGATTATCGTAAGGGGATTATTGATCTCGTGTGCGACGCCGCCCGCCATTTCTCCGAGCGCCTTCATCTTGGCTGCTTGCGAGAACAGCAACTGATGCGACCTCAGTTCCGTAACATCGGAGATCGTCATGAGGACCTCGCCCCGACCCACCTCCGAAGGGAGGGGCGACGTCGAGACGCTCAGCCAACGCGTTTCCCCGCTCGCCTTGCGAATGCCCATTGGCATGCCTCGACACGCCTGCCCCTTGGTGAACGTCTGCGTCAAAGGAAGATCCTCTTGCGCGAGTGGCGAACCATCCATGCGCACGAAGGCCCAAGAACCTTTCTGGCTGAAAAGATTTCCAACATCCTCGCGACTCAAGCCGAGAGTCCGAGATGCCGCGTCATTTTGATCGACGACCCCTCCCGCCGCGTCGAGGACAAGGACGCCCTCCGTGAGATTCGCGAGGAGAGTGCGGAGATACCCATCGTCGCGCGCGACGCGATTGGCGGCGACGCGCATTTCAAAGAGCGCTACGACGTGGTCCGCAAGCGATGCCAAAACCTCGCGCTGGTGATTGTCGAGCTTGCCCGGGGCGGAGTCGATAACGCAAAGCGTACCGATCGCATGGCCATCGGGGGCGCGCAAAGGCGCGCCGGCGTAGAAACGAACCTTGGGGCCACCGCTGACAAAGGGATTGTCAAAGAAGCGCTCGTCGTTGAGCGCATCGGGGACCTCGAGCACTCCACCTTCCAGGATGGCATGGCCGCAAAAAGAAACGTCTCGCGGCGCTTCCTCCGCATCAATTCCGTGTCGCGCCTTGAACCACTGACGCTCGGTGTCCACCAAGGACACGAGCGCGATGGGAGTGCCGCAGACCTTGCTAGCGAGTCGAGCGACATCGTCGAACACCTTCTCCATCGGAGTGTCCAACACGGAGTAACGACGAAGAGCTTGCAATCGAGCGGGCTCATCATTTGGCAGGGGAGCAGGAATCATGGCCTCTCCAGTCCGATCGAACACGCGACAGCCGACTTCCTAGCATCGGCGACATCTGCCGAAGCTTTACGTCCTTTCGCCATCGCCGACAAATCACACGGATTTTGTGCCGTTCGCCTCGGTGCACCCGCGGCCAGGATCCGGTAGACTCTCGCATCGCGGGTCGACGGACGCGCGCCTACCCCACGAGAGGACATTCATGAGCATGAACGAGTTTCGCTCCTTCGCCCGAAGCCTCGTGACGGCACTCGAGAGCAAGGTCCTAGGACAAGAAAAGGTCGTCGAGGAAGTCGTCGTCACTGTGCTTTGCAGTGGGCATGCGCTGCTCACGGGTTCGCCTGGGGTGGCAAAAACCACGCTGGTGCGAAATCTCGCCTCCGCACTCGGGTGCGGCTACAAGCGGGTCCAATTCACCCCCGATTTGACGCCCTACGACATCCTCGGTGGCGAGATGCTCAAACTCGATGACGCCGAGACGGGCGGCCGGCGGGTCGTGTTCCAGCCCGGCCCCATTTTTTCGAGTTTCTTGTTGGCCGACGAAATCAACCGCGCCTCCCCTCGCACCCAGGCGGCCCTCCTTGAGGCCATGCAGGAGCGCCAGGTGAGCCACGGGGGCGTCACGCGTCCGCTGCCCCGTCCGTTTTACGTCTTCGCCACCCAGAATCCCATTGAGAACGAGGGGACCTTCCCTTTGCCGGAAGCCCAGCTCGACCGTTTCCTCCTGAACATCGAGGTCCCTTACCCGGCCTTCGACGCCGAGGTGAAGGTCGCCTCACTCCCCCCTGTGAGCGAGGATCTTGGCGCCTTGGCGTCGCCCGAGGCCCTCGTGGCTAGCCGGTCAGCCGTAGAGGCCGTGCGCCTCCCCCAAACGCTCCTCGAAGGCATCGTTCGCCTTGTGCGGGAGACCCGTCCAGAGAGCACAAATTTGACGGTGACGCGGGAATTCCTCGATTTTGGCGCATCGCCGCGGGCTTCCCAAGCCCTAGCCCTCGCGAGCAGAGCCCTGGCCTTGTTGCGGGGGGAATCGGAGGTGACTTGGGAGCACGTTCGCACTATAGCTCCCTCTGTCCTGCGCCATCGCGTCGTAACGGGTTTCCGTGCGCATACGGCACGCCGCGGGGCAACGTCCATCGTGGAAGAAATCATCGCCTCGGCGGTTCTTTAGCAGCGCGTTTCGCGGCGCGGACCGAACGCGGAGCACGAACGCGGAGCACGAACGCGGAGCACGAACGATTTCATGAACGCCGCCGGGTCAGCTCCCCCTCCTGCCCGTGCCGTACGGGGTCTTTTCCTTGACGCATCGGGCACCTTGCTGCGCGCTAGCCCTAGCGCGGTCATGGGCGTCGACATTTTTCCCGACGCGCTGCGCCTGCTTGGCGCCTGTCGCAGACGCACCCTGGGCGACGTCACCTTGCGCACCGCGGTCATCACCAACTGGGGCTACCGCGTGCGCCAGATGCTCGAAAACCTAGGCATCGACGACTGTTTCGATGCCGTCGTTTGCGCCGACGACGTGCACGATGCCAAGCCTTCGGCCGAAATCTTCCATTTCGCTTGCCGGGCCGTCGATCTCCCACAGCGGGCGTGCGTGCACGTGGGCGACTCCCTCTTCGACGACGCCCTCGGCGCGCAAGCCGCGGGTCTCGAAGCGGTTTGGGTCCACCGCAAGGTCGAAGCCATCCTTACTCTGCGCGAACGGGCGGAAGCTTCGCGATTGCGCAATCCGCACTGCCTGAACCTCGACGAAGCCCTCTCGTCTCTTGAAGTGCTGTTTACCTCGAAAAATCATTGACCTCGGGGCATTGTGGAGGGAAAAAGAGAGACCGGGCATCGGACTCCAAGGGAACAAGGGAACGAGCCCCTTCAAGGCGCCCCGGCCTTTCCGGGGGCAGATGAAAGGCCCCATGATCGACTCCATGCTACCCGGCTCCTCAGTTTCACCCCTTGCCGGCGCGTCTGGCGCGGCCGTCCACGCGGTCCCTCATGCCGCGGCCACCGCAGCCGACATCCAGGTCATCAAAGACGAACTCCGGGCCACGTTGCAGGGCGGAGCCCGCGTGCTCGATCTTCGCACCCCACTGCGCGAACTCGACCCCACGGGATTCGCCGCGCGGGTGCAGTGGCACTTGAGCGTGCGCACGCTCGGGAGCGATCGATCCTTTCGCCTACACACCGTGGAGCTTACCGCGCACGCTTTGCACGTGCATGCTCTCGATTTCTCCGCGACGGGATTCCGCGCAGGCAGCACCATCCTCCACGCGCGCCTCCTCGTGCCCCGCACCCTCCTCGACGGCCAAGGGACTCCCGCCGACGTCGTTCCGATTGAGTTCCTTGGTAAGGTCGTCAAAGCCGTGCATCCCGTAGAGGGGCACGATGCAAGCGAGGCGGGATTCCTCCTGCAGGTCGTGCAAATGGATCCTGCCCACACCCAGGCTCTCGCAAGCCTCCTGGGCCGGCTCCGTACCGAAGGAAACTGAGGTGAACGCCGGCTCGCGGCCCGTCCTCGATCTGCGCAGCGACACGATCACGAAGCCGACCCTGGCCATGCGCTCCGCGATGATGGCAGCCGAGGTCGGCGATGCCTACTACGACGAGGACCCCAGCGTGAACGCGCTCGAAGAGCGCCTCGCCCTCGACTTCGGCATGGAGGCCGCGGCTTTCATGCCATCGGGAACCATGAGCAACCAGGTGGCCCTGCGCGTGTTGGCGCGCGCGGGCGAGGCGGTGCTCTGCTCTCCCGACAATCACGTTGTCCAATACGAAACGGGCGCCCTGGCGGGCATCAACGGTCTGCAGCACATGCCTGTTCCCTTAGTCAGCGCAGGCCATGTCGTCGACATCGCGCGCCTCCCGGACGCCATAGTGACGCCGGCCATGCGCCACGCGCCCACGACCGCGGTGGTGGCGGTGGAGAACACCCACTTGCGCGCGGGCGGCCGCACCTACCCCATCGCCGCGCTCGAGGAGCTCAAAGCGGCTTGCCTGCGTCTGGGCATACCGTTGCACGTCGATGGCGCGCGCCTTTGGCACGCCGCGCGCGTCGAGGGCATTCCCTTGGCGCGTTACGGAGCGGCCTGCGACACCCTGTCGGTGTGTTTTTCCAAGGGACTCGGCGCCCCCGTGGGGAGCGCTCTGCTCGGCTCACGCGAGCGCATCGGCTCGGCCAAGAAGGTACGCAAGATGATGGGCGGCACCATGCGGCAATGCGGCTTCCTCGCGGTGGCCGCATCGTTCGCACTCGACGCCCATTTCGCGAGGCTCGACGACGATCACATGGGAGCGCGGCTCCTCGCGCGGTGGCTCGCCGACGCGTGGCCGTCGGCGAGCGTCGACGTCCCCGAAACGAACATCGTCTTGGCGCGCTTCCTCGACGCCGCTTCGGCACGGGCGTGCCTCGAGGGCGCGTTGACCGGCGCGGGTCTGCGCCTTTCGGCCCTCGACGCACTCACCGTGCGCGGTGTCGTTCACCTCGATGTTCCTTTGGAAGAATTGCGCGCGCGTCTGGGCGCGTAAGCTCCCCAAACGGATCGCCACTCATTGGCAGGAGGAAGGACGCCCTGTGACCTCGGAGGAGCGATCCGTTCCGTTCATCTTCGCGCCTTTTGAGAAACCAAGAAGGCAAAGCATCGTAGGCCCTATGTCGTTGGCGCGAACGTCGACGTTTTCTGCGCTCGGACCTTTGATTCCCCTTCCGAGGTAAGCCATGGGGATGCGCGCATCCTCCTCGTAAACGGTGCCATGGTTTCCCGCCAAATGGTTATCGCCCGTCCAGCCGGGCTTCAATACGACCACGAGGTCGCCCGTGCGCCCAGCATAGAATCCCTTTCGGTAATAGGCGGCTGGGTTGAGGCTCAGGTCGCCCTCGGCCTGCGGGTCGCTTTTCACTAAGTCGGACTGGCTCAGGACCATCTTCACGCCGCTTTGCTGCGAAAGGAACGCGTATGCCTCCTTAACGACCTGTTCCTTGGTGACTTTGGACTTCGCGAGGGACTCCTCGTTCACCCACATCATGTCGATATAGTAGGCGGCGATGGAATCCTTCACGCCGTATTTTTTTTCAATGTGAGCGCTGATCTTCGAGGCCATGATCCTGTCGGGAAAACGCTCTGGCACCAATGGTTCACTCCCCTGACTGGACGGGTTGCCCTTGTTGGCGGCCATGCGCGATTCCACCGACCTCTGCGCACCGTGGTCGGACGTGAGTATCCACAGGACGTCGTCACCGCGCTTTTCCCTTAAGGCCGCGCGCAGCTTCGCGAGCGTCAAGTTGAGCCTCAAATAGGAGTCGAACAGCTCGAGGCTGTCGGAGCCGAAGTGGTGACCCACCAAATCGGGCGAAGAAAAACTCACGGTGAGGAAGTCGGTGACACCCTGGCTGTTCCCTAGCTTCTCCTCTTCGACGGCTTCAATGGCGAGGTCGGCCAGAAGGTCGGAGGCGTGGGGCGTGAGTTGCCAACGCACCATGGGTGTTTTGTAGCGGGAGTTAGGAACATCGTTGGCAGGGACGTAGGGAAATCCTTCGCCCATGTCACGGGCCAAAGGTACGTCGCGGGTGCCCGTGACGATGGGAGCGAAAGCTAATTTATCGCTTTGATTCACTAAAAAACCACGGTACTTTTCCACATCCGGCTTGGTGTTGTCAGTGGCCAGGGGAATCGCGGGCGTCCAAGCGACCTTCAATTTCGGAATATTGGCATTGTTGAACGCAACGAGCCACTCGGGCAGCGCGGTCGCACCGGTAGCACTGCTTGTTACGAAAGCCCCCGTCTTGGCGTCGTGCCAGTAGGCGCCTTTTGGCGTCTTGCCCCCGCAGAAGAGAGCGCCCCTATCCTTGAGCGACAACGAAACAGTCTTGCTCGCCTTGCTGCTGTGCGCGTAGAGCTCGTCAGAAATGGAGGGGGCCATGAGCCGGTGGGCGCTCGAAGACACCTCGGGCGTGAGTGAGAGCGCATCGGTTCTGGCATCCACCACCGAGCCAATGGTGCTGGCTGTCTCGTCTTTGGTCGACTCCACGACCATTTTCGTGCCTGAGAATGTATCGTACCAGCCGTTACTCACGATGCCGTGAACCGAAGGCGACGCACCCGTGCAAATGGAAGCATGGCCTGCCGCCGTTACCGTAGGCGCGGCCGCGGTGCGGGCATTGTTGAACCAAACGCCCTGGTCGCGGAACGCCAGGAAGCCATCTTCGCCGCCCGTTTGGGCTTTGAAGGCCTGTCGAAAACGATCGACATAATCTGGTCGCATTTGATCGACGATAATCAACACGACCAGGCGCGGACGCGCCCCCGTCCCGCCGTTAGAACGAACCGACGCGTTGAAGTGCCGCGGCTTGCATCCTGTGGCGAGGGTGGCGAGGGTGGCGACAGAAAGCACCAAGGCGGAGGACGCGAAGGGAACGGAACGTGTCAAAACCGAGGCTCGCAAGGAAAAATGCCGCATGATGCCGGGTTCCTTTTCGGGAAGAGGATGTTCAATCGATGAACTGGTGACGGCCAAGTGTCGCTGCAGAACAAGACGCGGGTTTCGCTCTCCGAAAGCCCTGAATGAACACATCGCGCAAAACCTTGCCTGAGGGGGTCGCGCGGATCGCGTGCCCTTGATGTCCGAAGAGGCGATCGAGCGCTGCGAGTTGGAAATCAGATACGGCCACTGTGTAGCTCGCCTCCGCATCGATGGGAGTCCCGGCCTTGAGAACCGAATGAATGCGTGGACTCTCGGCTAAACGACGTAGGCGCGCTCCGAACGGCGCCGAAAAGTAGGGGAGTTCGTCCGGGGTCGCCTCGACTTCGCGCGCGAAACGGATCAGATCCGCGCCGGAGAGGACGACCAAAACGAGTTCGCTGTCGAAGGGCAAGGCATCGAATACGGCTCGGTAAAGGAGTTCTCCCGCCGCGAGCCCACCTCGGAGTCCTCCAGAATTGAAGACGACGAGATCAACTCCGAGGTCCCGAGTTCCTGCAAGGACCGCATCCGTAAAGCAGTTCCCCAAGGCACTCTCCGCTGATTTCGAATGCGCGAGCGCCACCTCAAGCCGCCCCACGACCTCGTTTCCTTGGGCTTCGGCGCGCTTGAAGTGAGGGGCCAACCTGTCGCGAACGCGTCGCGCGACGGCCCCATCGAAGTTCACTGGTTCCCCCCATGCCTGCGGCGGTCGAGAAGGCCGCCGCGAATCAAGAACGCCTTCGCCAAACGGGCCGCTCCAATCGGGTTCTTGTGGATTGCAGGAAGGGTAACCCTCGAAATGTTCGTGGCAGAAGAAGACAGGGTCTCGGGGGGTTTGACGCGCGACTCTCGCTGGCTTGGAAGCTAACCCCCCCGGCTGAGGGACCTCCAATTCAACCTCGAGAAGGGATGCGCTTTTGCCCATGCCCGTGGTCTGGACCACTGGAACTCCGCGAACGAAGTGGCGCTGTGGCCGATGAGAGTGGCCTGAGACAACCCCATCGATCGTTCCCTGGGGAAGGCTCTCGAGGAGTGGGGCGACCTCATCGTTTTCTCGGCCGCATGCGACGTCGCCTTCGTCCGGAGGCCTTCGCATGTCGCAACTCCCTCCCGCATGAGCAAGGAGCAAAACATAATCGGCTCCCTCCGCCCTCAAGCGCGCCGCCGCGGTGACGAGGAGGCCCTCGGGCTCGCTGTTGGTCGCGGAGAGGGGATCGAGAAACGACACCCCCTTGGAGTGGGAAGGGAGAATCTTGGCTGGGGTCGTGAGGGTGGTGAACGACACCACGCCCACGCGAATTCCCCCAATATCGAACACGCGTCCGGGGGAGAATCGATCAAAGACTTCATCGTCGAATGGGGGAAACGCTCCGCGCGTGGTGCGCACATTCGAGCTTATGTAATGGAACGATCGCGGGCCGCGCAGGACGCCCCTGAGGAACTCCTGGCCCGAACTGAACTCGTGATTTCCAAAAGTCGCAGCATGAATGCCGAGGGCGTCGAGGGCATCGACAACCACGCGTCCCCGTGTCACGTTGGCCACGAGCGTACCTAGGTAGGAGTCTCCCGCGTCCACGAACAGAACTCGCCCAGAGTAAACCTCACACATTCTCTGAAAATACGCGGCCGCCGCGTCGAGCCCGCCAACCAGTGTGCTTCGCGTGCGGGTACCGTCGGTCAGAATAACCTCTGATTCTCGCACATGCCCATGGATGTCGTTGAGCCCCACGATCGCCAGACGGACGCGCCCTCCCTGAACAACACGCGGCATCGCGCCGCGCGCGAGGTAACGCGCGCAGCCAAGCGCCTCATCAGAGCGTTCCTCGCGGGATTCGCTGGGAACCTCCTCCTGAGCGTTCGAAATGTTGAATTCCCGCGATTGGCATCCAACGGCCAGAGTCCCGAGCAAAGCGACGAACGCTGGAATGATGGCAAGGCGCAGCGAAACGAAACGCGTCAGCATGGGCATCGGCTCCGGATGCCGGAAAGCGATCATGGGGAATCTCCTGTCTAGTCGATCCGTCGTAGGACAAGAGTAACAGCCCTCGCCTCGCCTTGGTGCGTTAGGCGTATGACGAAGGCCTTGCGCCGCGTGGGTCACTCGACGTGGCTCACCTCCCCTTGGCGCAAGTTCCTTCCTTTATTCAGGCCTTTAAGCCGAACTCCGCAGGGCGAAGGAACTCGGGGGCGAAATGCTCGGACGCCCTCGCCTCGAAATGCTGCGCGCAGGCGCGCGCGACCTCCTCGGCGGATGCCTCCACTCCGAGCGCACGTAGGGTGGTGAGGAACGATCGGTGGTCACGTCCCTTGCGGTAGTCTGGCTCGCGCGAGGGGTGTGCAAGGTAACGAGAGATGCCGTCGAGATCGGCATCGACTAGGAGCGATCCTTGGTAGACGAAAAGGTGCTTGCGTCGGAACACGCTCGTGCCCGCAACCTTCAGTTCGCCGTGGCTGATGTCGGAGATGCCGCGCGTGGCAAGCCCCTTTATGCCGTAGGCGGTCTCGAGCGCCTCGATCCAGAGGGCGTTCACGCGCCGGAAATAGTGCGCGTTGTTGAAAAGATCGCGGGCGCGGAAGGCGAGCGTGAGGACGACGCACCCCGGACCAAGAAGCACGGTTCCCCCTCCCCCTTTGCGGCGCAGGACGGGAATGCCTTCGCCGCGGCATGCCTCCTCGCGCGCCTCCACCGCCGGGTCGTTGGAACTCGACAACACGACACAGGGCGTTTGCGTCTCGAAGAAACGGAAGAGCACGCGAGCGGGCGCGAGGGCCTCGGGTGGGGCCGCGAGGATCCAGTCATCCATCCACATCGGACGCCAACTCCATGGGAACCGACGATGCCGTGGACTTGCTCTTGCCTAGCGCCTCGCCGAGCTCAACGTGTGACAGCTCCGCCACGAAAGGAGCTGAGAATTGAAGGTTGGCGTTGAAGGGCGTCCGCAAGAGGACAGCATCCGCGCCCGCAGCCGCGGCGGCTTGGAGTCCCCTCTCGGAATCCTCAAACACGAGGACTTCTTGAGCAGAGGCCCCGAGCCGCGCGAACGCCGCCTGGAAGATGTCGGGAAAGGGCTTCTTGCGCAAACCAGGTTCGCGCCCCACAACGAGGTCGAGGGCGCTCGCGAGGCCCACCCGGCCCAGGATGAGATCGATTTCATCGCGCGGCGAATTGCTCGCGATGGCCAACCGACCAAGCCGTTTCAGGTGAGCGAGAATGTCCTCGATGCCTGGGAACGCAGGCAGGGGAGACGTCGAAACCAGTTCCATGTAGTGGCGCTTCTTGGATTCCAACAAGGCATCGAGATCGATGGTCAGGCCTGACTCGGCGATTTCGGTGCGGGCTCCGTCGCCAAGGTGCGTGAAGCGCAGATAGTAGCCTTCTTCCGCTAAGGGGTGACCCCATTCGCGGAACGCGGCGGCGTAGGCAAGGTAGTGGATTCGCTCGGTATCGCAGAGGCTGCCATCGAAGTCCCACACGAAAAAGCGCTTGCCCGCCAAGAAGTCCATCTACCCGCCTCCAAAAAGACACGAAAAAGAAGAAGCACCCGCACGCTGAGGGCCTTGCGTCTCGCACGGGCCCGAACGTATCATGCGGCCGCTCGCACTTTCCATCTGGAGGAAGCGGAAAACATGAAGCGCGTCGTCGTCACGGGCCTGGGTATCGTTTCTCCTGTGGGTCATTCACTGGACGAATGTTGGTCGAATATCATCCGCGGTCAGAGCGGGATTGGAACCATCACATGCCTCGATATGTCTGCCGAACCGGTGCGAATCGGTGGTGAGGTGAAGGCATTCGAGCCTGCTCGGTACATGAGCGACAAGGAAGCCAGGCGCTCGCAGCGCTTCGTTCAGTTTGCCTGCGCGGCCTCGCGCATGGCCCTCGACGACGCGGGCCTCGCCCTCACCGAGTCCAATCAACCCGACGTCGGTGTCTCCATCGGAGTCGGTGTGGGTGGCATGGGGTACATGGAGGAGCAAATCGCCATCCTCAACGCCAAGGGCTCCTCGCGCGTGTCCCCGTTTACCATCCCTGGCTTTATCGCCAACATGGCCGCGGGCATCGTCAGCATCGAGACGGGAGCCAAGGGGCCGAACATCTGCCCAACTACGGCATGCACGAGCGGAACCCACGCCATCGGCGAGGCGCTCATGCTCATCCAAACAGGGCGCGCCAAGGCCATGATCGCGGGAGGCGCCGAGGCGGCCCTGTCCCCACTGGCCTTCGCAGGATTCGCCAAAATGAAGGCCTTGGCCTCCAACTGGAACGACGAGCCCCAACGCGCTTCGCGCCCCTTCGACGCCGATCGTTCGGGCTTCGTCATGGGCGAAGGGTCGGGCATCCTCGTCCTCGAGGAGTTGGAGCACGCCCTCGCCCGCGGCGCGCGCATCTATGCTGAACTCGCCGGGTACGGCATGAGTTCTGACGCCTACCACATGACATCCCCCTCTCCGGGAGGCGATGGCGCCGTGCGCTGCATGCGCCAAGCCTTGCGCACGGCTTTCGTTGCGCCGGAGGACGTGGACTACGTGAACGCCCACGGCACCTCGACCGACGCCAACGATGCCACCGAGACGGCCGCGCTCAAGGCCCTTTTCGGAGACCACGCGCGCAAACTCAAAATCAGCTCCACAAAGAGCATGACCGGCCATCTTCTGGGCGCGGCAGGAGGCGTAGAAGATGGCCGGTCATGCTCTTTGTGGAGCTGAT
>JBIKVI010000087.1:0-15506 GCA_044356935.1 Silvanigrellaceae bacterium | reverse complement strand
ACACGAAGGCGACGGCGGCGAGGCCTAGAGCGGGCAAAAGGCGACGGGCGTAATGGAACAGGAGTTCGAAGCGGAATCCGGGGACGTCCATGGCAATGGTTTCGTCCTTCACCAAGCGGCCCTTTTCGGTGCGCGCGGCTGCCGCGTCCCGCGTTTCCGGCGGGGAGTTGGGATTTGCGTGGTCGCCAACGTCGACGTTGGCGTCGACGTTGGCGACCACGTCGAGGGGTGTCTCGGGATCGGCTTGGCGCGCGGCCAAAACGCTTTCGCCGCGCGTGGTGTTGTGGATGTTCACCAGTCGCGCGAAAACTCCACCGGGCACCTCGGCGAGCAGGCGCGACGGGCTGCCCACCTCAACCACGCGCCCCGCGTCCATGACCACCACCCGGCCGGCCCGCAGGGCGAAATCCATGCGGTGCGTGGCCACGAGGCGCGTGCGGCGGCCAAGCAACCGGCAAAGAGCGTTGTCGAAGACATGGGAGGCCACGTGCTCGTCGAGGGCGCTGAAGGGATCGTCGAGCACGACGACGGGGGTGCCTCCCACGAGGCTCGTGTAACACGTGCGGGCCAGCCCAAGGCGTTGCTTCTGTCCGCCCGAGAGGTTCACGCCTCGCTCGCCCACTTCCGTGAGGTCGCCCGCGGGGAGGAGCCCGAGGTCGGGCCGCAAGCCGCAGGCATCGATCACGTCGGCGTACACGGCCGCGTCTAGGGGTTGGTAGAAGGTGACGTTGTCGCGCACCGTGGCGTTGAGGTTCCAGGGGATCTGAGGAAGGTAACTGACGGGCCCTCCCACCGCCGCGCGGCCCGCCGTGTGCTCGTGCTCGCCGAGCAGTGCCGAGAGCAGGGTGCTCTTGCCTGCGCCGATGAGCCCGACCACGCACACGAGTTCGCCCGGCGCGATACTCAGGCTCACGTCGTGAAGGGCGGGTTTGTCGTTTCCGGCGAACGACCAACGGGCGTCCACGACTTCGATGGCGCCCGGGGGAACCGCAGCGGGTGCTGTGAGCGATTCGTCGGGTTGCCGCAGGAACGATTCGAGTCGATTGGTGCTCACCCGCGCCTCGGCATAGCTCTGCACGAGGTCGGGGATTTCCGCGAAGACTTGTCCAAGTGTGGTCATGACCGCGATGGCCGCGAACACCGACGAGACCTCCAGCGTCCCGCCCGTGAGGGCGACGATGGCGATGACCAGGGTGGAGATGAGCAGCGGCAGGAGGTAGCTTAGGAAACCGTTCCATGCGGACAGACGCGCGCGCCGCTTCATGAGGCCCACTTCGACCTCGCGCACGTCGTGGACACGCGTGGAAAAGTTATTTTCCCACGCGTAGAACTTGATGACGCGGATGCCCGTGAGGATTTCCGAGAGCAGGCCCAAACGGATGCGCGACTGCTCTCGGATGGCGTCGCCTAGGCGCGAGGCCACTTTTTCGAGATGCCTGTTGAGCGGGACCACGAGGACAAGGAGCGCTACACCCAGCAGGGCCCACGGCCCGAGGAACTTCACCAGCAGTCCCGAAAGGGCGAGGATAGTGAACGGGAAGATGAACAGGTCGAGGCAAAAAGGTAGAATGGAGACCTGGTCGCAGTCGCGGGTGGAGAGATTGACGATTTCGCCCGTGGAGAAACGGGACCGTTCCCGCGCGCCGAGCGAGAGCGTTTTGTCGTAGACCCGAGCCCGCAGCAACGCAGGCATGGACCACGTGAGCTTGAAGCCGAGTTTGAGCTGATGCATGCGCAGCATCATGAGCGTGAGCAAGAGGGCGGTGACGCCGCCGGCAAGCCAAACACCATGGGCTTGGGTTGCGGCCGCACCAGAGCGTCCGGGCGCGAAGGCGTCGATGAGCTCCTTGAGCGCTACGGGGCGCAGGATTTCGCCGAATGCGACCAACGCGCGAAGGAAGAGGATGAGCCGCATCCGGAAGCGGAACGCCTCGTAGAGGGAACGCAGGAGGCTCGCGCCGGACTCAAAGGCAGCGGAGAATGCCGGCACCGTGTGCGACAGAGCATCTTCCCGCGGAGGCGTCTCCTCGACGTCGGAGGGCGATAACGACCGCCTCCGACCGGCCTCGATGACCGGCCTCACCCAATGGAACGTCGCGCGGGACAGGAACGAGGCGGATTCCTCGCGAGTGGGTGATGTCATTGGCCGAGAAACTCCTATGGCGGTCGGGGAGATGACGCCGGAGCTTAGCCCGAAAACCCCCGCGGGGCGACCGGCCCCCTCCTGCCTCTTCCTGCCTCTTCCTGCCTTCATCGAAGCTCAAACAACTTGCGCTTTCGCAAGTTAACGTTGACAAGCAATTCATTCAGGTGGGTGGCCAAGAACCCAAATTGAAGGATGGCTTATGCTTCTCAGTGTTTCTCACTTCGTCGTGTCCCGTTCTCGCCGCTTCGCAAGGTGCCAACCGGCGCTTGGGGCCGTCGCGACACTGGGGTTTCTCGCATCGGCCGTCGCCGCATGTGGCGGGCCGCACGTCGCCGGCTCAGGAGACGCCACGCTGAGCGTCGTCAAGGGTACAGACCTTTCCCTCTCGGAGGTCCAAGCGTTGGGCCTTGTCGCGGTTGCCGCGGACACTTCACGGTCCGATCGTCGCGGCTACTGCTCGGCCACGCTGGTTTCGCCACGTAAACTGCTCTCCGCGGCGCATTGCCTGGCCAACCCCTTGGGGGCGCCGGCTTTGGCGGTGTTCGGAACGGATGCCTTCGCACAGGGGAATCCCACTGTCGGAATCGAGTCGTGGGATCGTCATCGCACTGCCGATCTCGTCATCTTCACGCTTTCCGGCGATGCGCCGAAGGCCTGGAGGATGCAACCCCTCGCCCTGGATCCCAAGGCTCTACCCGTGACGCTTGGAGGCGCGGCGGCCTTCGGCGCGGGCTTCGGGCGCGCCGCCACCGGCACGCCACTCACTGGTGGCATCGCGCGCCGCGGGAATACTGTTTTCTCGATGTTCGATCGCGGTTCGCCTTTGGCCATCGTGAACTCGGGCAGTGGCCGAGGATTCTGCTCCGGCGATTCCGGCGGGCCATTGTGGACTTCTGTAGGCGGACGGACACTGGTCGTTGGCGTGCTCTCGCAAGGAGCCTCGACGTGCGAAACGGGCCTGGATAACTACGTGAGCGTCCCAACCTACGCGGATTGGATTTCTCCGCGTCTTTAGCGGGTCAGCGCAGCGGGATGCTTCCGCAGGGCACGCTCACGGAGAATCCCGCAGGCCGGAACGCACACGCCAGCGACCGACCGGAGAGCGCCCCCGGCTTCGCCGAAAAAGTTCCTTCGAGAGTCGCCGGATTGGAAGGACGCACTGCGCTGAGCGGGAGAGTCAGCGCGACGCGCGCCTCGTCGGCGGTGAAGCCGCGAATCTTCAGCCGCAATGTTCCCAGGGGCGCGACGGAGGCGTCAAGACCCACATCGAAGGTCGTTACCGTGGGCACGACGCCTTGAGCGGCCAATTCATCGAGGCCCAAGGACGCGACCGTGATGGGGGCGCTCCATTCGGTTCCGGTGGGGAGGGAGGTGAAAGCGGGCCAGGGGTTGTTGTCTGCGACCGGACGCAGAGCAAGGGAGGAACGCGGGTAGCCGCGCGCGGCCGCGATGCGTGCGACATCACCAGCGTCGAAGGCGAAACTCCCACGGAGGTAGGGCGATAAATCCAGCGCCGGACCTTCCCATCGGAAGGGGCTCTCGGGCGAGAGACGCAGCTCGATGGTGCTTTCTTCGGCGGGCTGTGAAAGCTCCACGACGCCCGCGAGTCCGGGCGACACGCGGCTCTCCGCACTCAGGCGCAACACGTGTTGCGCGTTCCCTTGCGCATCGGTTGCGCCCACGGCCAGGGATTGCCCCGTGAGGGAGAGTTGGACCCACCGGGCGGAGATCTTCTGACGAGCATCGCGCGGGCACGCCGTATGGTTGGCGCGGCCTTCCATATCGAGCTCGTAGATGCCCTCGGTGGTGGCCTCGAAGATCGCTTCGGCGCGCACGCCGGCCGCCGACCCCCACGTGCCACCGGCGGGTGAAGCCAACCTCACTCCCACGGGAGAGTAGGCTCCGAAACGTCCGCACAGCGGTTGACGGGCCGATACCGCTTCGCGCGCCACGACCAAGTGCGTGGCCCAGCTCGGCTTGCGGAGGAAGACGCGCGCGAGATCCTTGGATGGTATGGAAACGACGCCTTCCCAAGCCTGTTTCGTTGTATGGGGCGTGAGGATGGTGACGGGGATGGTGGCTCGCAGCGCGCCGGAGTCGGCGTCTCGCAGCCTAACGGTGGCGAGGAACTCGCCCGGTCGTTGCGCAAGGGCATCCCACTGAGGGGCGATTTGCAAAGTCGTTCCGGAGCGCGACGAGAAGATGGTGGACGGGACGGAGACGAGCCCCTCGGACCCTTTGGGGGTCTCGACATCCACCGTGAGGGTTTCCGCCCAGTTCGCCGCATCCGCGTCGCTCCATGAAGAAGGGAACGACGGAGTGAGTGTGAAGGAGTAGACGTCGAGCCTGTCGACGTCGCCGCGCACCGAAACGCCTTTGCGTGCGATGCCCAGCGCGCCCACGCCTCCGGAGATGACGTAGGATGGAGCCGGTTTCGTTTCGGCGACCGCTTTACGATAAGCCTCCAGCGCCGGAAGGAGGCGGGGCAGGCCATGCCCTTGGTCGACAAATGCGACGTCGTCCAAAGCAACCGCGCTCGCGACGATGGCGCGATGCAGAGCGTCGCGATCCCAGGGGAGACCTTCCGCGCGCACCTGAGAAAGCACCCGAGCGGCGAAACCCGCGAGCGCGGGAGTGGCGCTGCTCGTGCCGCTGAAGGGTCCGAAGCCTTCGTCCGCCGTCCCCGCCACGATTCCCGCTAGTGGGCTGATGACGAGGGGCCCCGCTCCTCCGTCGAGGCCTGGGCCGCGGGAGGAATAGGTGACCACTCCACCGATGGGCAGGGCGCTGCCGAAGGTGCTCTGCGCTTGTTCGGGAGTGAGGTAAGCACCCACGGGCATGCCGAAGGACGGGTAAACTCCGGCCCGATTCATGGAGCCGCGGCCCGGACCATTGTTACCCGCGCTGAAAAGGTAGAGCGCTCGCGTGTCGACGAGAAGGGCCTCAAGGTAACGGCCCATGGCGGCCTGCGCCGCGGGGGAACGGAAGAACAAACTATACGAGAGGTTGACGATGTCGGAGCGCTCGCCCGCCGCGCGGAGGGCGCGTCCCACCTCCGCGATGGTGTAGTCGCGTCCACCCACGGAGTCGGCGAAATGGACGTCGACGATTTGGGCGCCGGGGGCAACGCCGTCGAATCCCTGACCAGCGATGTCGTGCCCCGCCGCGATGGAGGCGACTCCCTCTCCGTGACTGCCGAAATCCTCGCCTGTTTGCGGAACGTGGAGAGTCAACGTGTGTGCGGCAGGCGCGACGTCAGCGCCCACGCAGGATGTGGGATTGTCGATAGGGTTGGGCGCAACGGCCAGCGAACTCGACGCGTGGACATCGAAGCCCAGCACAGAGCCGTTGGCCAATTTGATGCCCGCCTGCGACTCGTCGCGCCTGGGGAGCTCGCGCACGCGCTCAGCCTGGGTGATGAGTCCATCGCCGTCGACGTCCACCAGAAGGGTGCGCGAGGGTGCATCGGCCGCAGCGTCAGAACTTCCCGCCGCGTACTCCACGAGGAGGGCGGGCACGCGCAGGACGCCATCGACTTTGCGCGCATCGGCGTTGGGAAACAGGCCATCCCAATCGGTGCAGCCGCGCGATTGCCCGGGCAACTCGGGGTTCACGCCGCAAGGGGTGATATCGAAGGGAACGCGCAGGCTCGCGACCGCGGGAGCGGAGGGAAGCACACCAGGCGCGAAGCGCCACGAAGCCGTAGCCGTGTCGGCGATCATGTCGGTTCTTGCGCAGCCGGGACGTTGCGATCGCAGTGGAACATGCCACTGCGGGCTCACGTTGACGCTCGCGGCGAACTTCGCGCGACCGGTGGAGGTCAACAGGAGTCCCAGGCGGCCAAGCGCCACCCCGTCGTCGACCACGCCAATTTTCACGCCCCGTCCGTCAGCCTCAGGGTAGGCTTCGCGCCACGCTTTGAGGCCGAACTCCTCCTTGCCCGAAAGGAGGAACTGCTTGTCGACGCGAAGCTTCGGGAGGTCGGGCTGCGACGCGGTGTTACGAGAGGTTACTTCCGCGTCGACCCTCAGTTCCACGGGGAAGTCGGGAACGATGGTGGAAAGCGGGGACTCGGAAGCCAGCGTTGCGGCCCGCGCGACGGCTTCGCCTGCGGTGGTTTCCACCTTGGACACTTCGCCACCCGGAGCCACCACGAGGAGGGTTTGTGGGGCCGTCTTGGGTAGGGCGGCGAGAGCCGCCTTTTCCTCCTGCGACAATGAGCGTTTCCCGGGCGAGAGAGGTGTACGCGTGGCCGACGTTCCAGCTTCTTTGGAGTCGCCTCCTTCGCGTGCGGGCGCGGGGACGGGCGCTTGTGTGGACGTCGACGGCGTGCAACCGGAGACGAGGGCCGCCAAGGCGAGGAGCGACAGGGGAAGGGAACGCATGGACACCTCCTGAATGTGTGGAATCACCGACCCTACACCTACCGGCCGGGTGGCCAGGAGGCAAGCTGTTCCCGGCTCCGGTGTTGGAGGCGATGCCGCTTTAGCCCCTTTCCAAGGCTTCCCGAAACGCAGCTGAGCGCGCGATGGCCGCCTCCGCACTCGGGGCCCGCAAGGTAAAGTGGCCCATCTTGCGCCCCGCGCGGGCGACTTCCTTGCCGTACAAAGTAACGTCGAGGACATCGGGGAACGCGTTCCACGCCGCGTCGAGCGCGAGCCCGCTGCCCGGCGCTTCGCGCGCATCCGCGGGCAGGTCCCCGCGTGCATGCGATTGGGCGAGCCAGGTGTCGCCCAAAAGGTTCCCCATGGCGAAGACACCCGGAGACACGGGGACCAACGGCGGCACAGGCAAACCCAAGAGGATGCGCGCGAGCGCGTCGAATTGCGAAACGAAACACGCCTGGCGTGTGACGTGCCCCGAGTTGTGCGGGCGGGGTGCGAATTCGTTCACCCCGAAATGGAAATCGCCAACAGGGCTCAAGCCCGCACCACCCGCGAACGCACGGCGCGACGCCGACCGCGAAAGGAAGAATTCGGTGGTCAAGAGCCCTACGACGTCCAGGGCTCTTGCGCACTCCTGCGCCACGGTCACAAGCCGCGCGGCGACCTCGTTGGTGAGCGAGGGCGCCGGGAACAACGTGACATCGAGGATGTGCCGTGCGTGGATGTTTTCGAAGGGCGGAAAACTCCGCACCCTTCCAAGCGCATCGCGTGCCGTGACGACCGAGACTTCCAGTGCCAAAGGCACTGCTTCGTCGAGGATGCACGGCAGGAGCGCCTCTACCTTAGGGAGATCGGCCGCGCTTTGCGCAGTGGCCTGGCCCTTGCCGTCATAGCCGCCGCGGAGAGTCTTGGCGACGAACGGGAACACGTCGACCCGCGCGCACGCAGCGATGAGCTCCTCGCGCGTGGAAACAACGAGGAAGGGCGCGCAAGGGAGCTTGGCGCTGGCGAGGAAGGACTTTTCATCGGCGCGCGACTGAGTGGTGGAGAGCACGCGCGCCGACGGGACAAGTGGAGTGCCGCTGGCCGCCCGGGCGGCATCGAGGTGACGAACGTCGACGTTCTCGAATTCGTAGGTAACGATGTCGCACGAGGCGAAAAAAAGCCGGAGAGCTTCGGGGTCGGTCCAAGACGCGTTGGTGAAGTAGGGTGTCAGGGCCCGCCCCGGCGCGTGCGCATCCGGGTCGAGAAAGCGGACCGTGGCGCCGAGCTTTTGAAGCGAAGAGGCGAGCATGCAGCCGAGTTGGCCCGCTCCGAGGATACCGACGGTTTTCATGCTCCCGCCGTGCCCACGGCGAAGGCCTCGGAATTGTCCGCCGAAGGGGCCGCGGAGGCCTCCGCGTCGGCCTTCCAACGCGCTTGCACCTCGGCGTTGCCAGCGAGAGCCGCGTCGGACCGTGCGGCTCGCCATTGGTCGAGGGCCGCCGCGAGACGAGGGTCGGAGAGAGCGAGGATAGCGACCGCGGCCAAGGCCGCGTTGGTTGCGCCGGCCTCGCCTACGGCGAAGGTGGGCGTGGGAATGCCGGCGGGCATCTGCACGATGGAAAGCAGACTGTCGAGCCCGCTCAAAGCACGCGACCTCACCGGCACGCCCATGACGGGCAGGGGGGTGAGCGCTGAGAGCATGCCAGGCAGATGGGCCGCGCCCCCCGCTCCAGCCACGATGACCTTGAGGCCGCGCGCCCGGGCTTCGCGACCATAACGGAACATGAGATCGGGCGTGCGGTGCGCACTGACGACTTGAATTTCATAAGGGACGCCGAACTCCACGAGGATATCTTCGGCGGACTTCAGGGTGTCGTAATCCGACTTGGAGCCCATGACGATGCCCACCAAGGGAGCGTCGTGGGAGTGGGTTGGGATGGAGGGAAAGGCGCTCATGCCAAGGGCTCCTTCGCAGAAATCACGGAACCGGGCTGCGGCAAGGGGTTTGCGTTCATGGCGCCGAGGGAACCCTTGGGCGCGCTCGCTCCCGCATCGCCGTCGAGCTCGGAACCAGTCTCTGCGATGCGCTCCGGGGCGCCTAAGGCCTGTGCCTCCGCGTCCTGGTACGTTCCTGTGAAGCAGCTGACGCAAAAGCCCGAGCGCCCGTGGCTGCGCGCCCCAACGACGGCTTCTTCCGGCAGGTGCTCGCGCATCTCGCGCAGGAGTGCATCCGTGGAAAGGAACGCCAGGGAGTCGGCGCGCAAGTAGGCGCGCATCTCCTCGAGATCGAGACGCTGGGCGAGGAGATCCTTCCGCTTGGGCGTGTCGATGCCATAGAAACACGGATAACGTACCGGAGGGGCACCGATGCGCATGTGCACTTCTGCCGCTCCGGCGTCGCGGAGGAGCTCGATGATTTTCTTCGAGGTCGTTCCGCGAACGATGCTGTCGTCGACCACAACGAGCCGCTTGCCTCGCACGATTTCGCGCACGGGGTTGAGTTTGAGCCGCACGCGGAAATTGCGGACGTTCTGCGTGGGCTCGATGAAGGTGCGGCCCACGTAGTGGTTGCGAATGAAGCCGACCTTGTAAGGTAAGCCGCTCCCCTCCGCGAAGCCCATGGCCATGGGGATACCGCTGTCGGGGATGGCGATGACCATGTCGGCGCTCGGAGCGGGGGCTTCGTGCGCGAGAGTGGAGCCAAGGCGCTGACGCATCTCGTGCGTCGACGCGCTCCAAAGGAGGCTATCGGGCCTAGCGAAATAGATGTGTTCGAAGACGCACCGGGCTTGGTCGCCGTCATGGGATTGCCGCGGCGTGAGCCCAAGGAAACGGCTCGTCACCTCGCCCGTGGCGGTGTCGATGGACAGGACTTCGCCGGGCAGGAGGTCGCGCACGTATTCCGCTCCCACGAGATCGAGCGCGCACGATTCGCTGCAAACAACCCATGCCGGTTTGTTCTCATGGGAGGCCGCCATGCGGCCTAGAACCAGGGGACGATATCCCGCAGCGTCGATGATGGCGTAAAGGTGCGTGGGCGTCTGCACGAGCATGCTGAACGCGCCCGTGAGGTCGGCGCAAGCCGCTAGGAGGCGATCGATGAAGGCGGGAGCGGTGGAGCGCGCGAGCAGGTGAAGCACGAGCTCGGAATCGGCCGTGCCCTGCAAAATGGCCCCGGCGTTTTCGAGGCGCTCGCGCAGTTCGTCGGCGTTGACGATGTTTCCGTTGTGCGAGAGCGCCACTGGCACGCCACCGATGCGCGCCATGAGCGGCTGGATGTTGGCCTCGAGGTTGCCACCCGCCGTGCTGTAGCGCACGTGTCCCACGGCCGTGTCGCCGGGCAGACCCGCCAAGGCGGTCTCCTCGAAGACATCGGAAACGAGCCCCGGCCCACGCTTGGAGAACAACCGCCCGTCGGCGATGGAACAGATGCCTGCGCTCTCTTGCCCCCGGTGCTGCAGGGCGAACAGACCGAGGAAGGTGAGTTTAGCAGCGTCGACCGCACCCGTGATGCCAAAGACTCCGCACATAAAAAGAGGACTCCGGGATGAAGGACATCAGGGACGGCGCGCGAGACGGGGTCAAACGTGCGCGTAAAAAGGAACGAGGCCGTCGCGCCAGGCCGCGCGCAGACGAAGGGGCAAATTCGATGAACCGTTGTCGTGAGCGGAAGATGCCGCGTCAGTGGGGGCTGGGCGCAACATTTCACCGATAGGGAACACGTCGAGTCCCGCGCCCAGTGCGGCTTCACTGAGGGCCGCGGCGGCGTAGGACGGCACGCCCAGCAGAAAGCCGGCCTGGCCTTCTGCAAACACGTCGCGCGCTGGGCGCGTGAGCACCTCAGGCGAAAGAGCGAGCGTTGCTTCGTTGAGGAAGGCCATGCGGAAAGCACCCACGAGTGCCCCACCCTGGCCCACGGGAGCGCACAGGGGCGCGTTGACCTCGGTGGCTATGCGCTCGAGGGCGGTCCAAAGGTCGCGTTCGGCCTTGAGGTCGGGGGTGGGAATGTCGGAATTGCGGCCAGCCAGGAGCCACCACGCCAGACCGCACTCGAGCGTTGCGCGGCGCGCGAGTTCAGGATGGTTGACGCGCAGGACGACGTAACGCGAGCAGGCTTCCCATGCCGGTTCGGGGAGCCGCGTCAGGCGGACCTTGGCAACGTCGTCGACGCGCCCGACCACGCCGAGCATGGGAGTCGGAGGGATGGGACGGCCCTCGGTCTGGTTGTTCAGGCTAACGTTGCCGCTCACCACAGGCAGTGAGAGCGCTTTGGAAACAGCGGTGATGCCGTCAATGGCGTCGGAGAGCTGTCGCATGACGGCGGGGTTGGTGGGACTTCCGAAGTTGAGGCAGTCGGTAAGACCCAAGGGCGTGCCGCCAACTGCGACGATGCGCCGCGCGACCTTGAGGGTCGTGAGGATAGCACCTTCGTAGGGCCGCAGCTCAACCCAGCGCTCCTCGCATCCTCCCGCGATGGCCACACCCACGCGCGCGTTGGGAGTCTCTTGCGCGAAGCGGGGCAAACGGGCCACGCCGGCTGCGGCGTCCTGCAGGTTGCCGCAGCCCGCCACGGAATTGCCCTGGACGGTGGAATCGTAGTGGCTCACAAGCGGGAAACGCGAAGCGGTGGAAGGATGACGAAACAGAGTTTCGAGGGCGCTTGCATGGGTTTCGAGGAAGGCCCCCACGTTGCCTGACGCCAGGGCGCGCGCTGCCGAAGCGTCGGTTGCGGCGATGCCCAGCGCAACCCGGGCATGCGCGCCGTCGGTTTTGTCACCGGCGCCCCGCGCGATTGGAATCACGCTGGCGTTATCGATGAATGGTCGCGCCGCAACGTACGCCTCGCGTGGTTCCACCGGCCAGTCGTACATGGGAATGTCGTCGACGAGGATGCCGACCTCCACCGAGGTGCACACTTTATCGTCGAACACGCAAACGAAACGCCCTGTCCGGTTCACCCTGCCGATGACGGCCGTTTCGACGTCGAATCGCTCAAGGGCTTCGACAAGTGATGCGAGTTTGTCGGGGCGCACGGCGCAGAGCATGCGCTCCTGGCTCTCCGAGAGGAGCAGCTCGAAAGCTTGCATGTTGGCGGCGCGCTGCGGGACCAAGCCGAGGTCGATGGCCACTCCGCAGCCAGAACGCCCCGCCATTTCGACGCTGCTCGAGGTGAGGCCCGCCGCTCCCATGTCCTGCAAGCCCACCACGAGACCCTCGCGGATGAGATGAAGTGTCGCCTCGAGGAGGCGGCGTTCGGCGAAGGGATCGCCCACCTGAACGGTGGGCTTGAGGCTCTCTCCGGTATCGGAGAATTCCGCCGAGCTCATGGTGGCTCCGTGCACGCCATCGCGGCCGGTGGCCTGCCCGAAGTAAACAAGGAGGTTTTCGCCCTCCGGGAAAAGCGACTCGCGCACGCGCGCTTCGACCACGGTCCCGTAGGGGAAGGGGTCGGGATTGGGGATGCCGGAAACAGCATCCCTTCCCCGCGCCGCAAGAGACGGCTGTGGCGCGCTCCCCTCAGTGACCGGATTGACGCCAACCCCGTTTTCACCCTCGGTGAGTACACCGCGGAATACGGCGTCCTTGTGGATAACGCCCGCGGTGAAGGCGTTCACGAGGATGTTTCTCGAATAGCCGGGGTGGAACGAGGTGTCACCCGTGAGGGTGGGCACGCCCATGCTGTTCCCGTAGTCGGCGATGCCTTTGACGGTGTTGCGCAGGAGCGCCGCGTTCCACTCGCCCTCCCCGAAGCGCAGGCAATTCATGTTGGCCACGGGCCAAGCGCCCATGCAGAACACGTCGCGCAGGATGCCCCCTACGCCGGTGGCCGCGCCTTGGTAGGGTTCGATGTAGCTTGGATGGTTGTGGCTCTCCATTTTGAACGCCACGCCCCAGTGCGGCGTGATGCCCACGATGCCGGCGTTCTCGCCGGGCCCCTGCCACACCCAAGGCTCGTCGGTGTGGAAGCGGCGCAGGTGGATCTTCGAACTCTTGTAACTGCAGTGTTCGCTCCAGAGAGCGCCGCAAACGGCGAGCTCCTCGCGGGAAGGCGCGCGGCCGAGTTGGTTGCAAAAACGTGCGAGCTCGCCGCCCTTGAGCCCGAACGAGGCGGCCTCTCGCACCAAGGATTCGCCGAGGCGCGAAACGAGCGAGTCTTCGGTGAACTTCGCTTGGGTGGTCATTGGCGCGAGTTTCCTTCCGTGCCGGAGACGTGAGGGGACTGGGGAGAGCGGGTTGACGTCGACGCGAGGTCGCCCCGAGAGAATTCCTCGAGGGCGCTTCCCTTGCGGACGGGCAAGCCCGCGTTTTCCGCGAGGCCAAGGAGAAAGAAGAGCCCCTGCGTCCCGCCCAAAAGGGGATCGCTTGCGCGCTCGGGGTGGGGCATGATGCCCACGATTTTCCCGCTCGCGGAGGTCATGGCGGCGACGGCGTTCCAGGCGCCGTTCTCGTTGTGCACATAACGGAACAATGGGCGCACCGAGCTTTCGGGGGCCTTGCCCTCGCGTACGTCCGCGGCGGGCCAGTAGCGCCCCATGCCACAACTCATGGGCAAAGCGAACCGCGCGTAGTGCTCGCGGAAAGCGGAGGCATAGGGTCCCGAGAGGCGCGGCAGCCATGCTGGCCATTCGTGCGCTTCGATGCCCTCAAGGGAGGAGAAATCGGTTTCGAGTTCCACGGGGAAGTGGTTGTGCTGCCGATTCTCGTTGCGTAGGAGGACCCCCGGGAGGAGTCCCGCTTCGCAAAGGATTTGAAAGCCGTTGCAAATGCCGAGCGTGGGAACGCCCTCGCGCGCCAATCGCGCGACGACTTTCATTTTGGCTCCGCGGGCGGCGATAGCACCCGCGCGCAGGTAGTCTCCGTAACTAAAGCCGCCGGGCACGACGACGCAGGCGACCTCGGAGGCCGTGAGGGAGCCGTGCGTCGTTTCGTCGAGGAAGGCAGCCTCGACCTCGAGGTTGTCGCTAAGCCAGGAGAGTGTTTCTTGGTCGCAGTTTGTGCCATGGAACTGTGGCACAAGCGCGAGCCCGCGCGCAGAAATGGGACGGATGGGGGAGGGGGTCATTGCACGACCTCGACGCGGACCTGTTCCATGACCGCGTTGTGGAGTGTTTCCTTGGCGTAGCGCGAAACCTTTTCGAGACCCACACGCGCGGCCTCTGGCGTCTTCGGCCCCGCGGCGCGGACAAGGAATGTGCGCGCTTGGCGCAGGGAGACGACCTCGATGCCTCCTTTGCGCATATCGTGCTCGACGGTCTTGGCTTCAGTGTCGAGGACGTCGGGAAGGAGTTCCACGGTTACGGCATAGACGCGCTGCAATGCCGGCACCACTTGAGCCAACAGAGCGTCGGGATGACGGGCGCGTTCCTCGGGCACCATGCCGAAAACACGGCGGAACACGCGGGGAACGCACTCGAGGAATCGATCGAGTGAGAAGAGCCCCTTGAGATTCTCCTCGCCGACGAGGGCCACGACCTTGGAGTTGGCGCGCAGCCCCGACAGGAAGGCGTCGGGGGCCACCGGGCCTAGTGCCGCCTTTTCCGCCAGGGGAAGGGCGATTTTCTGGATGAGTTCATAAGCCTCTTGGCGATTGACGCCGCGCTCCACCAACGCGGTGAGAACGGTTTGGCTCGCCCACAGGCCGCCTAGACGCCCAAGGTTGGCCGCCATGACGTCGGGACGCACGACCATCTTCGAAATCAAACCCGCCGCACGCGAGACCATGAAGTGGGTGTTGACGAAAGCGTCGGCCAAGGCAACGCGCTCGACGCTCGAGTGGGAAATGTCGCGTTCATGCCAGAGGGCCACATCGTTCTCGAGCATGGTGGCGTAGCCGCGTACCGTGCGCGCAAGACCGCAGAGGTTTTCCGCAAGGATGGGATTGCGTTTGTGGGGCATGGCCGAGCTCCCCTTCTGCTTCTCCGAGAAGGGCTCGAGCACCTCGCCAAGCTCCGTGCGGGCCCAGTGGCGCATGTTGGTCGCGAAACGATCGATGGCTCCCGCCACCGAGACGAGGGCGTGCGCCGCACGCAGCAAGCGGTCGCGCGGGATGACCTGCGTTGCCACGGGTTCCACGCCGAGCCCGAGCCGGTGCATAACGCGTGCCTCGAAGTCGGCTGGCAGCTGGCTATAGCCCCCCACAGCCCCCGAAAGCTTTCCGTGCGCGCACGCTTTGCGCGCCGCTAGGACATCGAGGTGCGCGCGTTGGAACTCGGCGAAGTGGCTCGCGAGGATTTGGCCGAAGGACATGGGCTCGGCGTGGATTCCGTGGGTACGGCCGATGCAAGGGGTGCCCGCGTGCGCGAACGCCTGAAACGCGAGAGCCTCGCGGACTTCGGCGAGGCTCAAGCAGACGAGATCGAGGCTTTCGGTAAGGCGCAAGGCAAGAGCGGTATCGAGGACGTCGGAACTCGTGAGGCCCTTGTGGAGGTAACGGCCGTGGTCGCCCATGGCCGACGAGAGTTCGGCGATGAAGGCGATGACGTCGTGGCCGGTCTCTTGTTCCCGCGCCAGGAAATCGGCTTCGCCCTTCTTGGCGACCGCGGCGTCGAACGCGGTGAGGCACCCCGCATCGGCGTCCTTGCGATCGACGAGGGTCTCAAGATGAGCGCGCTCCACCCTGGCCCAGGACACGTACTTGTGATCCTCAGACCAGATCCGTTTCATCTCCGGCCGGGAATAGCGCTCGATCATACGGGGGGCTCCTTAGGATTTTTTAAAGCGGGTGGGGGCTCCCGTCAGTCCTTAGTGTGGAAACTTTTTTCCTTCAAGGGGAGGGCCTCGGAGGTCGAAATGTGGGGTCGAAGGAGGGCTGCGCGGTGCAGGACACGAAGGACGTTCTCTCTATGCTCGTAGCGGCCGGGGTCGCCTTGTCGGAAGTCGACGACTTCGACGAGCTGCTCGATCTCATCTGTGAAACCGCTCTGCAACTGGGCGGCTGCGAAGGGTGCTCCATTTACGCGGCACCCGCTGAGGGGGGCGGCCGCGTCCTC
>JBIKVI010000149.1:0-10625 GCA_044356935.1 Silvanigrellaceae bacterium | reverse complement strand
CACTGCCGCTCTTCGTTCTCACGACCGAGGCCTCGGCCGATTTGAAGGCCAAGGGCAAAGATGCTGGGGTCTTGCTGTGGATCGTCAAGCCCTTCAACAAAGACAAAGTCCTCGGCGTGGTGGGCAAGGTACTCGCCCTCAAGGCGGCCTAACGTGGGAGTCAAGATTGGCCATCTCGCATCGAGCAGTTTCGCGGTCTCCAGAAGCGGAGACGTCTGCGTCCTGAGGGGATGCCTGCTCGGGAGCATCAATTTCGCCCGGTACAAAGATCTCTTCACGAACGCCATGGTCATTGACTGTCGTGAGATCGCCTTTGCAGGATGGTCGGGTGTGGATGCGCTCCTCGGCTTTCTGCGTGAGACTTCCTTTGCCGGTCGATTCGTGAGTGTTTCGAGCCCCCTTTTCGAGATGATAGTCTTGCTTTCCCAGAGCGACGACAAGTTCCACGTGCACACGGCGCATTTGACGGCCGCCTCCCTCGAGGTGGCCTCCTCGGTCCAGGTGCCCGTGGAATTGAACAGCTGCCGCGATTATGCCAGGACGCATGGTACCGAGGCTGCCGACGAGATCTCTCCGGGCTTTCGTTACGTCGGATGCCTGGAAGCGTTTGTCTTTCCCACTGTGGATAGTCGTTGCCTCGACGACGCACGCGCTGCCCCCCAAGAGCCTGGCACCCCGGGCCACGAAGAAACATTCTCGTTCCTTTACGCTGGATTCCTCCACCTTATGACCGTCCTGACGATAAACCATCTCGAGACGGTTGCCGCCGGATGTTTGCACAATGCCGAGGAGATCCTGACGCGCCTCGAGAAGGCGAGTGGAGCGCTCGAGCGGCTGGGGTGCCACGAGGGCGTCGCGCTCCCTAAGCGCCGAGAAATCTGTGGCTCACTTGTGGAAGGGTTTGAAGGAGCCATTGGAACACTTGAGTCCCTGGAGCACCTGACTCGCGGACTCGTGCTCAAGCTTCAGTCCGTTGCTCGGTCGAGAGGAGGCTTGCGAGCCGATCCCGTCTCGCTGTCGTCGCTGCTTGGCACTCTTTCCGAAGGCTGCAATGCGTTCTGTGAAAAAGCCGACTCCATTGGTGTCTCCACATTCTCGACGCTTGTTTCGCTTTCGTGCGGCGACGCCATCAAAACAGCATTGGCGCGGGTCGAAGGCCATACGCTCGATGAGGAAACCCTCCGCGCCACTTCGGAAGCCTTTTTCGTGCTTGATATGTTCGCCGCAGAGTCCTGGGACACGCTCAAGCCTGAAATCGAGGCCGAGTTGAACCTCGTTGACGCGCTCGTCATGAACCTCGTTTTAGACGTGCAAGGCTTCGATGCCGCAAAGCAGGTGGTGGAGCAAAGAGCGCGCGAGCTGAAGCAGTGGAAGTCCGCTCTTTTGGCGAACACCCCCGTCGCGGGTCCCGAGGGACTCATTTCAGTGGTCGGATCCAAGCTCGTCACCGTCCCCGAAAGAGTGGCCTTCGGGCGTCTGCTCGGTCACTACAGAGTCCTGGAGCAAGCGCGCATGGAAGGCCTAGAGGTCACCTTCTTCAGCATATGACCCGGGGGCACTCTTCGTACCTCCGGTTTTGTGTGAGGTTGCAAGTCGCCGATCGAAGACACGACTCCTTTCGTGATCGAGGAGTCAGGGGCACGCACCGCCGAGTGCGCAATCACCCAGGGCCGTCACCATAGTTCCACTCGCAACGCCCCGACGCCGCCACCCGCTCGTTCTGCCAAGTGGTGAGGTAGAAAGTCGCCGAGAGGTCGCGCTCCACGGCAAGTTCCACGAACACGCTAGGATTGTCTTCTGCGGTTCCGCTGTAGGCAACCATGCCCTGCAAGGTGCTATCGGGGTTCAGTGGCACATTCGCGGCAGGTGATTCGTCGGCGAACAGTGTGACCGAGTCGCTCAGGCGGGGCGACTGGAACTGAACGAGGCTCGTCTGGTAGCGAAGCGCGACGTCGCGGCCACCCCATATGCCGCGCCCTTGCGCCGTACAGAAAAGGCCTCGCGTCGGCTCGCGCCGAGCGGAGGGTCCGGTCGCCATTTGGTTCGCATAAGCCGCAGATGGGAGGGAGACGACCTGCGTTACGGGGAACTGAGTCACGGCGAACTGCGTTAAGGCGAACTGCGGCGCAGCCACCAACGCCGACAAAAGAAGCGCACGGCCTGCGCGGCTTGCGCGGCCTTCTCGACTTGCGCGGCTTGCGTCGCGCGCAGGTTTCGCGAGAGGGGAGCGATTGGACTTCATGGGAGTGCCTCCTGTTGGGGTTCTCCTTCCCCCTAGCGTATTCGAGGCAAAGAAAAAAGCACGGGTCCGTGCCCGTGCCGACTCTCCTGACCACGGAACACATCCCGTGGTTGCTCCTCACTCGAGTCCGAAGAGCATGTCCTGGTACTTCGGGAAGGGCCACTTGCCAGATGGCACCAACACCTCAAGCTCATCTACAGCTTCGCGCATGTCGTCGAGCTTGGGCAGGAGCGCCTCCGCGATTGCCGTAGCGGTCTTACCGACGTTCTCGTGTTCGAGTGAATCGCCCGAGGTCGTCTTCTCGTAGCACGACACCAAGGCGGCGAGCGCAGCCTGGACGCGGTTGCTCTGCGTTCCGACTTCGGTGGCCATTTTCTGTGCCGGGCTCTGGATGTTGAGCGCCGCAGCATCCTTCGCCAGGGAAACGAGTTCTCCGAGGTAACGCATGGTGGCGGGCAGGATGCTCGACTGCACCATTTCCATGGCGCACGTCACCTCGATGAGTCGCTGCTTGATGTAGCGCTCAAGCTGGATAGCCAAGCGCGACTCCAGGTCGCCTCCGGAGAGAGTCTTGGTGTCGCGCAGGAACTTGGTCTTCTTCTCGTCGGCGAAGACGCGCAGTGCCATGGGCGTATTGTGGAAGTTGGACAGGCCACGGCGTGCCGCCTCATCGCGCCACTCCTGCGAATACCCGTTGCCCTCGAAACGAATGTTTTTCGTAGCTATAACGATGTCCTTCAGAACTTCGAGCGTCGCTTCAGGCGACACGACCCCGCCTTTGGCTTTCGCCTCGAGCTTCGCGTTGAGCTTGACGAGCCCATCGGTAACCGCCGCGTTGAGGATAGCGGTGGGGTAGTTGACGGGAGCCGACGAACCAACGGCGCGGAACTCGAACTTGTTGCCCGTGAAAGCGAACGGAGAGGTGCGATTGCGGTCGGTGTTATCCTTGGCCACGTGCTGGAGCTGCGAGACGCCCATGTCGATCAAGGCCCTCTCGGCGGAGGTGTTCTTGGTCTCGCCCGTCTCAATGGCCGTGAGGATCTTGTCGAGGGTGTTTCCCAAGAAAGCCGAGATGATGGCCGGGGGCGCCTCGTTGGCACCGAGGCGGTGATCGTTCCCGCTCGTAGCGATGGAGGCGCGCAGCACATCAGCGTTGTCGTGGATGCCCTGGAGGGTGGCGCAAAGGAACGTGAGGAACACGATGTTCTCGTGCGGGGTATGCCCAGGGTCGAGGAGGTTGCGGCCCGTGGAGTCGCTCATGGACCAGTTCACGTGCTTGCCGCTTCCGTTGACGCCTGCGAAGGGCTTCTCGTGAAGGAGGGCCAAGAAGCCGTGCTTGGCCGCGGTGCTCTTGATGACCTTCATGGCCAACTGGTTGTGGTCGGAGGCGATGTTGGAACCTTCGAAGATGGGCGCGATTTCGAACTGCCCGGGCGCCACTTCGTTGTGGCGGGTCTTCACTGGGATGCCGAGCTTGTAGGCCTCCACCTCGAGCTCATTGAAGAACGCCTGCACGCGCGACGGGATATGTCCGAAATAGTGATCCTCGAGTTCCTGGCCCTTGGGCGGCTTGCGGCCCAAAACGGTTCGGCCCGAAAGACGGAGGTCAGGGCGCGCGCGCGCCTTCTCGGAGTCAATGAGGAAGAACTCCTGCTCGGGACCAACCGTAGTGGTCACCGCGACGACGTCCTTCTCGCCCAGGATGTGCAGCGTCTTGGTCGCCTCGCGCGAGAGCGCCTCGTTGGAGCGCAGGAGGGGAGTTTTGAAGTCCAACGCCTCACCGTGGTAGCTGATGAACACCGACGGGATGTATACCGTGCGGCCGTTTTCGGTTTCCATGATGAACATGGGACTCGAGGGATCCCAGCCTGTGTAGCCGCGCGCCTCGAAGGTCGCCCTGAGGCCACCCGAAGGGAAGCTCGAAGCGTCGGGCTCGCTCTGCAGGAGCTCCGCTCCGGTGAAGCGCTCAATGGGGTTGCCCGACTTGTCGAACCAAAGGAACGCGTCGTGCTTCTCGGCCGTCGCGCCGGTTTGGGGCTGGAACCAGTGGCAGTAGTGCGTGGCACCCTTCTCCATGGCCCACTCCTTCACCGCCGAGGCGATGCGTTCGGCGAGGCTGGCGTCGATTTTGCCACCGAACTTCATGACGCGGCTCAGGGTTTCGACGTCCTGCGCGGCGAGACGCTTGGCCATCGCCTTGAGGTCGAACACGTTCGAACCGTAGTACTCGGTGACGCGGGCGAGTTGACCTGCGGTATTACGAGGGCGTTCGAAAGTTCGGACGGGTACGGCGGAGTAAGTCGAGACGGTTTTGTCGGTGGTCGCCATCTTGGGGGAACCTCCAAAGTATGCTGTGGGCGTTAAGCCTGGATTGGAATGGTGATCCGAGTCGGAATCATCCCCGTGAAAGGCTTGTTTCTTTTATTTGGGGAGACACCATCCGCTATACCACAACAGCTTCTCCCAGCAACCCCAAACGCCCCCTTCGTCAGGCTTCCGCGCGCAGCTTAAGCCACGAGAAAATCGGCACTCTATTAGGTGTGAGAAGCACAAAAGGAAGCGATAAAATCCCGCCAAGCGAGAGCACTTCCGCCATCGCCATGCCCACAGCACCGTGGAGTCTCCCGTGGGGGGGCGCGAGCTCCACACCCACGACGAATCGACCGAGCGTCGACCGGAAGAACGAAACGGAGGCGAGCTGGCAAGTGAAGAGAAGGATGGCCGCCAGGAGGCTCGCCTGCGCCGCAAACGCGGCCCAAGACAAATGCGTCGCGCTGAGCCCCGAAGAAAGTGTGAGGGGCGAGAGCAAGGACGCCAAGGTAGCACTTATCGAGCGCCCCACGGCCGTGCCCGCCCAAGAGTGAACGGCGACTGCGGCCAGCCCCATCAAGCAGATGGCGACCACGCCGTCGAGCGCGAGGCCGCCAAGCACGCGGAGGCGTCCCGGTGCCGCGTCTGCCCGAGCGGCCATCGCACCGCCCTGGCGTTGCGCCTTCCCGTCAACAGACGGGTGTGCCGCTGTTCGAGCACCCTTCTGGTCACTCATCATTTCAACACGTACATGGGTGTCCGGTGCGCGACGCATTGCGGGCGAAGCTGCCACAGGCCGAACTCCACTGCGGCCTTCGACCTGAGGAGCCCCCCCGGTGGAGCTGGTGGCAATCGCCCCACCGAGCCCCGAGGTCCGATCTCCAAAACCGAAGACTTGGGGTTCTTCGGCGTACCCGCCCCCATGCGAAGTGCCGTGCGAAGCCCCGTGCGAAGCGCCGTGCGAAGCACTGTGGGCAACGGGCGAGATCACCGCTCGAGAGGCCTCCTGGCGCCTGCGCGCATCATTGGCCTGCGCCGAGCGTGCGACTTCGACGGCGCGCGCCCGAATCGCGTCGGCAGCGAAACCGAGGCCTCCGTGCAAAGGAACAAGCGTCCGGGAACGACTCATGGGCACCTCCTCGCGTTCGAGGATCGCCCTGAATTCAGAGCGCTTCCTCGACGAACATCCTCAGGGTGACATCGCGGACCGAATTGGCCGTGGGCGTCCCGTAACGCTGCTTCCACTCCGGCATCGGGAAGATCGCCTTGGCCATCGTGCGATGCCCCCCGCCCTGCGCCCATCCGTTGATGAGGCGCTTGACGACGTCGCCGGCGTTTTTCACGTAGCCGACGTTGCGCACGCTCATCACGATGTTCCCCTCCCAAAAGCCCGCGGCGACGACCCACTCCACGTCCTCGAACTGGAGCAGGAAATCGGCGACCTGTGGAATGAGATCCTCGCGCTCGACGTTGCCTAAGCACACCACGAGGACACCGCTATCGGTGGCCATGGTGCGAAGAGCATCGGCGAGCACGGGGGCGAACCGCATGGGCAGCTCAGGCTTCTCGATCCGTCTCAACAGGTTGTAGTTTATGTTGGGATAGAGCGAGACGTAAGCGTCAAGATCGGCGTCGATGACCTCGCGGTTCAAGTGCATGGTGTCGGCCTTGATTCCGTAAATCAGCGCCGTGGCCAAGCGCTGGCCGATGGGACAAGCCGCAGCCTTGAGGTACTCGGTGAGGATGGTGCTCGTGGCACCGTAGGCTTGGCGGATGTCAACGTAGGGAATGTGGTCATAGCTCGAGTGATTGCACGGATGATGATCGATGACCGCGTGGATTTGCCCGAGTTCTTCCTTGAAATGCCCGGGCTGGGTGTCGAGCATGGCGACCCTGTCGAACCCTTGGAGGTCGGAGGGGCGAATGGTCGTCACCTCGATGTCAAGCAAACGCATCATCGCCAAATTCTCGGGGCGAGTGACCTTCCCGAAGCTGACGATGGGCGTGCTCACCTTGTTACGTCCTAGCACCGTTCGCAGCGCGAGAGCCGATGCGAGGCCGTCGGGGTCGGGGTCGGGCTGCACTAGGAGTGCTATTTTGTCACCCGGATCCAAAATGTCCCGCACTTCCTTCACCATGTGCGTGCTCTGGATGTGGCGCAGCTCCGCGCTCACGGGACGAGCAAGCAGCTCGGCCCAGGTCAGCACCAGTTCACGCTCGTTGTCCAAGGTCCGAGGAACATCGCGGGGATGCCCGTGCCGAAACGAGAGGATGATGGCCTCGGGAAGATGTTCCACGACCTTCTCCCGGGCCTTGGCCAGAAGATCCTCGTCACGGAAGGCGAGCACGACACAAACGGGATCGAAATCCCGCCATTGCGAAAAATAGGAGGGCTTGGTGAAGTCGCCCTTGCTCAGAATGTCGTCGAGATCGCGGACGCCTTCGAGCGCATCCAGGATCTCCTCCTGAAGGCGGGTATCCTTCACAGGACACCACACTTTGACCTCCATGCCCCTAGGCTGGAGGTGGACGAGCGTCGAGACCAGCTCGGCGTCGTCGGTGAGCACGAGGAACAGGCCCGTTTTCGCTTTCATGCCCTGCCTCGGTTCGAGACCTTGACGGAGCCCCTTGGGGGCAGCACGCGCAAACCCATGGAAACCGTTGAACCTCACTCGCAGTTGTTGTAACACGCTAGCACTTTTCGCCCGGCCGATCCAAGCCCGCCGCGGCCCGAGGCGGCAGAAAAGCTCTTCCCACCCGTTCCCCGAGGACCAAGGCAATGACAGAAATCATCGGATTCAACAACCTGACCAAAGCCTTGAGCTTCAATCTGTACGACTTCGCCGTCGCGACCAGCGACGAGGAGCGGGCGTCCTATATCCGGTACATCGACGAGCGCTACAGCGCCAAGCAAATCGAGTCCATGCTCATCCGCATCGCCGAAATCATGGATGCCACGGTGCTCAACGTGAGCTCCAAAGACTTCGACCCTTACGGCGCGAGCGTGGTGCTGCTCATGTCCGATGCCAAAGCAGGCGAAATCAGCAACCTCATGGCCCAGAGCACCGTGAGCGTCCATCTCGATAAAAGCCATATTTGCGCGCACACCTATCCCGATAGCCTCGACCCCGACGGCATCTGCTCCTTCCGCGTCGACATCGACATCGCGACGTGCGGGAGCATCTCGCCGCTCTACGCTCTCGATTTCATGTTCTCGAGCTTCGAGAGCGACGTCGTTGTGGTCGACTACGTGGTTCGTGGCTTCGCGCGCGGGCCCGGAGGAAATAAGGTATACATGGATCACGAAATCGAATCCGTGTCGCAGTTCGTCTCTCCGCTCATCCTCCGTCAATACGAAACCCTCGAGGACAACAACCCCGCGGGCCTCACCTATCAATCCAAGTTCGTGCGCAATGAACTCGACGAGTCGAGCTACTTCCGGAACCCGCGTCAGGTCGACCCCAAAGTAGCTGCCGAGAAGATGGCGCTCATCCGCAAAGAAATGCAGGCCGTTTTCCGCCAGAGCTGATTCTCAGCTGAGAATCAGCTGAGGCAGGCCCGAACAGGGATCAGTTCCAGGACACAAGGCCCCCTTGTTTAGGTTCCGAGGACGCGCTCCCCGACCTTGCGGCCTTCACCGCGCAGGGTCGCCAACACTTCTCGCTCGTGGGCCTCGATCACCTTGCAATGGCGCACCAAGACGCGTCCAGGTTCGGTGAGTGCCATTCCACTTCGGGATCGCAGGAACAAGGGTGGCCTGCGGCCTCTGCCACGCCAATGGCCCACGGCTTTTGCGCCCTCAATTCGCCTCGCGCGAGGCTCCCTTGGGCCTGCGCGACCGAGTCGTGATCGCGATGCTCGGCGCGCGCATCGCACTATCGGGCCGCATCGACGTCGAAGAGTCTGCGAATCTCGCCGGGGGCGAACCGCGTCGCGTGGGGTTCCTGCCCTCGCATCCGCGGGCGCGCGAAACCCTCCATCTCGCTGCGTGCACGCGCTGCCACGGAGGCAGCGGCCCCCTCGCGCGTTCCCCGCTCCTGCGCGCTCACTTTCTCCCCGTGGGTTTCCTCACGAAAGAAGGCGCGATGCCTCCGGGCCCAAGCCGCCTCGCGCCGCAAGACCTCGCGCGCGTGCGGGCCTTTTACGGAGAACTCCTCGGGCGTTGATCACCTTGAAGTCAGGGCAGTGGCGCGAAGGGATCCATAAGGGCAGCCTCATCGATGGCCCCGCATTGCTTGGCGTCGAATCCCAACAACTCGCTCTGGGCGCCCTGCAGATCGGCAAAAGGGTCGTAGGGAGGGTTACCCTCGGGAAAGTAACCGATCCAATTCGATCCTGGAGCAACGCTCCAATGGGAGGGCATGTCATCGAGGCGGTAGTCCTGCAAACGATTGCTCTCGAACCAGCAGACTGCCTTCATCGCGATGTCCTGCTTGGCCTTAGTGCCCTCGGCCCCCAGCGTATCTAGGTGGCCGGAGAGCGCCTTCATCGTGCGGTAGCTCACGGTCGTGCGCACGAACCGACGCGTATCGACACTCTGGTCAAATTTGTTCGGCAGAGGCGCAGGAGGCTTCTGCGTGCGATCGACAGCGGGCATACCCTCCACCACTGCGAAGAACGGCAGGCGGCTGCCGAGATCCGACTCCCCGAGCCACGCCGCGAATGCGCCATTCTCCTTGACGCCGCCGTTACTCGGTAACTTAACACCCTTATCGGCCTCGTACTTCTTCGCGTACACGGCTGCAACGTAGTCGGCCACGAGGTGCTGCAGCCCACCCCAACTGGAGTTCTGCATGCCCTTTGTATAGTTCACGCATTCCTCCTTGGCCTTCGCCGAAAAGGCGACTCCAGGGGACTTCTCGATACTGTCGCCCTTGTAGGGAAATGCGTTTCATTTGCTTGTCCACTCCTTTTGCGCGCGTTTGGTCGCGAGCCCTTCGATACCATCGACTATGAGAGGACGCGCGCCCTTGGGGCGCTTCGAATTGAGTTCGATCTGACGATCGCGAACGGATTTATTCGGCGCGAACACGGGAGCCGACGCACCTGCCCCCTCTCCTCCCCTCTCCTGCGCGAACCCGGCGGGCGCGAAGACCGCGCACACGAACAACGAAACGACTGCTGAACGAAGACCCATGGGGACGCTCCTTTAGTCTCGGTCCGTAACGATTCCGTCCGACGACCGTCTCTGCGTGGCATTGCACCCAAAAAAGGCAACACAGCGGAGCGCATCGAGGGAGCGCATCGAGGGAAAGCAGCGCCAAGCCCACCACAAGCCGCCTGGTGCCGTCTCGATGTTTCCTCGCCCACCCGGTTGAAGGATCTCATGCATGGGCTCGGCGCGGACAACCGCCCGACAGGCCATCTCAGGCGTAGGGAGAGGCTTTCCACCCGGGGACTGAGAGGAATCGGCCATCGTCGAGGCACAGGGCCGTCAAGGCGTTGCCGAAAACGCATGCCGTGTCGACGTTAGCTACGCCCGTGGCCGTGTCGAGGCGCGGCGTCTCCACGGGCGTGTGCCCCGTCACGTGCAAGCGTCCGGGCGAGGGCGTCTCGCCCGGTTCTTCGCGGCGCCACAGCAGGCCATCGAGGACGCGCGCCTCGCGCGGGGTCAGCGAAGCGTGGAATCCGGCGGGGTCCGCCTCCGCCCTGCGGGCCAATTTCCGTCCCAAATCGAGTTCAGCGCGGGTGGCGAGGGCATGCGTGACGACCGCGCGGTCGTTTTCCCACATCAAGGGTAGGCCCACCAGAAAAGCGAGCAGGTCCGCGTCGAACTCCCACGTCTTTGGTTCTTCGGGTTCGCATCCGAAGGAAACGAGGGTTTGCCTTCCCCCGCAGCGCAGCCATCTTGTCAGCGTGTGATCTTTGAACTCGTCCATGGACAGTCCCGCGGGGCTCCCTTCGAGAAGGAAACGCAGATCGAGTCCAGGCGCGTATGCGGGGCGCGCAGAAACTAAGGGCCAGCCGCGCTCGAAATTCCAAGGTGCGAGAGCGAGAACGGCTTCAGCGAGTAGCGCTTCGTGGTTGCCACCCACGCAGGCGTGCGTCCCGGCGCGAACACCATCTCGCACGT
>JBIKVI010000332.1:0-4877 GCA_044356935.1 Silvanigrellaceae bacterium | reverse complement strand
GCCTCGATCGACGAGGTCCCCGACGCTCACGAAGAACGCTTCGGCGTCATGCGCACGTGCGTCGGTTCGCGCGACGTCCTCGAGGTGGAGGAGTTCCTCGAAGCATCCGTGGACGTCGCCAACCACATAGACTCGCTGCGACACACGCTGAGTAGGCGCGGTTTCCCCTGGCGTTGAGGTCCCGTCCGCGCCCACGTCGGAGTCAGCCGCCACGCAATTCCCCTTCGAGACGGCCCACGACGCATTCCACCACGCGTCCTTGGAGCCATTGAATGTCCTTGTCGGTAAGGGTGCGCTCCAGCGGCTCGACCGTTACGTTGAACGCCACGCTCTTGAATCCGCTGGGCACCCCCTTGCCCCGGTAGACGTCGAAGACTTTCACCTCGACCAGACGCGCGGGCACTTGGGAAAGCGATCGTACACCAGGCTCGCTGGAACCCGTGAGCGCCTCGCGCACGACTTCCGACAATCCGCCCGCTTCCACCTTTTCGGAAAGCAGGAACGCGAAGTCACGCGATACGGGGGGAAAGCGCAAGGGAGCCACCACGCGCTTGCGGGTGGCTTCACCGGCGCGGGCAGCCTCCATGACGACGGCGAGGTTCAGCTCGAAGCCCAAGGTGTGCACGGGAACATCGAAGGCGCGCAACGCCGCGGGATGGACCTCGCCCACCCAGCCCGCGGGTTCGCCGTGGGGTGTCATGAGGGCTGCGCGTCGTCCTGGGTGCAGAGCGAGTGCAATCGGATGGTCGGAGGGCATTTCCTCCAGGCGCAAGGCCACTCCCATGGCCTGAGCGCACGCGAGGGCATGGGCTGCGATCTCGAGGAGCGTCCAGGCGGAGGCTCCCGAGTTGTGCCAGGCTTTTTCTTCGCGCGCTCCGAACGCAACACCGCCAAGGCGCGGCGTTTCAGCCGGGCGCCCCGCCAAAGTCGCCTCGCGCGAATAAGGGTACGACCTCTGCGGGGCATACTCCCGCAGCGACTCGCGCGTTGCCAGGGCCCCGGTGGCAAGTCCGAGGTCCGACCCGTTCCCCGCGAACACGCGATTCCCGTCGACATCGAGATTCTGGTAGGTGCGCGTGGAGTGGAACAGCATTCCCCTGTTCACGCCGAAGCTCGCGTTGCGGCCCGCGCATCGCAGAAGGTTGGCGAAGAGGGTCGTATGCATGAGCGGTTGGTCGCGAATGATGGGATTGAGAAGTGCGAGCGGCTCACCCAGAGCCGAGGGGCCGCCCAGTCCCAATTTCTCGAGATCGTCCAACCGCATGAAATGGTAGCCGGCGATTTCCGTGTATCCCATGGCGGCTGCGCGCGCGCAGGCGGCCTCGAGGGGCGCGATGTGCGGATCATCTTTGGCGGCCTGCGCTTCGGTCACCAGGGGAATGGAGGGAATCTGATCGATGCCCACGACGCGCACGATTTCTTCGGCGAGGTCGGCCGTGCCGACCACGTCGAGCCAGCGCCAATGGGGAAAGGCAACACGGGCCATGCCAGCTCCCGTCGAAACCACCCCAAATCCCAGGGAGCGCAGAATATCAAGCTGGGTTTCGAAGGGAACGAGCTCGGACCCTGTTACATGAGCCAGTGCGTCACCGCTCCAGTCCGTAGCCAATCGCGCCAGTCGCTCGGTGCGCCAAGTCACCCATCCGGGTGTCACGAATGCTTGGCCGCAATCGCGCACAGCGGCAACGGAAGCGTCCACAGCGAGGCCCGTGGCCATGTTGGGACCCAGCACCCGCGTGAGCGATTCGTCATCCATGAACTCCTTCGAGTCCTGGTTCCTAACCTCAGCAAGGAGTGAACCGCACGCCCCCATCCACCGGGGTGCTTTGGGGGACAGATGTGAAATCAGACCAACGAGCTCCACCGCAGCGCGGAACCTGTCGGCCACGTCGATGCCCTTCTCGAAAAGGAAACTCGAGTCTGTTTTGCGGCCATGCCTCCGCGAGGTTCGACGCACGGCAACGGGATGTGGATTGGCGAACTCGAGCACCACGGCATTTGTGTTTTCGGTCACCTTGGAGAGCTCTCCGCCGATGACCCCCAGCAACGCCTGCGGACGCTCGCCATCGGCGACCACGCAATCGGCCGCCACCAGCGTTCGTTCCTTGCCATCGAGGCCAAGGAACGCTTCACCCTCCCGGGCGGACCGGAGCGCGAGACGGCCGCCCGCGATTTTCGCCAGGTCAAATGCATGCGAAGGCTGGCCCAGCGCGAGGAGAATGAAATTGCTCGCGTCGACAACCGTATTTATAGAGCTCTGCCCGAGCGCCTCAAGTTGCGCGCGCAGCCAGCCTGGTGATGGCCGAGGCTCCACGCCCTCGAGTCCGCAGAAGAACGCCGGCACTCCCAGCGCGTTCTCGCAAGCGAAGGCGCGCGCGGGCCACTGGATTCTTCCGCTCTCGCAGGCTTGGGCCACCACGGCCGCCTCCCGCACGGGAGAGTGCTGCGAGAAACCGAAGGCCCGCCATTGCGAGGGGAGCCCGAGGTGCCCGAGCCCAGCGAAGATCTCGCGCGCCACGCCCTCGTGCGCGAGGACGTCGGGACGGTTCGGCGTTACGTTGAGCTCGAGCAGAACGTCGCGCAGCCCCAAGGCGTCGAACACGGGAAGCCCCACAACTTTTGCGAGCGATCCCTCAGGTGCTCCGCACGAAGCATCGAGGTGCAGTTCCCAAATGCCGTCTCCGTCCAACGACGCGTTCACGGGGAGACCGAGTTCCTCGCGCGAACAGAGCATGCCGCGGCTCTCGACGTCGCGCAGTTTGGCGTCCTTGATTTCCATTCCGCCGGGGAGCTTGGCCCCTGGCAGGGCCGCGGCCACGAAGAGACCTGCACGCGCGTTGGCGGCGCCGCACACGATCTGCCGCAGCGACGCCTCGCCCACGTCGACGAGGCAAACCTGCAGTTTTTCGGCCTTGGGGTGGCGCGACGCCTCCACGATGCGGCCCACCACGACGCGATCGAAGCCCTCACCCCAGACCTGCGTGGATTCCACTTCGAATCCTTGGCGCGTCAAGAGCGGCGCGATGACGGAGAGGTCAGGATCGAATCGCTCAAACGCCGCGCCGGAGGCGGTCAGCCCCTCCGAACGGACCCGGGGGAGCGCAACGAATCTTTCGACGAACTTGAGACTGGCGAGCATGGCTTTTTCGTTCCATCTTTGCGGGGAAGTTGGAGCGGTGACCCGTCCCCTCCCGTTGCGTGCTGTTACGTTTTCGCCGCTCGTCGCTCGAAGCGTGTCGCGGCGATTCGGCAAGTCGGTGGGATCGTCAGGACAAGCGGAAATCAGCGAGGAAGGGCACGTCGCCCTCGTACATCGCGCGCAGGTCCGATACGGCGAACCGGCTCATGGCGATGCGGTCGATCCCCATGCCGAAGGCGAAGCCGCTGTAAACATCCGGGTCGATGCCGCACTTGAGCAGAACGTTCCGGTTGATAAGCCCGCAGCCTCCCAATTCGAGCCAACCGGTATGCTTGCAGCTTCGGCAGCCGGCACCGAAGCATTGCTGGCATTCCACGTCCATCTCAGCCGAGGGCTCCGTGAAGGGGAAGTACGACGAACGCAGGCGGAGCTTCACCGGACGGCCGAAGATCTCGCTGAAGAAGGCAGAGAGGGTGTGGCGCATGTGGGCCAATGTGATGCCCTTGTCCACCACCAAACCCTCGATTTGCCGGAACGTCGGCACGTGAGTCATGTCGTATTCGTTACGATAGGTGTAGCCAGGACAGGCGATTTTGAGGGGCACGCCACGCTCCATCATGGCGTGGACCTGCATGGTGGAGGTCTGCGTGCGCAGCACCCATTCCGAAGCGAGGAAGAAGGTGTCCTGCATCTCGCGCGCGGGGTGCTCCTGGGGAATGTTGAGCGCCTCGAAATTATAGAAGTCGCTCTCGATCTCGGGGCCATCGACGACCTGGAAACCCATGCGCCGCAAGGGCTCCACGAGCATGCGCGCGGCAACGGCTATAGGATGGCGAGAGCCAAGGCGAACCTCCGGCAGCGGCAAGGTCAAGTCGTCATACTCGCGGGCGAGCCTGCGCTCCTCCGCGTACGCTCGGTGCCGCTTCAAAAACCCCTCGAGCTCGCCCTCGATGTCGCTCTTGAGCGCGTTGATGAGTGCTCCCGCCGCCTTGCGATCTTCACCAGGCAAGTTGCGCAGCGACTTGAGCCACTCTTGCAAGGGGGAGCTGCGTCCGGCAAAGCGCACGCGCACGTTCTCGACCATCGAGTCGTCGAGGGAGTCGAACGGCGTCGAGGTGGCCCCGCGAAAGCGCTCCCGCTCCTCGGCGAGGAGGCGCTCGAGCTCAGAGAGTGCGGCGTAGGTCAGCGAAGCCGGTGCCGACAAGTGGGCGGCAAGCGCGGGGGCCAGCGCGGGGGCTAGAGAAGGCGAGGCATCGGGGGCGTTGTCCCTCATAGGGGCACTCCAGGGCGGGAGGCCCAGGCTCGCAGAGGAGCGAAGGCTCGTTGACATCGTGCCAATGGTTTATAGCCTCCATGGCCGGTCGCACAAGGCTCGTCGCGCACCCATCGACTACACGACACACTCTTCCCCCCAACCGGAGACTCCATGTTCGAACTCTTCAGCACCACCGAAGCCTGGGCTAGCCTTGCCACCCTGACGGCCATGGAAGTCGTCCTGGGTGTCGACAACATCATTTTCATCGCCATCCTTTGCGGGGCGCTGCCCCAAGCCCAGCGTGAAATCGGCCGCCGCGTGGGACTCGCCGGCGCGTTCGTCACCCGGCTCGCTCTGTTGGCCTGCGCATCGTACATCGTCCAGCTCACCACCCCTCTCTTCACGGTGTTCAGCAAGGAGCTCACGGGCAAGGCACTCATCCTGCTGGCTGGGGGCCTGTTCCTCCTCTACAAGGCCACCAAG
>JBIKVI010000347.1:0-4513 GCA_044356935.1 Silvanigrellaceae bacterium | reverse complement strand
CGCGCTGCGAGGCGGAGAAGGAGATGGGTTGGTTGGAGGCGTCGAGAACGCTGGTTCCCTGTTCGTCCACAGCCGATTTCACCGAGAGACGATAGGTGTCGCGAGAAACGGGCTCTCCCTTGCGCGCGACGATGGGAACGAGGTCGAGGAACTTGACCTGGATAGTCGGCACCGTATCCAAGTTGGGGCTCAGGCCCGCGTCGGGGTGATTGGCGAACTTGATTCCGCCCGACTGAGAGTTCTGGCTGAATCCTTGGCACATACCCTCGGGCCTGTAAGCGAGCACGAGCTTGAACTCGGTTTTCTTTTCGACGTCCTCGGCGGTGATCTCGAAGGGTTTGCCGAACGAAGAGAAGGACCCTCCGTTCGCGAGCATGGCTGGCGCCTCTTCAGCGGGACCTTGGTCCATGTTGTCGACGAGCGTGGTAATCTGAGTATTGAGGCCCGTGCCAGACCTTCGTAAGCCCGTCGATTTCTTGGTGTGGAGAATGGTTCCGTTCGAGAGCTCCACCTTGCACTTCACGAAGAATGGACGGTACCAGTTGATGGAGGCGGTCGTGTACTTGCCGACCTGGTCGGACGAGTAAGTCGCGTTCTTGGAGATCTTCTCGATCGCCAGAGGGTCGAGGAAGTCGATGAAGAGGGAGCGTTTCGAGGCGGCTTGCTCTGGCTCAAAGGCGTTGTAGTCGACCCCTTCTGGGTTGTTCTTGAAGAGTTCCCATCCTGGCTTCGTAATGCTCCAACCTGAGCCCGTCTGTTGAAGCGAGCCCTCGCGGAAGAGTTGGATGCTGCTCAGGAGGTAGGAGAGGCTCTCCAAACCGGCTGCATCGTTGGTGCCCACCGCCTCGCCGGCGAGAGACAAACTCTTGGTTTCTGCCTGCTTGAACTTGAGTGCGATACGTCCCTGCGCGCCGCCGCCTGCGCCCCCGCCACCTGCGCCGCCTGCGCCGCCCCCGCCGGCGGGTCCACCTGCGGTTGTTGGATCGGATTCCTTCTTGCCGCACGAGGCTGCAAGCACGGCGACTGCGGCGACCGCAGCGACTGTGGTGAGGACCGTGGGAGCGAGCAGAACGCGAACGCGGCAATCGGTCTTCATGAAAACCTCCGGTGGTGGACAGTGGGAGCCAAACGTTCGTGGCATCGGGTGATTGCGAGAGGAGTTTAGGCGGTTCAAACTTCCCCTAAGTGTTCTATCTCGTTACCTTAAGCTACGGTTACCTTAGGCTACGGCGCGAAGGCCCGTGCGGCCTGACCCGGCCAAGAACGCTTCGTCGAGCCTTACCCGCAGCGCGCGCAGGCCCGTAACGCCTTGGAGATCGTCCACTTCGAGCTCCTCCCAATGCCGTTCGATGACCCCGGCCTCCGCGAGTATAGCCAGGTAGTCGTGGTACTCGGCGCGTTCGGCCTCCTGGCTGTAAACGATTGCCATCCGCCCACACTGCGTGAGCCGTTCCCTTGTTCCTTTCACATGCGACTTGTCGAGCCTCTTCTTGATGATTTCGTAGCGTGTGTTGTAGGCGCCGTCGACGTCGAAGCGCTTCTCGTCGAAGAAGAACTTCAGGGTGATGGGGATGTTCTGCACGACGACCAAGTGGGCCAACTCGAGATCGATCTCGAGCTCGGGACGCAGCCTGTGCGCCACCGCCGCGCTCTGGGCCATGGCCCGCAACTGCCAAAGGCGAATGTTGCGGAGGTGGAACGACGAGAAGCCTCCGCGCTCGCTCATATCTTCGCCGATGTAGACGCTATGCTCCGCGCCGTCGGTGGCGTGGCGTTCGAAGATGTGGGGAAACACCTTCTGCGCTCCCGCGTTGCTCGCGTCGAGCTCCCTGGTGAGCGCCGTATTGAGGGCGCGCACGCTCCTCTCGTAGCGGGCCCGCGCCATGAAGAGCGACGCGTGCTCGTTCTCCACGAGGGCGAAGTACTCCCGCACTCGGTCCGCCGTCTCGGGAGCGAAGAGCACCACAGCGCCCAGGGCGGGCTCGCACTCGCGCCTGAGGAAATCGAGGATGGAGATCTCCTGACCTGCCGAGAGATCGCGACCTAGGATGTCGAGGTGCCCCCGAAGCTGCGTCGCAAGGTGTTCCGTCCAGGGCGCGTCGGCCGCGGCGCGAGCGGAGTCGAAGACTCCCAGGGCGAGATGCATCTGGGAGCGAAGGTCGTCGGCGATGGCTTGTTTGCGCAGGAGCGACGAGCCGCGGATGTCCGACGTGCCAAAGAGCGGGAAGACCCGACGGAATTCGATGACGGGCATCTCCACCGCGAGTCCGTGCCGCGAGCGGCCATGGAAGTCTAGTGCGACGCGTCGGAATCTCCACTCTACGCAGGGATGGATGGACGTGCAGTGGAGCTTGATGATGCGATCGAGCTGCGCCTCGACCTCGGACATGGCGCGGTGCACCGCGACGGCCAACACCGTTCTGACTTCGTCGAGCGCGTCGCGGTCCCAGGACGTGTCGTCGATGGGGTGTGGAGAGTGCAGTTCGACGAAAGCGATGCACTCGTCCTGGAAAACCAAAGGCAAGAGATGCAAGCCCACCACCCCATCGGTCGCCATGTCGTCCTCGAAACGCCCCCGCGCGGGAATAGCGCGCAAATCGTGCAAAGTAACAGGCTGTCGGGAGCACCAAGCGCTCCCGTAGACCGAGGCTTCGAGGTCCTCGGGGCGCACTTCGACCTCCACCTCGTCGATGCGATCGCCCTCGGGGCTCATTAGGGGGCAGGTCCGGAAGTAGCGTCCGTCGAAGGTGTGCACGATGCTCATGTGCAACCGGGGCTCGCGCAGGAGTTTCCGGAACAAGTTCTCTAGCTCGAGGAAGCGAGAACGAGAGGTCACAGACTCTTTCGCAATGAGCGTTTCCTTGAACTCATGGAGGGTCTCGCGAACCGTGACGTCGTGCGCGTGGCACAGCGTGAATCCATGGAACTCGAAGGCGTCGGGCGGCAGGATGTCGGAAACGTCCTCGCCCGCGAGGAAGCGTCGCCACGCGTCATCGACAACGTCTGTGGTGGGCAGTTTGAACCCCTCCGCGACCACGACGTCGACGAACTTGGGGTTGAGTCGGAACGTGTGCACGCGATCGAGTCCGGTCTCGCGATCCGTGACGTCGAAGAGAGCTTCAGGACGCGACGATTCGCCAAGTCGTTTGCCGAAAACCTTGTCGAATACGGCCCAGTGTGCGTTGCGGAGCAGGGCGTTGCGCCGGGCGCTGCCGCGCTGCCGCCCTTGGAACTCGAATCCGCCAGCGAGGAACGCTCTTTGGAAGCTGCGGCTCGCGAGGAAACCCGTGGACATGAACGGGACGATGGCGGCCACGCACTCGTTCTCGGCGCTCGATTCAGTGACGACAAGCGCCATGGCCGCCCGAATGAAATCGGCGTTGCGCTCGAAGGCGGCCGGATCGGAGAGAGGCTCGCGCAACTCCGGACGGGTTCGCGCCCCCTCAACAACGCCATCGAGGTAGGACCGCAGGATCGCGTTGTCGCACTTCGCGCGGAGAGACTCCACGTAGCGGATGAGAGGGCCGAACGACAGGCGGCTGCGGTAAGGAAAGGGAGTCACGCCGCTAAGGTCCACTTGCGGAAAAAGGACCAACTCGTTGGAATCTGGCGCGTTCATGGACGTCTCCTCAAGTGGCCTCTCTAAAAGCACGCGGGTGGAGAATCGGCGGATTGCCTTTGCCTCGCTGGGCAGGCATTGCCCACGCCTCTTTGGCTGGTCAAGCGTGTCAACTTAAGGCTTCTGAATACGGCTTTCTGGCACCCGACAACGATGGAACACGCTCGAACTCAAGTTTAGTGAACTGGGCACCGATAACACAAGACGTTAGGCGGGGTGAAAATTAGGAAGGCTAGAAACATGTCGAATCGTCGTGATTTTTTGCATGGGATGGGTGCTGGTGCACTTCTGCTCGGGCCGCTGTCTCAGCTAGCGCGTGCAGAGGCCCAAAATTCGTTCCCGCTGCGCGTGTTCTTTCTCTTCACGCAGGCACCACCCACTCTTGAGGATTACGTTTGGGGACCCAATGGTCCGATTGGTGATCTTCCCCATTTGGCATCCCCTCTCGTGGCCTTTAAGAGCAAGCTCACCCCCCTCCTCGGACTTATGAATTCCTCCGGAAAGTATGCGCACTCACACTCGTCGACGGCAGAGAACATCCTTACCAGCCATACAAGCCCCGGTAACACGTATTCGCCGAAGAATGAGAGTTTTGATGCTTGGATTGACAGGCAGCTTACTGTCAATGGACGTGTGACCCGGCCATCGTTGCGGATGCGTGTGGGCTCGCATTCGGCTGATTTTGGCATCCACTGGGATGCTCAAGGAAACAGGGTTCCCGCTCAAACCGATCTCAGCAGCCTGTATCGCGATGTCCTTTCAGGGGTGGGCCCTTCTGGGGCGGCCACACCTCCTGCCGGAAACGCGACGATCGACGAGGATAAGGAGCGCAGGCGGGCGCTCTTTTCCAATCTGCAATCCGATTACAAACTCTTTCAATCACGATAGATCGGA
>JBIKVI010000346.1:0-4520 GCA_044356935.1 Silvanigrellaceae bacterium | reverse complement strand
TCATGTCCACCACATCAGTTTTGTTGGGGTCTGCCCGACTCCATTGTTCAGCCCCGGGCCCCTCCGGGTCAAAACGACGCGGCCGTTTTTTGGCGCGCCGCGGCAAAGTACGCCGACGGGCGGATCGAAGCTGCGTCCGATACGGCTTGGAAGCGTAGAGAACCAGCGCCACCGAGCCTCGAAAGGAGTGGGCATGATCATCCCCTTGGAAATGCAACGAAACAACGTCGGCGGACTCGCCGTCCTCGGCGGAGCAGCGCTCGTCGTGGCCGCTTGCGCCCTGTGGACTCCCTCGCGGGCCGAGGCTCAGGGGCGCTTTTCCATAGCGCCTTTCGCTTCGGTGAGTAGCTCGAAGGCAATCAAGCCCGACAAGGCCGGCCAGACCAAAGACGACTCTGCCAAATCGAGCACCTCGAACGTCAACCAGCGCACCACATACGGACTCAAGATTGACGTCCGCCTCCTCTCACTCCTCACCTTCAACGTCCAAGGCGGCGTGAACAACGTGGACAACACCAAGAAGGTGACAGGTCTTCGCGACGAGTTCGGAGAGATCGATATCGTTGAGGATCTGAACCTCGACCCCGCCGACCAGAACGCCGAATACAGGTACCAAGAAGAGCAACGGGTCGCCACCGCGCGGCTGCTCCTGACTCCGCGGCTTGGTCGCATGCTGTGGCTCAAGGCGGGAGCCGGCGTGCGCGCGCGGCAGCGTCTCATCAAAGTGACAGACAAGGTCTCCGACGAATCCCAGGACATCAAGGATCCCATCCGTTACCACGCGGTGGCCACCGCTGGCGCCGGAGTGCGCTTGTTCGGCGCGATGAGCGCCCACGCCGAGTACAATTTCTACTTCATCAAGTTCCCAGAAACCGAGCCGCACGAGCAGGAGGTATTGGTGGGCTTTGGCGTGAGCATCTGATTAGAACTGGTCTCGTTTGCTTTTTCATGTGTCGGAAGGAACGCCCATGAATCCAGGTGAATTCAATGGGACCAGTTCTAAAAATCCCCGACGGCAATGCCGTCGGGGATGTACGCAAGGAGAGCGCGGCCTCGTAGCCGCGCCACTCATCGGAGGATCGGGCAGGGCGCGTTGCCCAACCCGATCTGCGATTTTTGGGTTTGTTACTTCTGGTACTTTTGGACGGTCTTGCCCGAAGGGCAATCCTGGTCCTGCTGGGTTACGAACAGGGTCTTGTCCTGCTCAACCACCAACGATTGCTCGAAGTCGCCTTGCTGCTGCTGCGTGGGGAGCTTGATTTTGGCTTGGCTTTGGCCCTGGGCCACGAGGTACTCGTCCTTTATCTCGTACTTGTCTTGGAGCGTGGGGACGATCACCGAGTTCTGCTCGACGAGGACCTGGACGACGTCGCCTTCGAACTTGAGGAACGACTTCTGATGCTGCGTGGGAAGGGTCACGACCTGGCCCTGGCCTGGGTTCTGCCATTGCCCTTGGCCTGGGTTCTGCCATTGCCCTTGGCCTTGAAGCGGGCCCTGCGTGAACTGATACACGAGGCCGCCGACGACCACGGTGGTCAATTGCTGTTGCGTAGGAAGGCACGCGCATCCTTGGTAGGCCCATTGTCCTTGTAGAATCTGCTTGTGGCCCTTGAGTCCCTTAGCCTGACCCTGGTCCTGGACGGGGGGCAGGACGATGACGTCATTGTGCTTTGGCGGGATGACGATGACGTCGTCCTTCTTTCCGTCGCCCTTGGGCGGGACGACGATGACGTCGTCCTTCTTTCCGCCTTGGCCGGGGACAATGACGACTCCGCCCTTGGTTTTGCCCTGGTCCTGTTGCTGGTCGGGACGTTTCCTGAGGGCGTCCTTCTTGGTTTCGGGGCCGACCCCGGACGAGGTCTTCGCCGAGTCGTCGCCGCAGGCGGTGAGGGCTGCGAGCGCGAGGCCGAGGGCGAGGGCGGAAACTTTGCGGGGCGTGGACATGGTTGGTCTCTCCTGTCGTTACGTAGCCGGCCGCCTCCGCGCCGCGGAGGGGACGAGCGTTAGTGCGTTACGTACTCTGACAGGAGGTGAAGCAGGGAATACGGCCCCGCGCAATAGGTTTTCGATCTGCTATCCGGCGGAACGAAGGGGCTTGTCGGCGCCCTCGGGCAATGCCGGTGCCTGCGTTATCCTGTTCTTCCCCGAACGCTTGGACACGTACATCGCATCGTCGGCCGCCTGGATCAGGTCCCTCGATTCGAGCGCGCATTCGGGGAAAGCGGCAACCCCGATGCTCGTTGTTACATTGAGATCGCGTGCCGTCTCGACTCCCGTTACTTCGCGAAGGTCGAGTATGGCTCCCTCGAACGCGCTGCGGATCCGCTCTGCCACCACTCGTGCGCCGCCGAGAGGCGTGTTGGGCAATATGGCGCAGAACTCGTCGCCCCCGTAGCGGAGCAGGTAGTCGGAGTCGCGCATGCTCTGCTTGAGGAGTTTTGCGGCCTCGCGGATCATCTGGCTTCCCACGATGTGGCCGTTGTGGTCGTTGATCTCCTTGAATTTGTCGAGGTCGACGAACAGCAACGAAAGAGGGGAACCATAGCGCTGTGCGCGCGAGATCTCGTTGGCCAAGGCCACCTCGAGGAACCTCTGGTTGTAGAGGCCCGTGAGTTCGTCGACGAACGAGAGTGCGGCAGCGACATCGATGCTCTGGTAGGCCCGGGCAGCCTGGACGAAGAGGGGGAAGAGCTCCTCGCGCCGGGCGCCGAACTGGTATCCTTCCCCGGGGGCCTGGAGAAGCACGAGCAGCCCCATGTTGCACGTGGGGCTTCCCACGACGACAACCATGCAGCCGAGCGTCTTGTTCTCGTAAATCTCAGGGGGTTCCACTCGATTGAGATCGATGTCGGCGAAATTCTCGGGCGCCTCGGGCAGATTCTCGGTTTGGGAGGACAGGTACGTCCGCGCCACAGCCTCAGGTGTTTGGCGAGCCATGCCAGGGAGTCGCAAATCGAGGAGGCACTCGAGCGACTTCTTGGTGGCCGTGTAATTGAAAACGTAACACTCGTGGGCGCCCGTCTCCCGGTAAAGGAGGCGGCCTAGCGTCTTGAGGAGCTGCACCTTGTCGGTGAGTCCCGAGAGTGTCTGCGCCATGCCGAGGATGCGTACCGCGGAGGAGAGGCTTTCGTTCTCCTGGAGGAGGTTGGCGTGGGCCCACGCCTTGCGCAGCACTAGGACGATCTCTTCCTCCTGGATGGGTTTGCGCAGGAAGTCGAACGCGCCCATCTTCATGGCCTCCACGGCGTTCTCCACCGTGGCGAAGGCCGTGCATAGGAGCGCGGGCGCGTGGGGAAACTGCTTTCTCCAGAGTGCGATCACGTCGAGCCCATTGCCATCGGGCAGGATGAGGTCGGTGAGCACGAGCCCGGGCGCCGACTTGGGGTCTTGCACCCATCCGCCGGGGCCCTCGAGAGCGCATTTGAACTGGTCGAAGTTGCCCAACCACACCACACGCGCCCCGGCGTTCTCCATCCAGCGCGCGTAGACCTTCGCCGCGGCGCGGTCGTCCTCGACGAGGCAGATCTTCACGCCCTGCAGGGGGCGTTGAGCGGCGGGCGGGCGTGGGGAAGGCTGGCGGGGAAACACGGGCGGCGACCTCCGGCTTGTCAGGCTCGTCGGTGGGACGTTAACTTCACTCTCCCAAGAGCTTACGCGGCCCGCGCCGAGGTGGTTACCTGAACCGCGGGCTTCGCAGGGAGGAAAAGATGTTCCCTGGCGTCCGCCTCGCCCACCGAGCGATCCCCGCGTTCCTTTGCGCCGCTCAGTGCGCCTCGGCGTTGGCGACCCCGCCCTATGGCGCCGAGCGCGCTTTTTCGCCGGAAGATTTTGCCTCGCGGCCGCACCCGTCGCGATATCACCCGGAGTTCGATTCCGACTTGAGCGCGTTCCGTCCGCCCCTGGCGTGGGAAGCGGCGGCGGCGACCCGGAAGGCGTCCCTACGCGCGTTGGGGGGGAGTGTGAGTTCCGAGAATTTGGCCTCCGACTTCCTCCTGGAAGCGCGCTCGCGACACGCGCGCGCGCGCGCCGAGACTTTTGACGACGGCGCGCGGCGTTCCCCTCGTGGTTTGTGGCTCGAGGCCGGCGGTGCGCCTTTCGAGCCTCTCCCGGAGCTCGTCGCGTCGATCGTCGGTGCTCCCTCCTTCTACAAACCAGAGGCCGACATAGGAGCAGCGCTGGCCTGGCGCAGTGACGGGGGCGCTCTCTCGCCTCTGGACCCTGCGCGTGCTCTCGGAGGCAACGCGTTCGAAGCTCGCGTGTTCGCGACCCGGGTGGACGCTCCCAAAGAGCGCCAGGGGAGGGGCACGGATTCCTTTGGCCGTGGGGCCCGTCCCTACGCACTGGGAGCCTCATGGCGCGCACTCGACGCGTCGACATCGACTTGGACCTCAGCCACGGTACGTTACGATACGCCGACGACGGTGCGCCACGAAAGCGCAAGGAGGTTCTCATGAGCTAAACCTTTCGCCTGCTGTGCAAAAGATGAGGGTAGGCCCCTCGGAGCCGCTTTGCAGAAGGAG
>JBIKVI010000086.1:0-15605 GCA_044356935.1 Silvanigrellaceae bacterium | reverse complement strand
CCGAGACGAAAAAGGCGGTTGCGCGGATACGTGCCGCGTCGCCGGCAACCCCTATTTGGCTTGGCTTTGGCGTGAGCTCACGGAACGACGTGGTGCAGGCGGCGGAATTCGGTGTCGACGGCGTGGTCATCGGCAGCGCGTTCGTGAGGTCGCTCGCAGGACTCACGCCGCGCGCCGATCTCGCGGAGGCTGCGGCGCGCTGGGTCAAGGGCGTACTTCCGGCACTGACTTGGGGATTAGCGGGAGCTGGCGTCGCCACGGCACTTTCCTTAGCCGCGGGGCTCGTCGCGCCCACGCGAGCGCACGCGCAGGAGCAAGCGCAGGCGCCCGAAGCCCGACGCCTGAACATCAGCTACACGGTCGATTGGATAAACCAAGGCGCGTGGCTCTCTCCGCGCGAGGAGGAGCTCAATCCGAACAACGTGGCGCGCGTGCCCACCTGGACCCTCCTTTCGCAAGTCCGCCCCGACGCGAAGGTCGAATTCGGCCGGCGATTGACGCTCGTGGCGCGCCCTCGCATCAGTTACTCGTACGCCGAAATCGATTCCTCAGCGCTTCCCTTTCCCGGCTCACCTCGAGAGAGGAAACAACAAGGCGAGCTCACCCGACGTTGGCAAGAGGCCTTCGGCACCCTGATGGCAAGCGAGGCGTTGTCGGTCACCTACGGAGTGCAGAACTACCAATGGGGCTCAGGCGAAAGCTTCAGCCCCACCAACCCCCTCTATCCCGAGCCTCAGTTCGATCGTGGCCTCTACTCCGAGTTCGAGGGGCAGGAAATGCTCCGTATGAACCTCTCGGCGGGGCAGTGGGGCAGTCTCGTGTTGTTGGGCAAACCCGCCCAAAATGACGCACCCGATGACGAAGGGTCGCTCGTCGTGGCCAAGGCGGAGCTCGCGTTCAACAATGGAAGCGATTCCGTTGGACTCGTGGGCGCCGGAGGCGAAAGGCGCCTTCCCGGATTTGGTGAGCTCTTCTCCTACAACCTCACGGACGCCATTCTTGTGTTCGGCGAAGCGTTCCATACGAAACAAGGACAGGGCCTGGAGATCCAGGAATCCACCGTAGCTCTGCCGAATCCAGCTCCGGCGCCCGGCGTTCCCTCCCCGTCGACCCGCGTGCGCACCCTCACCCGCAAGGGGCGCGAAGATGATCTGCGCACCACGGCCACGGCGGGGTTCCGCTATGGCTTCTCCGACGGCAGCGAGTTCCGGGTGGAGGGGCTCTTCAATGAGTCCGGGCTTACGCGATCGCAATTGCGAGACACCTACGCGACCTTGCGCGACGCCACGCCCGTGGCCTTGCAAAACGTGGGCGAACTTCTCGCGGTGTCGCAGCGTTTCCTCGCCCGAGAGGCGGTGTTCGGGAGCGTCCGGGTCATCGATCTCCCTCCCGCGCGCTCGCTGACCTTTTACGCGCGTGCAACGGTGTTTCCTCAGGATGCGAGCTACGTCGCGCTTGCCAGCATGGAGTTCGCGTGGAAGGATGACACGACTTTGTTCGGCACCTTCCTGCACGCCGATCACCGCAAAGACACCTTCGCCATGAACTTCGCCCGCGAGGCGGGAACAGCTGGAGTGAAGGTGACCTGGTAGGAGGATTCCATCTTGTCCTTGTTCCTTTCGTCGCCGAAACTCCAGTCTCCTCGTTTCGAAGCCGCAGCTGCAGCTGCAGCCGCAACTGCAGCCCGTGCTCGTCGCGCGGTCTTTCCACGCGTCGCACTCACCGCCCTGACCTTGGGAGCATCTGCGGGGTGGTTTGGCATCGCTTTTCCGGCAGACAAGCCTTCGGCCGAAGACCTTCTCAAGTCGGCCGACCGTGCGCGCGGCGGCATCGCCGAAGGGCTCACATGGACGGTAAAGGTCGACTCCGTGGAAGATGGCACGCGGACCGATCGCACCTACCGCGTGCGCGCAAAGGACCTCAACGCCGTGGCGGTGTGCGAGGCTCCCGCACGGCTCAAGGGCGAGACTCTGCTGTTCAACGATCGCACGCTGTGGTTCTTCAAGCCAGGCCTCAAGAAGCCCGTGCCGATTTCGGCGCGCCAGCGCCTGTCAGGGCAAGCAGCTAATGGCGACATCGCCTCCACCAACTACGCGCGCGACTACGAAGGAACCATCGTGGGCGAGGAGGACGTTGGTGGACGTAAAGCCTGGAAGCTCGAGCTCAAGGCGCGCAACAAGAACGTCACCTACGACCAGATCCGCTACTGGGTCGATAAGGAGAAGCTCGTAGGCGTGAAGGCCGACTTTCTTACGCTCAAGGGTGAGGCGTTCAAGACCGCCACCTTCGAGTACGAAAACACCCTTAAGAACGTAGGGAAGACCTTCCCTTTCGTAAGCAAGATGATCATCGTGGATACGGTAACTACGGGAAACACGACGACCATCACTTACACGAAACCCGCGCCCGAGGCTCACGCCGACAGCTTGTTTAACGTGAACAACCTAGCGCGCTGATGCAGTTCCGGACACGTCGAGGTTGAGGGCCTTACTTTCCGAGAAGGCCTTCGCGCAGCGACTCGTTGGGCGGGTTCTTCCCAATGAAAATGGCGAGGACCTCGCTCCCCAATCTGGCCTTCTTGATTTCTCCCTTGCGCGCGCCGTCGACCGCCACCGACACGCCCTCGGCACCCATGTGGAACTCCAGCGTCTGCCCTTCCTTGCTATCGGCCATGAGCGCGCCGAGGGCTTCGAGTTCGCCCTTGAACGCCTTGCACGCCGCCGGAGCGCAGTTCTTCTCGAAGCCCTCAAGAAGCGCCTTTCGCATATCGGCCGCGCCAACGTCGCGCAGGAAACGGAGCTTCAAGAGACGTGGCCCGGCTGCCGAGAGGAGTTCCTCGGAGGAGGTCGATTTCTTCTCCACATAAAGGGCGCCCACGTAGACCTTGAAAATGGCGAACTTGCGCAAACCAAGGCCATTGAGCACCAAATTGCGACCTTCGACCTCGGCGGAGTCGTCGAAGGTGACGTCGGCGAGCTTGGCGGCATGGGCAACACTGGCCGAAAGGAAGGAGACGGACGAGGCGGCCGAGAAGGTAGAGAGGGTAGAGAGGGTAGAGAGGGTAGAGAGGGTAACGATGGTCGAAAGGACCAGGCCCATGGTGAGCGATGCAGAACGGACGGGTGATGGTGTCATGGGCGGCTCCAGCGGCGAAGGTGGACGGGAGCCGCGTTCCGATGTGGTCCGCGGCCAGCGGCGCGTGTCGCACCGCGTCCCTTATGGCCTCCGGGGGACGGGAAATCAAGGCCGCAGGAAGCCCTCGTCGAGCGCATAATCGCCGCGCGCCTCGACGAGTCCTTCGGGCGGCGCGGCGCCCTCGAGCCTCCACGTGCGCGCATCCGCTTCAAGGCCGAGCCCGGGGGAATCACCTACCGTAGACAGCAAACCAGCGCGCGCCACCAAGCGCCCATTGCCCATGAAGGGATCCGCGGCGAGCAGAAGCCCACCGTCGAGGTCGGCTCGCAGCCGGCCCTCCATAAGGTAACTCGGATGGAGCGCGAGGAACGCCTGCGTCGCGTGCCAGGCGGCCGCGAGGCTAGGCTGAGCTTCGAGCATGCACGACGCGAGGATGCGCGCTTGCGCGTTCGCGCAGGCCTCGCACCAAGCGAGGAATCCCAAGGGCCCCCCCGCCTTCGAGAGCTTCACGACCACGCCGTCGCAAGCTTCCTCTTCGAGGAGGAAGCGGACCTCGGAGAGCGACATGGCCGCCTCGTCGGCGAACACGGGCGCTGTCAGGGCGCGCGAGAGCCGGCGCAGGGCCTTCCACTCCGCGCGGCGGACGGGTTGCTCCACCACCTCTAAAGACTCGCCGAACAAACCCTCGGCCTCCGAGAAGAATCGCAGGGCGCCCTCCTCGTCGAACGCTTCATTGGCGTCGAGGCGAAAGCCTAGCTCCGCGAGCGGCGCTCCGATATCGTCAGCGATCTCGGGGCGGGCGCCCGCGAGCGCCATGAGCCGTGCACCATCAAGCTCCGCGTCGCCCGAGAGCTTCACCTTGAAGGAACGGAATCCCCGCCGCGCGAGGACTCGCGCGCGCGCGGCCATGGCGTCGGGAGCATCGATGCTCAACGTGACGTCGGTGGCCAAGGGAACCGCGCGAGCCGCACTCCCAGAAAGGTAACGAAACAAAGGGACTCCCTCCCGCCGCGCGAGCAGATCGAGCAGAGCGGTTTCGAGGGCTCCCTTGGCGCCCGCGTTGTGCGCGGCGACACGGCCGAGTTCGGCCATCAGAGCGCGCGCGTCGTCGGGACGGGAGGGAACACGGCGCGTTGACGAGAGCCATGGGACCGCCACGTCGTCGAGGAAGGCGAGCAACGTCGCGGTTGACTCCCCGGTGAGAGGGAGGGTGGGCGGCGCGCTGCCCCACCCTCGCATGCCGGACTCGTCATCGAGACAGAGGATGACGTCGCGCGCCGTGGTGACGCGGCGGTGCGCCGTAACGAAAGGGACTTCTAAGGGGATGGCGCAAGCGAATGTTCGCAGACGGACAAGGCGGGGCACGGGCGAGGGGAGCGTCACGGTGTCCTCCGATGACTGGACTGTTCTCACCTTAATCGTTCACGGGCGGCGGGGGGCAGGACTGCGTTCGGGAGGCTTGCGTAGGGGAGGCTTGCGTAGGGGAGGCTTGCGCAGGGGAGGACTGCGTAAGGGAGGACTGCGTAAGGGAGGACTGCGTAAGGGAGGACTGCGTAAGGGAGGACTGCGTTGGGGAGGGGCGCCCATGGCCGGTGGTGGCAGAGCAGGCCGTGGAGACACTCGATTCGAGCTGCTCTGGGCGCCCGCTCCCGCTCGCCCGGCCGGAACCGCTCTCGTTCCTTTTGAAGGAGCCGTCTTCGTTCCCCGCGCTGGAGCCAGGCTCGCGCCCGTGGACGAGGTCGACTCGCTTTTCACCCAAATCCCGTCGGCAACGCGCAATCCACGATCCGGTTTCCTCAGTGAGGGCCTACCATCGTTGAACACGTGACGGTAAGTGATTCGCAACGAGAAGGCGCTGAACGTGTCCGTTTGATTCTCCTCGGTGCCTGGATTGTACCATGTGTACCTACCCGTGGACGCACGCACATCCAAGGCGAACGCCATGGTGAGAGAGTGGCGGTAGACGACGCGAAGTCCCGGCGCCACGACGTAGTGACCGCCGAGCGGCGACTCGCCTTGGATGGGAACGTAACCTTCGACCTCCGCGAGGTAACCGAATTTGGAATAGTAAGCATAGTCGCCGCCCGCGAAGCCCTCGACCGACCACTGCGGGGTGAACGGCACGCCGAGTCCGCCGTCGAGAGCCAGGTAAGCGGCCGTCGCGCTCGAAGTGACTTTGGTGTCGCCGGAGGAGCGCGTGGTGGACAGGTAGGAGAATCGCGTTCCGCCGTCGCCGAAAAAGAAGAACTTGCGCCCGACCCAAGCCTGCGCGCGCGCCGTAACTCCAAGGGTGAGACCGGAGGGCGACCCTGGGTGCACCGAATTTTTGTTGCCGCTCGCGACTTCCCACGACTCGTACCCGGCGAAAGCGTTCACCCCGAGTCCCGCCGCCAGAGCTCTAGGAGGAGCACACGCGAGCAATGAGACAAAGACCGCGACCCAGACCGCGACCGAGGCCACGCCGCAACGCACCGCCTCGATCACGGACTCTCGCGAGCGCGCACCGGGACCGTGCGCGCTCGGCCTCCAGGAAGTGGATTGATGTGGGATCACGGTCGTATGTGCGTCCTCCCCTTGCGGGGGTTTTCGGCGCGCACGCGAACTGCCGTGCCGGCAACCTTCGCCGATGTGCCCGATGGGCTGGAATTGCCCATGGGTTCCCAAGATGGCAGCGAGGCAGAAAACAGGTCGAACCAGAGCTGAAGCCTGCCCTCACTCTACCAAGTTCAGCCGCAGTCAGCGTTGTCGCCTTCGCCATCGCCCTGTCTTTTCGGATTCTTGCGATCCGCAGAGGAAGGTGCGGCAGGGCCATCCGAGTTGCGCGACCGACGGGCTGGCAGCGCAATCACCGAAGCTCCCGCCGAAGTCACGTCGTCTCCCACTCCATTGAGGGCCGCGATCGGCATGTAGCCATCAAGTGTCAAAAGCGAGCCGCTGTCTCCTGGGGCTAAAGTCAGACGCGCCTCCTGTTTCTTTAGAAAAATTCGGAACGCGAAATTGAAAAGGGGGGTCTTGTCCAACCCGAAGGATTCCTTTTCCTGATGAAACGACGTGAGGGGAACGACCGCAAAACGCACCGAACCAGGAGAACCGGGAGTCGCACCTAAAACACTGATATTCATACCAATTCCTGGTACACTACTCCCCGTCTCCCAGGCGCTCATGAGTTCGTCCAAGCGCTCGCGTTGATCCATCGAAAGCTTGCTGTAGGCCCCCATGATCGACGAATGTTCCAGGAAGTACCGAGCGCGTGACGCCCGAGGAGGCATGGCGCCTGTATCCAATCGCGAAAGCGGTTCGTTGTCCGAAAATCCCTTTGTGGCTGCGTCCTTGAAGACGTCGAGCTCTGCAAAGGTTTGTGACGTCTCGTCCCAAACCCGTTCCTTAAAGTACGGAACGAGAGCTTGGCGAACCTGGTCTTTCGCAAGGCACGCTCTTTTCGCCGTGGCGACGTCAATGCTGCCCAACGGCAAGCGGCTGAATGTCGACTCCCTCAGTGCATCGTCGGTTGCGCACCAGCGCAGGAAGTCAATACCCGCTGCATGGGAGTTGAGGCGAGAACGCCCTGTCAACGCCAGCGTATCGCGTTCCCAAAGGGTGCGTGTTTCGAGGTTGGCTGAGGATGCGGTTGCGGCTGCAGCCGCTCTTGCCAACTCAGCCTGTTTCGCTTCATCGCCTTGCACCAGATCCTTGAGCCCTGAGAACTCCAACTTGTCAAAGAGGCTCGCATCGATTTCGAAGGGGTAGACACCCACTTCTGCGTATGTCCAGCAAGAGGCATGATGAGAGCGAGAATTCTTGCTGAGCTGCACTTGCGCCTTCAAAGCACTTTGGTAGACGGCGGACTGCTGGTCGGGCGGGGAACTTGGATTGAAGAACGGGGCCGGGTCAGAGGCCTCAGCGCACAATGACTTCTGTGCGAATCGGGTCGTCGTGGAAAGGTGCCGCAGAATGCGCGCGGCCTCTGGAGACGACGAGTCTAAGGTCTTCGCTTTGGCCAGCAGAGCAGCGCGCCTCAGGCTGAATTCTTCCTTAACGGGAACCGACGTAAGATAGCCTTCGGGCGTAAAGACATCGAGAGTAACGCCTGCTTCTTCGTCCGCCCCTGGGGAATCGCGACCACAATGCCTTCCTGTGAACGCAACGCCCATGACCCTTCCTTGTCTCGATTGGAAACGAAACAAAGCGGAACAACGCTTGCCCCCAAAGGCGATGTAGCCTCCCAGTCCCGATTGCTGGGCTGCCAGTTCACCTTCGAGAGGGCCAGCTTTCTGGGCCACCGACTGCGCCTGAGATCCGCCACAAGATGCCGTTATCGAGTTTTGAGAGCACCCAAAAAGGAACCCACTGGCGACCAAGGCCATCATGGATATCCGCATGGAGCTTTGGGTTTGACGCTGCATGGGCCCCTCCCCTCACGCTCTTATCGGATCCGCCTGCGTGCAACTTAAAGAGGTGTGCAACGCGAGCGTGAGCGCCCTGGTCATTCTCAAGCGAAATCGTCTTGTTGGGCCCAAAGTCTCACACAGCAGGAGACGTCGTTAGAACTGGTTCCAGCCTGGTGCCGCGCAACCGTGCTAACATGCTCGGAATCCAACGACGCCAGCACCAGGGGAGCCTCGTATGCCGAGCGTGCGATTCATGCGTAACGTGAGGGGGTGGGGAATCGCCGCGCCCGCCATTGCTCTCGCCCTCGCCTCGTGGGGTGTCATCGACGCGCCTCCCGCCCACGCGGTGGCTCACCTTCTGCCGCTTGCCATCGCTTATTCTTTGGCAGCGGCATTGGTCTTGTGGTTCGTCGCAGGACAGATGTGGCCCGCCGCATCGGCGCTCATGGCCACCGCCGCACTTTGTTACCTCTGGCTGCCGCGCGGCGCCGAAGGAAGTGCCCAGCTCACCCCCGCGCGGGTGGACGCAGTCGCGCCGCGGCTCAAGGTGCTCCAACTCAATGTGTGGGGTGGCAACCGTGATCTCGCTCGAGTCGACGACCTCATCGATGCGGGCGGGTTCGATCTCGTGGCGCTGCAGGAGTGCGGCGATGCGTGCTACGAGGGCCGCGCGCGGAGATGGTCCAAGGAGGGTTTTTTCTCGGTAAGGCTCGCCCAAGCGCGGATGGCGCTTTTCTCGCGGGCCCCCCTTTCTGCGGCCGACGCGAGTTTCGATCCCCCCATGCTCGCCGCCGACGTGGAATTCGCGCCCGGCCGCAAGGTGCGCGTCGTGTCCGTTCACCTCGACAGGCCCTGGCCCTTCGGGGCGCAATCGGCACACGAGGCACAGTTCCGTGCCGTCATGGGACTCGCCCGCGCCCCGGCGCGCCCCCTCATCGTGCTGGGAGATTTCAACACCGTTCCATGGGCGTCATGGGCACGGACCGGACTCACGTCCGCGGGTCTTGAGGAAACACGTCTCCCTGCACTTCCCGCGGGAACATGGCCAGCTAGATTGCATCAGGTGGGAGTCGCCTTCCCGTTGCCGTTCGTGCCGCTCGACGGCATTTTCGTGAAGAACGGACCGGTTCCGTTGGCATGGAACGTTGGTCCTGACGTGGGATCGGACCATCGGCCCCTCATGGTGACGCTGGCGCTGCCTTGAACTCACCTTCCCCAGACCCTCATCTAGGCCGAACGAACCGATGTTACGACGCCAATTGACCGTTAGCCTCTCCTCGCCAAGCCCAAGACGACGACCTTCGAGAAGTGTTTTTCCCACAGTTGCAAACTAAGCCTGAATTCAGACGCGCATTCCTGCAACAAAGGGATGCGCGAGACTCATTGACACCCCGAATCGTAGACGCTAGTGTCCCGCCAATTTACGTGCCCCCCTCTCCATATGGGAACTGAATACGCATGGGACATGCCCCTCACGATGCCATCCTTCTTTTGGAAGATGGTCACGTCTTCCGCGGCCAAGGTTGGGGCGAACCCTCCACCGTGGCGGGCGAGCTGGTGTTCAACACAGCGCATACGGGCTACGAGGAAGTTCTCACCGACCCGTCGTACGCGGGTCAGATAGTGGTGTTCACCACGAGCCACCTCGGCAATACCGGCATCACCGGGGTCGACGCAGAATCCTCGCGCATGTTTGCCGAAGGGTTCGTGTGCAAGGAGTTCACCCGCGCCCCTGACAACCAACGTGCCCTTCTCCCTTTGGAACGTTACCTCGAGAGGCAGGGGAAGTGCGCCATATCGGGATTGGACACGAGAGCGCTCACTCGCCGCTTGCGCGAGAAGGGATGCCTGCGAGCCTTGCTGACGGTGACGCCCGGGGGCCGCGGACCAAACTTGCTTGAGCTCAAGGAACGCCTCGAACGCTTCCGTCAGAAGCCCCTGCCTGCGGTTCTGCATGGCTCACAAGCAGGCTACGAGGGCCCCCACCTTCCCATTTCCGAGGAATGCCTGCGTCGCATGGCGTCGCACGCCGCGGTCAAGAAGGGGTGGCTCTCTGGGCCGCGCCGCGTGGCGGTTATCGACTTCGGCATCAAGAAGGGCATCGCGCAGCACCTCGTGTCCGAAGGACTCGAGCCCCATTTCTTCTCCCCCTTCGCACGAGTGGGCGATATTGAGGCCATCCGACCGGATGGTCTTTTTCTTTCCAACGGCCCTGGAGACCCGCGCGATGTCCTCGCGCAGACTCCTTTGGGAAGTTTGCTCGAGGATCTCACCCCGCGCTTGCCCACATTCGGAATATGTATGGGCCACCAAGTGTTGGCGTTGCGCTACGGCGCCCGCATCCGAAAGCTTAAGTTCGGCCACCACGCCGTCAACCATCCCGTGCGGGAAGTTGCGCGCGGGCATGTTGGGTACATCACCTCGCAGAATCATAACTTCGTAGCCGAAGTCGGCGACGTGTCGACTCTTGAAGTAACGCACGTCCATCTCAACGATGGGACGGTCGCCGGTCTGCGCCACCTGACGCATCCGGTGTTCTCGGTACAGTTCCATCCCGAATGCAACCCGGGTCCCCACGACGCGTGGGGACTCTTTTCGCGCTTCGCCGATGCCATGGGCAGGAGGATTCCCGCTTGACCACCATCCCTCTTTCCTCGGCCCCTTCGAGTTCCCGCATGGCAGACACGTCGCGTTGCGCCGCGGGCGGTCGCCGCAAGGTGCTCGTCATTGGATCCGGCCCCATTCAGATTGGCCAAGCCTGCGAGTTCGACTACTCGGGCACCCAGGCTTGCCTTGCTCTGCGCGATGAGGGCTTCGACGTTGTCTTGGTGAACGACAACCCGGCGTCGATTCTCACCGATGCCGACACCGCCTCGGTGGTCTACATGGAGCCGCTCACGCCGGCGACCGTAGCGCGCGTGGCGCGCGAGGAGGGCGTGTGGGCCGTTGCCCCGACTTTCGGCGGGCAGGTGGCTCTAAATCTTTACATGAACCTTGCCCGCGAAGGTTTTTGGGACGCCCACGGAATCGTTACGTTGGGCCTGACTCCCGAAACCGTGGACATCACCGAGGACCGCCAAAGGTTCCAAGGGGTCATCAAGAGCCTAGGACTCGAGGTCATCCGCGGCGGCTTCGTGAGTTCCGTCGACGATGGCCTCCGACTCGCTGCCACGCTCGAATATCCGGTCATCGTGCGCGCCTCGTTCACCTTGGGCGGTGCGGGCGGAGGCGTAGCCAAAGGTGAGGCCGAGCTCGTGGCCATCCTTGAGGAGGGCTTCCGCGTTTCGCCCCTCGCCGAACTCTGTGTCGAGGAGAGCATCAAGGGCTGGAAGGAATTCGAGCTCGAGGTCATGCGCGACTCCCAAGGCTGCTTCCTCGTGGTGTGCGGCGTGGAAAACGTCAATCCCATGGGCGTCCACACGGGCGACTCCATCACAGTCTCGCCATGCATGACCCTCACCGACGTCGAGTACCAGGCTCTGCGCGATCACGCGCGCTCCATCTTCGACGCAGTCGGGCTGCGCATCGGCGGAGCCAACATCCAGTTCGCCATCCACCCGGAGACGGGGCGCGTTGTTGTCGTCGAAATGAATCCGCGCGTTTCGCGCAGCTCGGCTCTCGTCTCTAAGGCCACGGGTTATCCCATCGCTCGCATCGCAGCGCGCTTGGCCGTGGGGCGTTCCCTTATGGACCTGCGCAACGAAATCACCCGCGTGACTTCTGCGTACTTCGAGCCAGCCATCGACTACGTGGCGGTCAAGATACCCCTTTGGGACACGCACAAATTCGAGGGCGCGAGCTTCGACCTGGGCATTCAAATGAAAAGCGTCGGCGAGGCGCTCTCTTTCGGACGGTCGTTCCGAGACGCGTTCGAGAAGGCTTGGCAATCGCTTGAGCGCGGCTTCGACGGCTGGCCCGACCTCCCAACGTTCCTGGCCAAGCACGGACGCCCTAGTGCGGAGATCTCCGAGGAGATCGTGGAGCACGCCCTCACCCACCCCACACCAGCGCTATTCCCAGCCGTAAAATCGGCCCTGCGTATGGGTTTCGGTCTCGAACGTGTGCACGCCCTCACGCGAGTTTCGTTCTTCTTCCTCCAGCAGCTCGAGGACCTCGTGGAATTGGAGCGGGAGCTCGAAGCCCTCCGCAGCGAAGGATCCGCGGGCGGATCGGCGCGCGAGGCCGACGCCATCCGCCTCATGGCCCGAGCCCGACAGGACGGCTTCACCATAGCGCGCATCGCACGTCTGTCGGGGCTCGATGCCAACGCCGTGCGCGTCTTGCTCGAGCGAGCCCCCAATGGCGCTCGTCCGACGTTCCGCATGGTCGACACGTGCGCTGGGGAGTTCGAAGCGCGGACCCCTTTCTTCTACAAGACCTTTGAGACCGACGACGAGAACGTCCGCGGGAAACGCGAGCGCGTCGTGATTCCAGGCAGCGGTCCCAACCGCATCGGTCAGGGCGTGGAGTTCGACACCTCCTGCGTCCACGCCGTGCGCGCGGCACGCGCCGCTGGCTACGAAGCCGTCATGGTGAATAGCAATCCTGAAACAGTGAGCACCGACTTCCTCACCCCCGACAAGCTCTTCATGGAACCGCTCTCCGAGGAAGGCCTCCTGGATGTCCTTGAAGCCGAGCAACCCCACGGTGTTTTCCTCCAGTTCGGGGGCCAGAGCCCGCTCAAACTGGCGGAGGCCGTGAAGGCCGCGGGCTGGCGCATCCTCGGCACCCCTCTCGAGAGCATTCGCCTCGCGGAGGATCGCGAAGCGTTCGGCGCTCTCATGGACGAGTTGGGTGTGGCCGTGCCGCGCTGGGAAACCTGCCTTACGCCCTCCGAGGGATTCGAGAAAGGTCTCGCGCTGGGTTTCCCCTTGCTCGTGCGGCCCTCGTTCGTGCTCGGCGGGCAGTCTATGGAAATCGTGCGCGAACCCGATGCTCTCCGCGCGGCCCTGGGGCGAGCGCACGCCGTGGGCGGCGGACACCCGGTGCTCATCGACTGTTACCTTGAAGGTGCGCGCGAGTATGACGTCGACGCGCTTTGCGACGGCGTCGAGACCTTCGTGCCCGCAGTCATGGAACACCTCGAAGAGGCTGGCATCCACTCGGGCGATAGCGCGAGCGTCATTCCCCCACGCCTGCTCGCGCCCGAAGCACACGCCCGGATCCTCGACATCACGCGGCGGGTGGCACTGCGCCTCGGTGTGAAAGGGCTGCTCAACGTCCAGCTCGCGGTGCGACCTGGAGCCGCGCCCGGTGCACCCGAGGACGTGTTCGTCCTCGAGGTGAATCCACGCAGCTCGCGATCCGTTCCCTTCGTCTCCAAGGCCATGGGTGTTCCCATGGCATTCCTGGCGGCGCGCGTGGCCCTGGGCACGCGGCTCGAGGCACTGCGAGAGGAAGGCGCGCTCAAGCCCAGCCCGGCCGCCCAGTGGTGCGTGAAGACGCCGGTGTTCCCGTTCCACAAGTTCCCAGGCGTGCTGCCCGTGCTCGGACCGCAGATGCAGAGCATCGGAGAGACCATGAGCCTCGGAGCCTCATTCGAGGAGGCTATGGCCAAGTCTTACGCGGGACAGGGAGTGCGCCCCTGGCGCTTGCGCTCGCTCTTCCTTGTGGCCGCGCCCGAGGCCATCGCGCACCTCGCGCCAGCACTCCTGGAGATGCGCGCGTCCGCGAGTGAGGCGCAGCGGCCCTTCAAGTGCCACGTCGACGCCGCCACAGCCGCCGCGCTCGCCGAGGCGGGAGTCCTCGAGCCCGCCGACTTCCGCGTGGCCGAGGCATCGGAACTCGTCCACGCCCTCGACGCCGAGGATCGTGGCGCAGGTTCGTTCGTGCTCTGCCCGACGCTGGTGGGTGTTCCCTCAGCCCCGCAGAAGGAACTCGCTCACCGCCTGCTGCGCGCGGCGTTGCGCAAGCGCATCCCTTTCACAAACAGTTGCCGTGCCGCCGCCGGACTCGCCGCCGCTCTGCGAGCCCCTGGCGACGAAACGACGTGGACCCTTGTTCCTTTGTCGCGCGTGGACTCCGTTCCCGCGCTCCCCGCAATGGAGGTGACCCCATGATTGGATCTTCTTCCGCGGAATCCGCGCGCGCAGGGGCCTCAACGCCCGCCGGCACTCCTTCCCTCAGCGCCATGCGCGGGCGCAGCCTGCTGACCCTCCTCGAACTCTCGCCATCGGAAATGCACGGCCTCGTGGATCTCGCCGCGCGCGTCAAGGCCGAAAAGAAAGCCGGCCTGCGTCCGCGCCGGCTCGAGGGGCGCAACCTCGCCCTCATTTTCGAGAAGGCAAGCACGCGCACCCGCTGTTCGTTTTTGGTCGCGGCCCAGGATGAGGGCGCGCTCGCGGAAACTTTCGGACGCGGCGACATCCACCTCGGGGAAAAGGAGGACATCGCCGACACGGCTCGCGTCCTTTCGCGTTTCTTCGACGGTATAGAGTTCCGAGGATTCGAACACGCCACAGTGGAGGCCCTCGCGCGCCACGCCACCGTGCCCGTGTGGAATGGGCTCACCGACGAGCACCACCCCACCCAGGCACTTGCAGATGTTTTAACCCTGAAGGAAGCCTTCGGCGAACTCGCCGGGCGTCGACTGTGTTACGTCGGCGATGCGTCCAACAACACCTGCGCCTCGCTCATGCTCGCCGCGGCCATGTCGGGTATGGACTTCGTTATGGCCGCTCCCGACGACTACGCGCCGCGCGCCGACATCCTTGGAAAAGCGGTGGCGTTGGCTTCGGCGTCGGGGGGAAGCGTTACTCTCGTGACCGATCCCCATGCGGCGGCCAAGGGGGCGTCAGCTGTGTACACCGACGTTTGGGTGTCCATGGGCGAGGAGCACAAACCCTACGCCAAGGCCAAAGTCGACGCCTTGCGCCCCTATCAAGTCAATGCGGCGCTCATGGCGGCCACGGGACGCGACGACACGATATTCCTCCACTGCCTGCCGGCGAACAAGGGTTTCGACGTGACAGAGGAGGTGTTCGAATCCGCCGCCTCGCGTGTGTTCGATCAGGCCGAAAACCGGCTCCACACCATCAAGGCCTTGCTGATTGCGACGCTAGGCTAAAGAACAGCCAGCGACTGGCTAACTTCTGGGCAAATACCGCTTTGCTCTCCAGCGAATTTTTGCTAGCGCCTCCTTTGGAGGACCTAGCTATGAACATTCGTTTTCTTGCCCAATCCCTATCATTCGCTCTGACTTCATTCGCTTTCACAAATATGGCACTTGCTCAGGAGCCAGCATCGTTAGTTCTTGAAGGCAGCGCGAAGGTGAAGGTGTCGTTTCCTTTCGAGAAAGCCAGTTTACACGTTGCCTGCCACTACGCCTTAGACGCGGAAGGCGAAGGTTCGCCCGTAGTGTTCTTCCACCCCGACGACTACGCAGTTGCGGCGAGAATTCAAGAGTCAGGACTGCAGTCGGTGAGGCTGCAGCCCGGGGAAGTTTGCGACCATCCCGAACGCGGTGGGACTTTGACCTACGCCATCACCGATCTCTACGCCCGCGCCAGCGAAGTGCACGCAGAAGTGCTCAAGAGCGGTGGCTACAAGACGCTCCCAGTCGCGTTCGTGAACATGTCGAGTCTCAATGAAAGCATCGAGAAGGCGAAATCGTTGGCGTTGCAGCAAGCCCAGGTGAGCGCATCGCCTGTGGCCAGGCTTGGCGCAGGCCTTGGGAACGTCGAGTTCGATTTTGACTTCCGCACCATCACCGCCAACGTCGCTTGCCTGGTGGAGGCGAACTCCGAAGGCGAGGGCTATCCCGGACTCTACTTCAGCCCCGCCGACTATCGCTTTGTGGAGAGCATGAGATTGGGCGGGCTTTACAGTACGAGCCTTCCCGCAGGTGAGCTCTGTGATCACCCAGAACGCGGCGGCACGTTACCTTTCGTGATGACGGGCCTCTACACAAAAGCCGCAGCCATCGACGCACTAGTCCGCGAAAACGGAGGATACGAAAAACTCCCGCTGGTACTTTGGTCATCGACACAGAGCTCGGGTAACGAAGCATCCGCGAAGGCCGCTGCGCTGAAGGCGATTTTCGCGCTGTGAACGGTGCGCGAAGTCGCAGTCGAAAGCATCGAC
>JBIKVI010000085.1:0-15689 GCA_044356935.1 Silvanigrellaceae bacterium | reverse complement strand
CACAACCGTCATCGGCGACAACATGGTCAAGGTCCTCTCCTGGTACGACAACGAATGGGGCTTCTCCAAGCGTCTCGTTGAGCTCACCCAACTGGTCGCCGGCGGGAAGGCCTAATGGTCCGACTCCACCCGCGGCGCCGCTGGGCGCCCACTCTATAGTATGTGGATTGGCCGCCCCTCCGGGGCGGTCTTTTTCTTTGAGTCACCTGCGCCTCATTCGGGCTCGTCCATACCAAAGCGAGCGGTCGTCGGAGCGGGAGAGTGCCGAACGTCCCAACACGGCGAGAAGGTCTTCGTAAGGCAGGCCAGCGTGCGCCGCGATCTTAGGTAACACGCTGTAGTAATGCGATAGCCCAGCCAAAGGGTTGGCTTCCATAAAGGTAACAACTCCCTGGGCGTCGCGCTTCCAGTCGAGCCGGACGAAGTCGGTGAAGCCCGCCGCCGCGCACAGGCGTGTCGACCACTCCTCGAGGAGGCGTGCCTCTCGAGGTGCGAGCGAGGGGAATGTTACCTTTTCACCGAAGGTCTCCTTCGACTTGTTGGCTATTCCGTAGACTCCCCCGTCGACCTCTATACGTGCGGGCGGGAGCATGCGCAGGGGTGAGCCGATGAGGGCCGTCGTCAGCTCCTCGCCGGGCAGGAGCGCCTCGATGATCACTCCGTCTGGGTACCGCGAAAGAAGGCTCCGGGCGCGCACCCGCGTTCGCGCGGCATCGTCGGAAAGTGAGACGCTCGCGTCGACCCCCATTCCCGATCCCTCGCAGTCGGGCTTGAGGAAGCAAGGACCCGTCGCGAGGCGTTCCGGGATGCCTTCACACTCCTCGGGCGTGCGCGCCACGTGGAAGTCGGCGGTGGGAACACCCAGTTCGCGGCAGAGGATTTTGAGCAGGCTCTTGCGCATCGCGAGTCCCTGCGCGAGAGCGGGCGAGCCGACGCAGGGCACGCCCGAGAGTTCGCACACTGCCGGGAGCCAGGCCTCGCGCGAGGGCGAGCCCCATCCTTCGACGAGGGAATGGACGAGGTCGAGGCGGGAGTAGTTCTTCTCCCACATGCCCCAGAAACGTGAGTCCAGAGGCAGGAGTACGACCTCCATGCCCAGTGACGACCACGCTCGCGCCACGCGATCGACGGTCTGCCGGGTCTCCCATTCGGCGGTCGCGTCGTCGGGGAAAGGGAAACCCGACGACGCGTCGAGGGGAGAGGGTTCGTCGAAGACGAGGCCGAGACGCTTGTCGCGCAGCGAGATCGCCTGCGCGGCGGTTGGTAGTGGCGAGCCGGTGTCTCGATGATCGTTCATGCGGTGGTCGTTCTCCTTTCGGGCGCGGCGGTCTGCGGACCGCTCCCTGTTACGAAAACTGTGGTGGAAAAAAATGTTACGATGAGCCTTCCGAAAACTACCAATTTTTTTTCAGGTGGTTTAGATTGGGATCAGGAAATCGATTCTTAGTCCCGGTGCGCGAAGTTCGAACGTCGAGTCCGACGCGCGGCGAAGATGCGAGGGTCGTTCCTCAGTCCCCTATTGACGCGTTGTTCCACTCGTAGCTGTTTTGTCTAAGGAGAATTCGCCATGGCAAATGTGAAGACCGCCGCCAAGAAGCCGGCCGCCAAGAAGAAGCCTGCCGCCAAGAAGAAGCCTGCCGCCAAGAAGGTCGCTGCCAAAAAGACCGCCGGCAAGAAGGTCGTGGCGAAGAAGCCTGTCGCCAAGAAGGCTGCTGCCAAGAAGACTGCGGCGAAGAAGACTGCCGCCAAGAAGACTGCTGCCAAGAAGACTGCGGCGAAGAAGCCAGCAGCCAAGAAGGCCGTCGGCGCGAAGAAGAAGACCGCGGCGAAGAAGCCAGCAGCCAAGAAGGCCGTCGGCGCGAAGAAGAAGACTGCGGCGAAGAAGCCAGCCGCGAAGAAGGCTCCTGCCAAGCGTGGCCGTCCCAAGAAGGAAGGCGCAGCCGCTCCCAAAAAGCGCGGCCGTCCAAGCAAGCTTGAGAAGCTCCGCCAGCTCGTCCGCCGCGGTCGTCCCCGCAAGACCACCGGTGGCAAGAAGAATGGTGGTGAAACCGTGTCGCCTGACATGGGCAACACCATGGGCGAAGGCGGCATGGAGTAATCCACGGCCACCGCCTCAGCGGTCCTCGTGACCGTGGAGCCAACGTGAAGCGATCGCCCGCAGGTACAACCTTGCGCGGCGATCGTTTTTTTGCGCGCGTCCGGCTCGCGCCATTCAGGAAAGTCTCATGTCTCCTCCGTCGCTCTCTTCGCCTTCCGTCTCCTCGCCTCCTCCTCGTCGATGGGCTGCTGAACTGTTGGCGTGGTTCGATGCCCACAAGCGCGATTTTCCTTGGCGCCGCGACCGCGATCCCTATCGCACGTGGATCTGCGAGGTCATGAGCCAACAAACCACCATGGCAGTGGTCGTCCCACGCTTCCTGGCATTCGTGGAACGACTTCCGACGGTGGAACACCTCGCGCGTTGTGACGACGACACCCTGCGTTCCTTATGGTCGGGATTGGGCTACTACGCTCGCGCGCGCAATCTGCGCAAGGGCGCATCGCATGTGGTGGATGGGCGGGGCGGTCGCTTCCCCGCATCGTACGACGAATGGCTCGAGGTGCCGGGCGTTGGGCCCTACACAGCAAGCATCCTCGCGAGTTTCTCGTGCGGAGAACCCGTGGCCTGCGTGGATGGCAATGTCGTGCGCGTGGTGAGCCGTCTCCTCGCCCTCGAGAAGCCCGCCGAGGTGTGGAGCGGCGAGGGCCAAAAGCGCATACATCGATTCGCGCAGGAAGAGCTCCTCTCCTCCGCCGAGGGCCGTGCGCGTCCCGGCGAGTTTAATGAGGCCATGATGGAGCTCGGTGCGACGCTTTGCACGAGGCACTCGCCCCAGTGCGCTTCCTGTCCGGTGCGTCAGGCATGTCGCGCGGAAGCTCTTGGTCGGCAGGATGCGTGTCCGCCCCCCAAGCCGCGCCGCGCGCAGATTCCCGTTTCACTCGAAGCTCTTTGCGTCGTGGCCATTGGCGCCAATGGTGGCGCGCGCGTCCTCCTCGCGGATCGCACGCGCGGATTTCTCAAGGGCACGCTCGGCATCCCACTTGTCGACGAACTCCGATTCTCGGGTCGCCCCGTCAGCGTTCTCCTCGCGCGTCATGGAGTCGATGTTCCTTCGGGACTGTTGAGTTCCGCTCCTTTCACCCACACCATCACACATCACGCTCTCTCGGGGCTGGGGCGGGTCGCTGTGGTGCCCGCTTCACGCACCTCCCTCCTCTCCTCGCTCGAAGCCTGCGTGCTCGAGGAGACCGGTGCGAAGGGTGTCCGTTGGGCCGAGATGTGTGAGGTGTCGGATCTCCTGTCGAGTTCGCTCGATGCCAAGGCCTGGCGCGCTTGCGAAGCGGCGCTAGATGGGCGTCTGGGGGCCGATGGCGCGATGGATTCGGCAGATGCTGCATGTCAAAACCCCGCCTAGGGGGCCGGAGGCACCGTTCCCGCGAAATCCAGCGGCAAAGCTGTTACCCTAGGGGTTGATTGGAGGATCGGCCCGGCTCCCCGGGTCGGCACCCGTGATCCGTACCCGAGGGAATAAGATGTCTTCTTCGAGCGGTGTGTTCTTCCCTTTCATCAACGGACGCTTCTCGGAACTCAGCAAGCCCGAGCGGACGTTCGAGGCGAAGAATCCGGCTCGGCCCGCCGAGGTCATTGCGGTCTCCCGGTGGAGCAAGGATCTCGTGGGCGAGATCACTTCTGGGCTGCGCTTAGCGCAAGCCGTGCACCAGAAGCTCGGAATCGATGAAAGGCTCGTGGTGGTCGCCCGTTTCGTTACAGCCCTGCGTGCCAACTCGGAGCAGTTCAAGTCCGCCATGTGCCTAGAGCTAGCGCGTTCGCGCATGGCCGTCGATGAAGAGTGGGCGATGTGCGAATCGCTCTTCGAGATCCTCCCCGGTTTTTGCCGAGATGCCCTCAGCACGAAGTCGGAAGAGTCGGGATGGAGTTGGGCTTACGCTCCCGTTGGACTGTGCCTCCTTTCGTCCAACGTCGCTCTCCCGGTTTACTCGCTCCTTTCCGCTGCGCTCCCCGCGCTCGTCGCCGGCAACGCCGTGTGCCTGCGGCCATCGCTCCATTGCCCGCTCTCGGGTCGTCTCCTTGCGACGTGCGCTCAGGCGGCGGAAATTCCCCCGGGCCTCGTGCAACTGATCTTCGGCGACTTGGAGGCCTATCGGAGGCTCCTGCATTCTCAGCAGTTCGATTGCGTGCTCTACACGGGCGGCGAAGAGAGCCTCGAGCAGATCCGTCGGGACCTCTCCACAAGCCAGAACACGCGGATGGTTCTTTGCGGTGGCGGCAAGAACGCGGCCCTCGTGCTGCCTTCGGCCGACATCGATGCGGCGGCCGCCCACGTCCTTTACGGGGCTACGGTGGATTGCGGGCAGCGACTCGAGTCCACGGGGCTCGCGTTCGTCCATGAGTCGGCGCTCGAGGGATTCGTCGATGCCCTCGTCGCTCTCGTGAAGACCATGCCCATCGGCGTCAAGTCGGATCTCGGTGAACCCGGGCGGCACATCATGGGTCCGCTCTGCGGAGCCACCTCGTGGGAGCGTTACCTTCGTTTCCAGGGCATCGCCGCGCGCGAGTCGGAGGAAACGTTGCGTTGGGGCAAGCCCATCGACAACGCGAGCAACGGCTATTTCGTTTCGCCCGGTGTGCACCTCCTGCCCTTGGGGAAGGTCGTTGCGAGCGTTTACGCGAGCAACGCGTTCTTCGGACCCGACGTGTGCGTCATCCCCGTGCCTAACGCCGAGGCGGCCGTCGACGCCCTCAACACAATGAAGGCCGCGAGGTCGTTGAGCGTCCACGCGGGATACGAGGAAGAGGTCGTCCGCGTGCGGCACGATTCGCACGTGCCCACCGTAATGTGGAACTCGCCCACCACCGATCTCGACACGCACCTTCCTACGGTGGGCCGCGGGCGAGCGGGCAACTCTTACGTCACCGGCGTGCGCTTCCTATTCAATACGGTTTATCCGCGCACATTGAACACCGCTGGCGGTAAACTGCGAGCGGCGGGGAGCGTCGGCAAGTCCCTCGGCGTTGCGCTCCTGGCCATGGTGGGGCTGGCCGCGAGCTTCCTCACTCCCGCCCTTCATGGGGCATCCACGGCCCGCGCCGACTACAAGAAGGCGGTGGAAGGCAACGAGGTCGTCAAAGGCAAGTTCTATCCGAAAGCGGGACGCTTCCAGCTCAACGTAGGAGGAGGAACGATCCTCAACCAGTCGTTTATCGACACCTACCTCATTGCGGGTTCGGCCACCTACCACTTTAACGAATGGCACGCCGTGAATGTGGAGGGCTTCTTCGGAATCTCGGCCGACAGGACCGAACGCACCTGCGTCGAGAATTTCTACAGGGATACCAAACGCGCGGCGCAGTATGACGAGTCCTCGGGAGAATGCGGTGGCGTGGCCGACTCCACCAAGGACAATGCAGGAACCCCTGCCAACGCTGCCAACGACTCCGCTGCTTACGGTGGGAGCCCGACTCCCGAGAACAAACAGGACTTCGAGCGCAACAAACCCCTCGAACGCAAGCCGGCCTACATGCCCATCCGGCAAATTAACACCATGCTCATGGCCAACTACCAGTGGACGCCCGTTTACGGGAAGGCTCTCTGGTTCCTCTCGGCCGTGGGGTACCTCGACCTCTACGCGAGTTTGGGACTCGGCGTCGCAATGAGCGACTACACTCCCTACGTGACGACCTTCCCCGACGGAACCAAGACGACAGACGGAACCGACAATCCCGACTGGTACGGCGAGGAAGGCCGTCCCGAAGTCCTGAGTGAGACGAGCCCCACGGTGGGCATGGGAATCGGCAGTAGATTCTTCTTCGCCAAGCACTTCATGCTCAACGTCGATCTTCGCAACTTCACGGTCATCGCCAAGACCGGGGATTCGTCGTTCATGAACTTTTTTGCAATATGGGGCGGAGTCGGCGTTCTCTTTTAGACACGACCGGGAGAACGAAGGCGAGGAGATCTTGGATGCCTATTCTCTTCGTCCCTCCCGTGGAATTCGTCTCCGAAAACCGCGAGGTTTCGGCGCCTGTGCGCGCGAGCGCCGAAACCTTCCTCGAAAAGCGCCTGGCCGAACTCGGCGTGCGCGGCGCGCCGGCGCGCACGGAGTCCAAGGGTGCCTTCCGCGGCCTGCGCGAATACCAATGGAACGGTCCGCGCGACGCCATTCTCGCCGCGGCATTCCTGCTGCCTAACGGACGCGATCAGTCGAGCGAGTTCGCGCGCGTTGCCGCGCTCGTCTGGCGCGCCGACTGCCTCCTTGCCGGAGCTGTTTGGGAGAACGGGTCCTCTCCGCTCGCAGGTACTCCCCCGACGCTGATGCGATCCAACGGAACACTCGCCCGCGCGCGAGAGAGAACCGCGCGGTCTGTGAGTCCCGTGCGTTGGGAATCGCGCGTGGAAGGCGGTCCTTTGGGGAAACGCCTCGCCCTGATTCTCGACGCGGTCGGTGGAGAGCGGCTGGCCGAGGAGGGGTGGCCCGTCAACGCGACGATCGCTCGTATGGCCTGCCGGTGGACTCCGCCCTCCGTTGCTGGGGAGCGCCTTCCGACGACACCAACAGCAGCCAATGCCGCTCCCGCCGACGCGAACGCCGACGCGAACGCTCTTGCCGGCGCATGGCCCGCAAAAGTGCCTGGGGCGCCCGCGCGAAAGTCAGTTCACCCGCGCCGCGCTCACCGTGTCGTTCGAGCGCGCGTCCGCCTTCCCGACGCGGATCCCACCACCGTGCCCATTGGACCTCCCACTTGGCCGCGCACCTCGTACGAGATCGCAGTCGCTGGTGGAGTTTTCGGCGAGAAACGCGACACACTCGTGGCCTCGCCTTCACCCGGCGGCCCTCCTGTTCCTTTCGATCCGTCGGCTATGGCCGATGCCGCCACGCGCGCGCTCGGACCACTCGTGCACGAGTTGGAGGAAGCGCCGTTTCGCATCACACGACGTCAGGCTCGCTGGGTGTACATCGACCGTGGCCGCGCTTACGGGTTGGAGATCGGGACGCACCTCGTAGGGCCCGGAGGTTCGAAGTTGCATGTCATCCACTTTGCGCCCGACGACGCCGGAGTCGATGCGGCCGTAGCTCTGGTGCGTGACGAAAACGCCGACGCCCCGCTAAAGCCGGGCGATGTCCTCTCGGTGGACCTCGCAGATTATCCTCTGCGCGCGGGTCCGAAGCTTGAAACGAACCCCCTCTGATGGTTTCATGGCGTGTCCCAGGCCCTCGAAAACCAAAGCCGGAAGGATGCACGCCATGGCAAAAGAAATCCGCAGCTTCAAGAACCTGCTCGGCAAACTTGATGGAATCAGCGATCCCCAGCTCGAAGCCCACTTCGGTCTCTACGAAGGTTACGTGAAGAAGCTCAACGAGATCGAGGAAAAGCTCACCAAAACCGATCGCAGTCTCACAAACTATAGTTTCGGTGAGTACTCCGAACTCAAGCGCCGCTATGCCGTGCCATACAACGGCGCCTTCCTCCACGAGCTTTACTTCGATAACCTCGGACCCGCGGGCACGCCCTCTTCCGAGTTCGAGAAGCTCGCCGCCGACACCCTCGGCAGCCTCGACGCTTGGAAGGCAGACGTGAAAGCCACGGGTTTGGCTGTGCCGGGTTGGGTCGTCACCTGCCTCGATACCACCACGGGCCGCATCAATAACGTCCAGATGCTCGAGCACCACGTGGGCCTGACCCTCAACAGCATCCCGCTGCTGGTTCTCGATACCTGGGAACACGCGTTCTTCCTCGACTACAAGGCGAACCGCGGCGCCTACATCGACACGTTCTTCAAGAACATCAATTGGAACATGGTCAACGAGCGCACATCCCGCGCGCTCAAGCTTGCTTCAAAGTAACAAGCGAAGGGAGCCCGTCGCGGGGATGACCTTGCGTTCAGGGGAGGGCGGAACTCTCGTCGGCGCCTTCGGGCTGCGATTGGGCGCTCTGCATTTCGGGCGTCAATTCCACGGGGCCCGGGACGGCCTCGTGGTCGGCCGACAGGAGCCCGAGCGTCGCGAGCTGCGAGGCGAAACTCTCGTCGCCTCGCAACGGCTCCAAGTCGGCGTCGCGTGAGGCGACCTCGCGCAATTGTCCGTTCATGGACAGGGCCTCGCGCAACGAAACGAGGGCCTCATCCTTGCGTCCGAGCAACGAGAGCATGCAGGCGCGGTTGTAATGGTGGGTCGCTTGATCGGGACGGAGCTTCGAGGCGCGCTCGAAGTCGCGCAAAGCGGCATCGTAACGAAGCGCTTTGTAGGCGACGTGCCCTCGCGCGGAGAAGAGGTCGTCGCGTTCGGGCTGGAGGGCGATGGCGGCTCCGAAATGATCGAACGCCGCTTCGAGGTCCTTGCGCGCGCTGGCCAGGTTGCCCAGCGTCACGTGGACGTACTCCTGCAGAGGATCGCGACGCGCGACCTCCTCTAGCCCCGGACGCAGGAGCTCGCCTTTCTTGCGCCTCATGAATTCCTCGGTGAGAGGCACGAGGATGTTGGGGTTGCGCATTCCCGCGACGAGGGCGTCGGCACCGGTTTCCCGCGCGCGCGTTTCGTCGCCCGACTCGAGTCGCGCGAGCGCGAGGTGGCTTAAAACCAGGGCGCGCGAGTCGCTCTGAAGGGCTGCGCTTCCCCGCTCTCGAGCGCGGTCGTCGAGGACTTGACGCACTCGCTCGAGGTTTCGCGAGGCGTCGTCGTAGTCGCGAAGGACTGAGTATTCGAGCACGCCGAGCTGGAGGCGCGCCTCCATGTCGTTGCCCAGGGCCACCGCGCGCCTGTAGGCATCGCGAGCGCGATCGTGGGCACCTTCCTCGCTGAAGGCGAGTGCGGCGCGATGCCAGAGCCACCGATCCGGGTAAACCGTCGCGAAGCGCGCCAATCGACTCCCCACGTTCTTGGCAACGCCGTCATTGCCGGCTTTACTGTCGGCGTTGGTCACCGCCAGCGCGATGGCCGGCGAAAGATCATCCATCGGATGCCCACGTCCGAGTGCGTCCTGAGCCGAGGCGATAGCGCGCTCGGGGTCGGCCTCGCTCCAATAGCGCGCCTCGAAAACCCTCGTGTCGAGGTGATCGGGCCACCTGCGGGCGGTTTCGTTGAAAAGCGCCGCCGCCTGGCTCGTCTGGCCCATGGCCAAAAGGATTTCGCACACCAAGAAGTTCCCAAGGGGGCGGGTGTGGGCGAGTTCCCGAACGTGTGCGGCCAAGAGCGCGGCACGCTGGATTTCGGCGGGCTCCTTGAGTCCGTTGGATATCTGCCAGAGCGTGTAGCGCGAGAGGTCGGCGTAGGCCTCGACGTAACGGGGGGCCAAACGGATGGCGTCCACCAACAGCAGTTCGGCGCGGGTCCGGTCCTCCGGGAAGGCATCGACGATGAGCCGCTTGGCTTCCACGACCAGGGAACGCGCGCGGCGTTCGTCTTCAGGAAGCATTGCAGTGGCGCGCGCTTCCAATTGGGTGAACCAGGCCCGTTCCGCCGTCGCCGCCGCCGCATCTCGCCACTCGTGGACAAGGAGTTCAATCGCACTCAGGCCTTGCGGACGGCCGTCGGGATGCGTCGCGTGGTCGAGGGGCCCGGCAAGGGCCCGCGTCGCGGGAAGGATCGCCAAAACAGCGATGCCAAGGCTCGCAAAGGTGGCTTTTGAAAGGAAAGACCGGGAAGGGTGGCGAGCGGACACGGGAGACCCCTCTTCTGCTTCGGGCGACTCCTGCGCTATCGTCGTTTTTTCGGAATCTATTGAGCCCTCATGCCTCCCGGCATGGCCCCGCGCGCGTGGCGAAAGGACAGATCTTGGCTCGTTTCCTTATTTCAGCTGTACTTTACGGCTATTATCTCCTTCTGCTAAAGACGTGCCGGTTTACGCGAGTCGGCTGGGAAAATGTGGAAGAGGACCTCAGGGCTGGTCGCGGGCTCGTTTTGGCCACCGTCCATTCCGTTCTCCTGCCCGCCATCGCGTCGTTCGATGGGTGGCCCGGTACCCTCATCGCGTCACAGAGCAAGGATGGAGAGATCATCTCGCGAATCCTCGAACGGCGTGGTTACGAGATGGTGCGCGGCAGCAGCAGCCGCGGGGGGAAAGCCGCGCTCAAATCGCTGCTTTCGGCAGTCAGGCGAGGGCGCGTGGTGGGTGTTACGTTCGATGGACCTCGAGGTCCCCCCTGCGTCCCCAAACCGGGGGTGGGCCTTTTAGCCTGGGAAGCCGGTAATGTCTGCTGGTTCGCCCGTATCCACGTCGTCGCTCGGCGCGTGCCGCTCATGGGCCCCACTTCCTTCTCCCTGCGCCTCGGGTCGTGGGATCGATTCCTGCTGCCGTTGCCTTTTTGCCACCTTTCGGTGGTCTTCGAGCGCGTGGAGGTCGACGTTCCGCGCAAGGAGCGCCATGCGTGGATCGACGCTTTCCTTGCGAGCCTCGAAACTCGGGCGCGGCACGCTTACGCCGATATCTACGACGCCGGAGGCAAGGAGCGCGCGCCGTCGTAGCGGCTCACTCGGCGTCGGTGAGTGTCGACTCGGGAACGCGCTCGGGCCCCCCGCCAAAGTCGGAGAAGCAGGCGTTGCGACCGCCGTGCTTGGCCGCGTAAAGGCACGCGTCCGCCCGCTTGACCACGACGTCGCGCGTCTCCGAGAAATTGGCGAACACCGTGACTCCCACGGAGGTCGTAACGGGCAGCCGCACGCCCTCGAACACGAACTCGTGCGACGCGATGGCGCGGCGGAACTTCTCGGCCGCGACGGCGGCTCCTTTCGGAGTGGAGTTGAGAAGGAGCACGAGCATTTCCTCGCCGCCGTAGCGGCCGAGGATGTCCGATTGGCGCGCCACCGCGCGAAGGATTTTGGAGGTTTCCCTGAGCACGAAGTCGCCCGCCTGGTGGCCATAGCCGTCGTTGATGGACTTGAACTTGTCGAGGTCGAACATGAGCAGGCCCAAGGAGGGATCCTTGTGCGACACGCGGGCTCGCTCGATCTCCTTGTCGATGAAGTCCTCGAAATAGCGCCGCGTGAAGAGTCCCGTGAGGGGGTCGGTGACGCTCTGGATGGCCTTCTCGGTGTACTTGCCCTGGAGGTTCGTCTCGGCGGTCACATCGCGGAGGATGACGCACGCTCCGAGGAGTTCGCCGTCGGGACCGAAATAGGGATAACTTCCCACGATGAGCTGCATGGATTCACCGGAGGCGACCTTGGTGGCGGCGACCTCGTCGATGCGCAGAGGCCCCTGCGCTTCGAGGATCATGTCGATGGCCGACTTGCAGGAGTTGTGTATCTGGGTCGCGAGGATGGCGTCGATGTGGGGCGCCTTTCGCACATCGATGGCTCGCAAGCCCGAGATGGTGCAGAACATCTGGTTGAACTTCAGCACGCGACGATCACGGCTCAGGAGAGCGAAGGCGTCGAGGAAAATGCGCGTGAACTCGCGGTGCGTCTCGAATTGCTCGATGAGCCGCGAGTCTATGATAGTCTGGGCGTCGACGCCGGGCGTCGTGCTGGGCATGCCCATGTCCAAGTAGCCTCCCTGCTGGGCGCCCCGTTCGCCAAATCGGCGGGGGTTGCCTCCTCTTGTCTCCGGGCCATCGGACGGACGTTCCGAGGACTTTAATAGCTAATCAGAGAAGCCCAGGGATTTCAAACGACTCAAGTCTCAGGATGGGCACCGGCATGCCCTCTCCGGACCCCGAATCGTCGGACTCGCGACTTCAGCGCATGAGGAAAGCGAAGTACTCCTCCTCGAGCTCCTCGGTTTCCATGGGTTCGCCCGAGTCGGGGCAATTGGGAGGGGCGGGCATGGTTTTGGGAGGGAGGTCGGCTCTCTTCACGAGGATGCGCTGGGTTTTGTCGGTCGCGGGCGACACGTAGTTCACGAAGAAGCTGCGGATGGTCGCCTTTCCCTTGAACGACGGAATCATATTGATTTGCATTATGACGTCGGGCACGCACTCCTCGAAAGCGATGTCGCGGCCATCCTCGATGGAGCGCAGGAAGGTCACCCAGGCGCGCACGCCCAGCGAGTTGATGGACTTGACGGCGGCGAAGTTGAACGTCGCCTCCGTGAAGGAGGCGAGGTCGCCCGCGATCTTCTGCAACGGGATTTCCGCGTCCTCGTTGATGACCCCACCGAGGTTCACGCGGGCGCTCGCGCCGTTCTTTTCCATCTTGAAGTCCACGGGTGTCCTCCTTCGGGTTGCGATGGCTTTCGCGCGCTCTCCCCCCCTTGACACGGGGGTGTCCGGCGACGTACAGCTGCTCGCGCAACATCGCTAGCCAATGAAACTCCATTGAGTTTAGCAGACGCGCCTGGGCCCGTGTCCAGCGTGCATTGCGATTTCCTCGATCCCCTTTTCCTTGTTTCGTTTTCGAACGTGCCCGAGTGGCGGAACGGTAGACGCAGTTGATTCAAAATCAACCACTCCCTGTGGGTGTGAGAGTTCGAGTCTCTCCTTGGGCACCACGTTCGACTCCAGCCTCCGGCGATGCGCCGAACGCCTCGAAGAGGGCGCAAAGGCCTTTCCACGAAACATAAACCATTCCCTCTACGAGGGCGTGCGCCCCGGGAGCGTCGTGAGAGAAGTGCGCTTCCAAATGGGGAGTCGTGCGTGAGCCGACGACTCCGCAGTCTTGCGCGAGTGCCACGAGTTTGAGCGCCGTCGGTGCGTCCGGCAAAGCCAACGGAGCGATCCAAAACGCATGGAGCTGCGCTTCGATGCCGGGTAAGGTCACGACGTTTCCAAGGGCCGCTTCCAGCGCGCTACGGGCGTGCGATTGCGCGAGGGTGCGGTAGTGCGCCATTCGCCTCACCGAAAGCGCCCATTCCGCCTCGAATCTACGCGAGGCGCAGGCACGAGCCACGAGTCCGGCCAGCAGCTTTGAGGGGCGACGATCCTTCCGGGAGTGCGCGTCATCTTCCGACACCGCGCCAACGGCTTCGCGCAGAATCGATTCGAGGTCGCGCCCCGCGAATGAACAGAGAGCCGAAGCCGCGCCAAAGAGCGCAGGCGACCCCAGCGGCGAGAGGCTCAGCGTCTTTGCGAGACGGCGCAAGGTCTCGGCCTCTTCGACCTCCGGCATGCGCTCGAGTGCGTCGACGAGCCGCGCTCGCAGAGCGGGGGCGCGGACGATAGCGACGCCTCCTTGTCCCACGGCGCTGCGATGGAGGGTCCCGAAGCTAAAAAGGGAGACCGAGGCGTCGGGAGAGCCCTCGAAACCCGATCCAAAGTAACAATGGGCGGCATCCTCCACCAACGGCACTCCTCGCGAGGCGCAGACATCGGCAATGATGCCGAGATCCGACCATGTGCCGAAGAGGTGCGACACGAGTACGACTCCGGTCCGTCTCGATATCGCCCGTTCCAGCGCGCGCGGGGTGGGCAGCAGCGTGCGCGGGTCGACATCGACGATGACGGCCTCGAGTCCCGCGCGCGCCACGGCATCGAACATGCAAGGGCTGTTTATGGCCGAAAGGACGACCTCGGCGCCACGCGGCAAAGCGAGAACGTCGAGCAAGGTCGTCCAGGCCGAGCGCACCGACATTACGGGAACATGCCTCATTGAAGGGAGGGGGGGAACCATGGCTCCCCTGAGTCCCATTGAAGCTGGGACCGCGCGATAGGCATCGATGTGCGCAAGGAAGGGATCCACGGCAATCGTCGGTTCGAGCCGCAGGCGGGGAGCAGGCCGGATGACTGTGTTGAGTGTCTCCATTCAGCCTCCTTTGGAGCCCGTGACCGATGCGCAGGACTCCGCAAACGCAGTCTACCGGGTCAGCCCTCGAGCGTCTCGTCACGTTTCCTTGGCAATGAAGTGGACTGTGGATTGACGACGGCCTCAAGAGGAACGAACCTGCCCGCGTTTCCGGAATGGTGCTCCCCTTGTTCCAGTAGGAGGAACCGCATGTTCTCTGCTCGCTCCCTGCGCGCATCGGCACCTGCCTCGCCCCCAAACCTCCGAAGCTTCTCTTGCGTTGCGGTTGTCTGGAAATGCGTGTCGTTGTTTGTGATTGCATTTATCGTCACGAAGGCTGTGACGGCGCGCGCGGCAACGAGCTTCGCGGCGCTAGGCGCGGGTCGTGCGAATCCTCTGGGCCTCTCGTTGCAGCTCGACGCTTTCGCCACGTGGGGCCTTTACGCATCCGATAATGTGGTGCTCGAGAAAAACTTCGTGCGTCCTCTTCTCACCGCCACTCTCTCGCCCTCGCGTGCCCAAGGAGGAGTGGGGCTGGAGTTCCAGCCCGTTTCGGTGCTCGGTTTCCGCACGAGCTTTCAGGGGCAGCGTTACTTTGGATCATTCGGGCATCTGCATGCCTTTCCTTCCACGTCCTTCGCTTGGGATGACGACGATCTCACCCGTCGCGATAATCGCGGCCCCGACGCCGTGCGAGCGGAGGGTTCGGGTGAAGTTCGGGGTCAGCGTGGTGGTCAGGTTTTCTCGGCATCGACGTATATCCAGTTCAAGGCGGGGCCCCTGCTTTCGCGCACCGAAGGCGGCGTCGCGCGCACGCGTCTCGACCTTCCACCAGGTCTGCCGACCTTTTATGATCCGGGAGAAGATCTCCTGGTCCGCAATCGGGGTTACGCCACCTTCGTCAACGCCGACCTGCTGCTCGACGCCATCCCTGACGCGGGCTGGCGCACGGGCGTCTCACTGCGCACCTTCGACGCGAGGGCCTATGGAGCCCCCAACGGATCGCGCATGCGTAACGCCCGGCTTGGGCCCACTGCCCTCTGGCAGTTCGCCCCTTCGCAACTGGCCGCACTTCTGGTGCATTGGTACGCGGTCCATCCATACCGCGCGCGGGGGAACCGAGCTTTCTTTCCTTCAGTTGCGGTCGCGTATCAGTTCGAGCGCGATGACTCCGATTGACGCCAAGTTGGCCAGGTTGCCGACAAACTCGCTCCCGCAGCGGACGAAAGCGTTTCCCCTCTGACGCGTTAACTTGAGGCGGGCTGCCTTTCGGCATAGAACACTCGTATAGAGGTGGCAGTAACACATCGGTGAGCGCTCTCGTCCGGAGCGTCCGCCGCGTCAAGCACGTCCGCACTTACCGAGGTCCGCAGTGAGTACAGCGCTTCACTACAAGAGCAACCTTCGCGACGTCATCTTCAACCTCTTCGAGCACCTGCGCATCCAGGACACGTCCCTCGGCAAAGGTCCCTACGCCTCCATGGATGAGCAGTCCGCGCGTGACGTGCTCACGGCCTTCGAACAGGTTTGCTCCACCGACTTGGCGGCCTCCTTCGTCGATTCCGATCGCATCCCCCTGCAGCTCGACGACAAAGGGAACGTGACCCTCCAACCCGCCGTGCGCGAGGCTATCGGCCGTTACCTCGAAGGCGGCTGGCACAAAATCGATACGCCCGAACGCCTCGAGGGCCTCGGCGCTCCCGCTACGGTGGGCTGGGCCGCGTTCGAAATGGTCGTGGGCGCCAACCCTTGCCTGACCTTCTACACGTGTTTCGGCCCCATGGTCGCGCGCGTCATCGACTCGTGCGGAACCGAGCAGCAGAAGAAGACGTTCTTGCGCGCCATGCTCGATGGGAATTGGGGAGGCACCATGGTGCTCACCGAGCCCGAGGCGGGATCGGACGTCGGGGCTGGCCGCGCGCGCGCCAAGCATATCGAAGGCGACCTCTACGAAATCGAGGGCGTCAAGCGGTTCA
>JBIKVI010000084.1:0-15786 GCA_044356935.1 Silvanigrellaceae bacterium | reverse complement strand
GTCAGCTCGCGTGCAAAGTGGAGGGTGGCGTCGTCAAGACGATCAACGTTTGGCACGGCCGCGTCACATCCGCGAACTCGCAGCTTATCGACGATCGGCTCGGCGAGGTCATTTACCGCGAGGGACGCCTCACGCTCGACACGTTCGTTGACGCGGCCGGAAAGGTAACAAAGCAACTGCGCTTCGGCGACCTCCTCATCAAGAGCGGCATCTTTACCCCGCTTGACCTGTACGACGCGCTGGCGAGCCAGTCGCGAGCCATACTGACGAGCCTCGTGTTCTACCCCGACGTCGAAGTCGAGTTCCGGCCCAACGCCTCGGCACCCAAGCTCGAACTGCCCATCAACGAAACACTCGGCGAAATGCTCGACGACACCCTCGCCGAGTTCCGATACATACAGGCATTCGAAAGAGCTGCGCGCGAACGTCCCCGGCTGGAACTCGACGAAGACGCCATGCACCTCGCCAACAACGACTTCCACCGTGACGTCGTCCAGTTGGTGCGCGACGAGCCCGACTTCAACGCCATCGTCGATCGCACGTCGCGCCTTTCATCGCCCTACACCGTGCGCGCCATTTTTGAACTCTATCTCCGCGGCGTCATTGGCGACGGCTGGGGTTTCGCTCGAGGTTACCTCAGCGAAGAAACGGCGTCGGGACTGTCGCAGGTCGTGGAGGAGGCCAACTTCCTACTCGCCGAACTTGCCAACGCCGCTCGGATGGAAGAAATTAGCGGCTGGGAGAACATCGTTTTCGGTGCGGGCGGAGTCCTTTCGCGGGAGCTCGGGGCTGGGCATTACCTCACGCCATCGGGTTTCGTGGAAGGGAACATCCTGCGCCCTGCCGTCCTCCGCGGGACGGTGCGCCGCGCGGCGCTCGAACGCTTCGAGCGTTCTTGGCCGGCGACGTTCGTCGAATACGTGCACGACGCCCTCCATCATGGACTCGTGTACGTCCTCTTCGAGCTGTTCAACCGAAAATTCGCGTCGCAGGAATTCGCGCGCGTCCGGGTGCTCATGGAGGACATGCGCACCGGAAAATCGCGCTAAAGGCGGCGCTCGCACCCCACGGAGGAAGACAGATGCCGGTCCAAGTCGCTGCCCACGGATTCGAACTCACCAACGCCATACGGGAATGTTGCGAGGTTGAGACGCGCGAGAAGCTCCAGCCCCTCGCTCTGCATAACTTCTCGGCGAAGTGGATCCTGTCGCTTGAGGCCGGCGTCCACGTCTCGCACGTCAACTGGCACGACGGTGGATTCCACGGTGACGCCACCGTAAAGAGTGCCGATATGTACCAGAGCATCCACCAGGCCACGAAGAAGGCACAGGAACAAATAAAGAAGGCGCACGACAAGCGCTACGACCACCACAAAGCCGGCAAGTCCAGCCCGCCGCGAGGCGAGGGAGAAGCCACCGACAACGACGACGAGTGAGGCGAGTCAATTTGGGCACAACGCGCTTTTGGCAACCTGGCCCGCCTTGAGCTGAGTTATGGGGTGGCCGCCCCTGAGGGTCGACGCGGTCCACGCGACTCCGTCCGCGCTATGGTAGGCCTTCTGTTTATCGTACCAGCTGCCCCACCCTTGCGTGATGGCCACATAGCGGTTGCGTCCGGCCGAGTACGCCACGTGCGAGAAGCTGGTCGCCGAGCCGTTCACCGCTGAGACTCCCGTGCGAGCCGCGCTCGTCCACGTGGTTCCGTTCGCGCTCTCGAAGATGGAATTCCCATCGTAGGCTCTGAATTTGCCTCCGCCAAACACCACGGTCGTCGACGCGGGCCCTCCACCGGCCATGGCGCTCCAGTTGGCGCCACCATCTCTGGAGATGCAATTGAACCGAGTTCCTCCCGACTCGGCGAGCATCACGGCCACGTCGTTGCCGAAGGCCAACTGCCCCTGCCGGCAAGGCCCCCACCCCCCGACGGCGCTCCAGGTCGTTCCGCCGTCGTCGGAGTACTTGCCTCCCTTGCGATTGGGGTCGTTGTTGGTGTCGCCGAAAACGAACACCCTGTCCTTGTTGTTCCAGCGGATCTGGTAGGACTCGCGATAGTTGCCCACGTCGAGATTCGGAGCGGTGGCCGTGGACCACGTGGCCCCACGGTCGTCCGTGTAGGGCGCCTCGGAGCTCCCACCGAGCAGGCGCGCACCGAAAGTCGCGAGGCCGGCGAACGTCCGCGAGTGCGACGCCACGGCCGGTGACGAGTAGGCGGTGTTGACGTCGACAGCCAAGAGGGGGAGTTGGTCTGCGTTTCGCCTGAGGATGGGTTCCCAGTCGACGCCGTTGCGCGACTTCACCACGGTGCTGGCTTGCCCCCAACCGTGCGCGGCGTAAACCCAGCCATCGCTCGCGAACGCGAGGCCGCGACCAGGGAACATGTTGTGGTCGCACTCCACGTTGTTTGCGCTCCCGCTGGTCCAGCAACGAATGCTCTCGTCATGCGATTTGTCGACCATCCAGTTGGTTCCGTCGCACGAGGTTACGCGGCGTCCGGCGTGTCCCTGCGCGATGAAGACGTGCACCTTGTCGGAATCGGGGACCGAACCCGCACCTCCCGACACACCGCCTCCCGTTGGAGCGGCGGGCGAATCGAAGAAGGCGAGAATTTTATCGCGCTTGGCGGGCCAGGCCCCGTCGCGTCTCTCCTTGGGCATATAGCCGGTTACGCCGTCGCCGCGGGTGATGCGATCGACGACCGACACCATGCGCCCCCGGAAACCGGTTTCGTTTCCGAGCCAGGTGCTGGTGGCATGGCATCCCGAGACGCATGAGGCAGCCAGGATAGGCTGGATCTCCGCCCACGTTACGACGGGGGCTTCGTTCGCTGGAGTGTTGGGGTTCTCCCCGGCGTCCGAAACGGAGGGGGGCGGATCCAGAGGAGGGATGGCGTTGGAATTTGGACTGGGATTTGAAGGGGGGAAGGCGTTACCTCCGGCACCCCTGCCTAGACCGCCAACGTCCCTGCCCCCTGTTCCCGTTCCTGAAAGCGGGGTTCCGGACAACGGAGGGGCTCCGGAGTGAGGAAGTTCGGAAAGCACGTCTCCGGACGCGCCACTCCCGCCATCCACCACTGTCTCGAGGGTCTCCTCGGAAGACATGCCGCCCGCATCCTTGATCGCAGGGTCGGTGGTCGAAATGCGGGTCTTGCCGGGCTGCTTGGACGTTCCCGTGATGCTAGGGGAATCGCCGCAGGAGGCGAGCGCGCACGCGAGGCCCACCGTAGCGAAGAGCGTCGCTTTGCGCTGCCTCAAAAAGATCACATGGTTCGGCCACGTCACCATCCGCATCTCCCGCCCAAGGTTTCGGCCCGCTCTCATCCTTGGAAGGTATCGGAAGGAAGCCCGAGGAATGTGAATGACGAAGAGTTACGTTGTCGGTTGCCGCGGGCAAGTCGATGTTACTTTTCACGTTTCAGCAATCCGGTTGCCTGAAAAGGGCATCACGGCTCTTTACGGCCGAGGCGACGGGCGACCCCCTTCGCGAGGCGCCAGGCCATCCACGCGAACAAGAGCGTGAAGGGCAAGCTAGAAGCCGCATGCGGCCCCAAGAAAGGCCCGCGCGCTCCAATGGAACTCACGACGCATCCTGACGTGACCTGACGGCCGTTGCGATCGTCGACATCGGAACCCTTGTTTCCTTCCAGCGCGGCGCCGAGATCGAGCATGCCCGAGCCCAGGAGATGGTCGCACACGTCGGATCCCGCGTAGCAGGCCCGGTAGAGCTTGTTGTATTCGGCCGCGTAGAGCGAGCGGTAGTTGGTCGCCGCTCGCATTTGACGGATGTAGTCGCCGGCGCGCTTGGAGTCCTTGTAAACCGAAAGCATGTAGCCGAACGCTCCCGCCACGAATGGAGTGGCTTGGCTCGTTCCCGACTTGTCCTTGAAACGCCCGTTCCCTTCGGAGTCCTTGCCGGGGACGGTCGAATAGATGTCGACGCCCGGCGCACAGATGTCGACCCAGTCGCCGAAGTTGCTGAAGATGGCCTTGCCGAACTCCCCTCGGTGCGACTCGGTGCCCGTGGCGCACACCGACACAACGCTCGAATAGGCGGCCGGGTAGCTCGGCGTGTCGGTGTTGTCGTTGCCCGCCGCGGCAACCACGACGATGTTGAGGTCGTGGAGCTTCCGGATGATGTAGGCCATGGCGCGCGATCGGAAGTACTTCCCGAGGCTCATGTTCACGACGTTGGTGGCAAGCACCTCCTGCCCCGCCGCGTTCTTTTGGGTGAGCTTGAGGAGATAGGCCAATCCGCGAATCTGCGAGATGTCCGCGATGCCGCCATCCGCTTCCCATTGCGTGTTCGCGTCGTACTCGGAGCGCGGCTTCACGCATTCGCCCGTGCGGCCCGTTTCGGGCATGAGGCACCGCTCCGAGACGCGGATCGAAATGATGCGGCAGGTGGGGCAAATGCCGAGCGTCGTGAGGTTCCCGCCGTGCTTGGCCGCGATGATGCCCGCCACGTGCGTCCCGTGCCCGCAGTTTCCGGTGAGATCGTCTTCGCCGTCGCCCTTGGAGGTCGGGCACGCTTCGCCCGGTCCGCGAAGGTCGGCGGCACCGGGCCGCGGCGCCACGGTATCGTCGCGGCTGCAATCGACGGTCGCGTCGATGCCATGGATGTCGTCGATGTGACAGTTGCCATCGTTGTCCACGCCGTCGCCCGCGGTCTCGCTCGGATTGACGAACATCGAGTCCTTGAGCTCGGGATGGAAGTAATCGACTCCGGTATCGAGCACGGCGACGTTGACGGCGGCGGGATTGCGACCTTGGGATCGTAAGCCGAACTCGTATTCCCAGGCCACGTCCGCGCGCACGCGCTTGAGTATTTGCACCATCAGCGATGAAATTTTGAATTCGGGAGGGAGCTCGAAACCCTCGGCACCCTCGGCCTCGTCGCCGGCTTCGCCGTCATCTTCGGGCGTGGTCTGGAGGTTCCTCGGGGGACGCGAGTCGAAGAGCTCGCTCAGGAGGTTGGGTTCGGCCCATACGACGCCCGGCGTTGAACTCAGACCATCAAGTTGCCAACGCGCCAGTGCCTCGCGCGAGCCGAGCCGATCGAAGTCGGAAGGAAACGCCAACGGCGAGTCGACAGCACGCAGGAACGAGCCGCCGCCGCGCACCTTCACGTGCAAGAAACCCAAGGGCTTTTCGTTGGGGGAGGTGAGCGAAAGATGAGGCAACTCGCCAAACCCTAGGCGCACGGGCGTTAGTGTGAGGTTCGTGGAGATTTGCGATGCCGCGCGCGCGAATCCGGCGTCACCTTCGAAGAGGCCAGCCGCGCCCACGAGCGAACGCGCGAGGGCGGCCCGCCAGGTTTCCACGACGGGCGCGCTCTTGGGATCGTCGCCGATGGTGAGGACCCATTCACCCTCCACCCAGGTGGGCGCCCACTGCGTGGCATTGGCCTCCGTTGGAAAGCTCGACGTATCGGCTTCGAGGGCCGCCTTGCCCATGATGCGCCCCGGGTCGCTGCCGCACGCGACCAGCGCGCAGAGCGATGCCAAAGTCGCCGTAAAGAGGGCAAAGGTGGAGAGCGAGAGCGCGGGGCGCCAGGTGAAGCTTTTCATAGTGGCGTTCCTTCGTCCTCGGAGGGGGGAGGACGCAGCTCCTCCGGCGAGGGGCGCTCGCGCCCTTCCTGCAGGCGTTCCGCGATATACCGGAATCGCTGCGCTTGCATCTTGTTCTCGGGATCGGCGCGCCAGTAGCACTCGAAGACGTCGGCGGCCGTGCGCATGTCCCGCGTGTCGAGATAGTAGGCGCATTCGAAAAGCTTGCCCGCGAGACCGAAGAAGCCCAGCGTGCGCAGGAGATTGGCGGGCTCCAAGCACGCGCGAACATCCGTGCGGCCATTGTCGGCGAGCGGGCCGAACGACGCAACGAGGGCGTCAGAGAGCCTTCCCCCGCGCATGGCTTCGCCACGCGCCTCCAAAAGCGCCGCGCGCATGGTGGCCGACAGGAACTCCTCGCCTCCTATGCCCTGCGCGTTGAACTCGATGAGGACGTCGTAGACCAGCGACGAGGAGGCAAAGGCGCTCGCTCGGTGGAGGGCCACCGCATCCGCAAGCATACCCTCGGGCCGACTTTCCGACTTGGGCGAGGAGACGAGCAATCGGTATTGCGCGAGTCCTTCGGGCTCCTTGGGTTCGGTGAAGTTCTCGGCGGCGGCCAACGTGCCTCGTCCGAACGCCCGCGTCACGGGCCCGACGCGCAGGAGCCCCAGCGCGAGAAGTGCGTTGAGGATGGCGAGGAGCCAAAGGTAAAAGCCCTCGCGCAGAACGATGGATGGCCGCTTGAGTCCAGTGGCGCCACCGAGGTAGCGGACCGCGCCCAGGACCTTAAGGTTCCATCGGTGCCGCATCACGAGCGCGAGGCCAAACAGGATGCCCGCAAGACACCCTCCGAGATGGCAAGCCCAGTCGATGTTCGGGATGACGAAGCCGAGCACGAAGTTGAACGCCAGCAACATGCCCAACGTGCTCTTTTGCACGGGCTCGTTCATTTCGGAGGCGAGGCGCTCCTCGTACTTCTGCAGGATCCAAAGGCACGAGAGGAATCCGAACAACGCGCCCGAGGCGCCCACCGACAAAGGATCGACGAACGCGAAGCTCGCCATGTTCCCGGTGACGCCGGCGAGGAGGTAGAGGAGCACCAGTTTGCGCGGGCCCACCAGGGTTTCAAGGTAACGCCCCACTTGGTAGAGGCCCCACATGTTGAAGCCAAGGTGCAGGGCATTGGCATGCAGGAACATGGGGAAGAAGAGGCGACCCACTTGCCCATCGGCGATGAGGCCATTTTCCTTGGCCCCGAAAAGGATCAGGTTTTCGTAGGTGGTCCCGCCGCTGCCTTGCAGCGCGAAGAACACGGCCACGTTTATGGCGATGAGGATGTGGCTCATGAACGGCGATCGACGCAGCGCAGGAGCGCTGGCCGTTATCGGCTGCATGGGATTGGTCGTCCCCATTCGCGCTCCACCCGTGCCAGCTCCGTTTCGAAGAACGCGTCCTCTCCATGAGGAAGCGGGTGCGCCGCGCGCGCCGACTTCAACAATTCCACGAAAGACCAGAGCGTTTCAACCTCCCCGCGGTGACCGGCGAGGCTCACGCTGTTGATGTTGGTCGCGGTAGACCCCACGGTACGCGCGAGCGACTCTCGCAGGCGCGCCTCCCCAAGGGAAACGCCGCGCACGGGGAACAAGCGCGTGAAGCTCGCCGCCCAGCGCGCGAGTCGCTCCTCCCCCATGCGCGAGACGAGCCCCCCGTTGGGCAGTGGCAAGGGGCCGGTCCCGAAAGCCAGCATGACGTTGACGTAAAACTTTTCCACTTCGGTGGCCCGCACGTCGTCGTCCCATTCGAACGCGAAGAGGTTCTTGGGGAGGTCGACGCCCGCGCGCGCGCTCGGGGCCCGGGCGAAGAGGGCTTCCGCCGAGGAGCGGCACGCGTTCCATGGCGCGCCCCTTTGCGGCTCGTCGAGCAAGGGACCGACAACCACCCTGTGACCACCGGTATGCCTCACGACCCGAGCGCCATCCTCCCCATCGCGTATAAAACCGGTGAAAAAGAGGGCGCGCAGGAGCACAAGTTCGACGTCGGCCGGAAGCTCGGCGAGCAAAGGGGCGAAGAGTTCGGGAGCGAGCAGGCCGTTGTTGCCAAAGACCGCGACTATCCTTTTCTCGCCTGCGCGCGCGAGGGTGGACAGGACGTCGATGCCAACGGGAGCGGCCCTCTCGGGAGGCAATGTCACCCAAACCGCCAAAGAGCGACCCAAAGTGCGAGGAGGAAGCTGCAAGAGGACGGCGTCTGGCGACCGTGCCCATGGGAGCGCCACCGAAGTGGACCCGTGGGCATGCACGAGCCGCACCTGGCCTTGTGAGGGGGAACGTCCGAGCAGCACGATGGGCTCCCGAGCGGACAGGCTCGCGGCAAGCGCCGTGCCAAGCGCTCCGGGCCCTAGCACAACATGATGGAATTCCTCGATTCGACTTGAGGGCATGGACACGTTTCCCTCTCGCATGCGTCGCAGCTCAATTCACGCCCCAACCCTCCGATACGGTCGTGGTGAGAGGCCGGCACGGCCAGGTTAACATGTGTATCGGAGGCACGCGAAGCCATGCAGGCAGCCAAGAGGCCGTTGAAGATACTCGTCGTCGGCGAGGACGAGCAGATCCGACAGTGGCTGCGCGATGCGTGGCGAGCGAGCGGCATCGCGCACCGTCTGCGCATGACCTGCGCGCTTCGCGTGTGCGCACCGGAGAACCAGCTCGCCGAGCAGGATCTCATTTTGCTCCTCTGGGAACGCGGCCGAAGCCCCACTCTCGAGGACATCCTCTCGCGCGTGGCCATCACCGAGCGCTCCATGGAGAGCGCGGTGTGCGACATCGAGACTCACGGAGGCGAAGCGAAGCTTCGCAGGATGGTGGCGGTGGGCCGGGACATCACCCGCGAAGACGCTGTTTACCTTGCCGAGTACCATTGCCGGCAGGTCGTGTCGCTCCCTCCCAAGCAAAGCCAGTGGGCCGCCGAGGGCGTCGAGTTCGTGAAACGCTGCCTGCGTGTCCACGAACTCGAGACCGAGCAGTCGCGCGACTCCCAGGAGCTCGCCGTCCAGCGTTTCCGACAGCTCCTTTCCTGCTGGGAACGGATTTCCGACGAAGCGAAGATGGAAGCCACCGAGAGCCTCCTGAGGGCCCTAGGCGACTCCTCGCGTTACGCCGAATTCGTGGCCCAAAAATGCATGAAGGAAAAAGATATGAAGGGCGCGGAGCAGTGGCTCCGCCGCGCCATCGCCAAGAACCCCAACTACCTGCAGGCATACGGCGCCCTCGCGGAGCTCCACGTCGTCATGGGGCAGTTCGCGGAAGCTCTGCCGCTGCTCGAAAAGCTCAAGGCAAACAACCCCCGCAACTTCAAGCGGCTCACGATGATTGGCCGATGCCACTTCGCGCTGGGCGACTACCAGCGCGCGGAGAAGGCATTTACGGATGCCCTCTCCATCGACGAGTTCTCGCCGGAAACCCGAGAGGAATTGGGTAAGGTGAAGTGCGTGCTCGGCGACTACGCTTCGGCGAAGACGCTGCTGGCGCGATCGCGAAACGGCCGCAGGCTCGCGACGTTCCTCAACGCTGTTGGCATCCGCCTCGTGGAGCAGCGACGCTACCCCGAATCCATCGAGCACTACAAAAAAGCGCAGTTCGTTTTGCCCGGCAACGACGCGAGCCATTTGCTTTTCTTCAACATCGGACTCGCGTACGCGAAGTGGGGCAAACTCGCGGAGGCCGCGAAGTACGTGCGTCTCGCCCTCATCAGGGAGCCGTGCTATGACCGGGCGGCCACCCTGCTCAAGTCGCTACAGGAGCGAGGGCAGGCCGCCTGAGGGTCCGCCATCCATGTCCAATTCGATGACCAGCTCGCCCACCACGCCGACCTGTTACGAACTGCGCATCGCCATCGATGACGGCCGCAAGGATGCCCTCGTGGAACTCCTCCACGCTCTCGGGGAGAACGAGTTCGTGGAAGGGGCCGTCGACTGCGACACCGAAGTCGACTACGACCCGGCCGGCGTGCCAAGCGATCAGTACGACGACTTCGCGAGGGGGTCTCCGGTTATTTTCTACGACGAGGATCGCGAGCGACTCGAGACCCTCCGGGCGAACGTCCTCGCGCGCGCAGGCGATGCCGGGTTGAATCTCGGAGAGGCCGCCTTCCACCTCGCGCCCTTGGCCGATCAGAACTGGCGGGAGAGCTGGAAGGCTTCGTTTCGCCCCATCGACGTCAAGGGCGTCTTCGTCATCCTTCCACCGTGGGAGGACCCGCAAGCGTTCGCTCAGCCGCACAAAATCATCATCGATCCGGGCATGGCATTTGGGACCGGTCAACACGAAACAACGCGGTTGTGCCTCGAGATGCTCCTCGAGCTGCCGTCGATTCCGGCCCGCGTCCTCGACGTGGGCACCGGATCCGGCATCCTCGCCATCGCCGCGCGCATGCGCGGCAGCGCGCTCGCCTGGGGCAACGACGTCGACCCGCAGAGCGTCCTCGTTGCGAAGGAAAACTCTCGGGTCAACGGTGTCGACGACGGGCACACGCTCTTCACGGAGGAGACCGCTGGCGCCATTGCGCGTCCGGACGGGGGATTCGATCTCGTGTTCGCCAACATCCAAATCAAACCGCTCATGCGGATCACGCCTGAAATCCTGGGCTGCGCGCGTGTGGGAGCTCCCGTGCTCTTCTCGGGAATCCTCGCCGAGGAGGTGGACGAGTTCCTCGCCTATCTCGCCTTGATGCCCGTGCGAGTCATCGCGACTCGGCGTCTAGGGCACTGGATGGGCATCCACTGCGAAGCGCTTGGCCCAAGTTAATGAACGTAACGAGAGCTTCCCCGGAATCGGCCGCGTCCCTCGATATCGCCTGCGACGTCCTCGTGGTGGGCGCGGGTCCGCTCGGCTTGCTCACGGCTCATTTCCTCGCCGGTCAGGGTGCTCGCTTGGCCGTCATCGACGACCGTGGAGCCTCGACTCGCGCCGATCTCGGCGCATTTTGGCCCTCGCCGAGCGATCCGCCCACGCGCGCCGAGGTCGCCCACGGCACCGAGCTCGCTCGGTGGCTCGTCGACTACCACGCGCAAGGAGTCGAGCTCGCCCGCTCGCGCGCACTCGCGGACCTCCTCCCCGCGCGCGAAGCGTCGGTGTTCCGTTATGGCCTCGAGGCTTTCGAACGAACCGAGCTCGAGCGCGCCGCCGCGTCAGAGGGGTTCGGCCTTGTGCCCGCGCCCTTCGGACACGGCGGCGTTTCCTTGGCGGAGAGCTCGAGCGCGCGCGTGCTCGACGATACCGACGCCGCGCGCCATCGCCTGCTGGAAGGCGTCGTGGCGCTCGGCGCACGGGTGTTCCGGGAGCGGGCGATTGCTCTCGAGGAAAGCACCCGGGGAGTCGTCGTCACCACGGCCCGTGGGCGACGCGTGAACGCGGAGATCGTCGTCCTCGCCATGGCCGCGCGCACGAGCGAACTCCTGCCCGGGTACGAGAAGGTGCTCGTACCCATGACCGACGCCGCGTTCTTTTGGAAGCGCACCGGAACCCGCACCGGCACCCGCGCCGGCACCGGCACCGGCACCAGCACCGGCACCAGCACACGCGCCCCGCGCGCAGCCACCGACACGACGCCCTTAGCGGGAAGGGAGGGAATCGCGCTGCGCGGACACAGCGGACACGTGGCGGTCGTCTGGAACCCGATCGACTCCCGAACCCCGCTGCGCATCTCCGGACCGCGTTTCCTTTGGCCGGGCGCGGGCGTGGGCGTGGCCCACGAGGGCAACGTGGACTCTCGGATGCGCGCTCGCGCACTCGATTTCCATCGAGCGAAAACCCTGCCGCTGCTCGCCCGCGCCTTGGGTTGCCCCACGTGGGAGGCTTTCGCGGAGCGCGAGGGTCTCGTGTTCGAAGGAGGGCGTTTCGGCGTCGACTGCCTTCCTTGCGACGAACTGCCCGTGGTGGGCGAATTCGGACGTTGGGGACGCATCCTGGGCGCGAGCGGATTCCTCGGGACGGGCTGGTCTGCCCACGTGTCGTCGGCGCGCGCGCTGGCCGACTTCGTCGATCGCGGCGCGTCGAAGGATCTTCACCCCCGCCTTTCCCCACGACGCTTCGATGCGGGCACCTGACAATGACGGAGGAACATTCGATGATGCGATCCGGAACGTTCATGCGGCGCAACGACAGTGCCAGCAAGCCGGTGTTGGCTTTCACACTCTGCGGACTCGCGTTGGCTGCGGCACCCGCGCACGCAGGGGATTGCGGGTCGTGGATCGTCCCCACTCAGACTTTCACCTTCGTGGTTTCACCGGCCCAATCCACGACGGCTACGCGACGGATCGACGGGCTGCCTGTGGTGGAGGAAAGCATTTCGGAGGCGGCCACGCGCGGCCGCAGCGCCCTCCTGGCGCTGCGGGAGGACGCGACCCCCGACGACCCCGCATACGAGCCCCTCACCTTGACCAAGCTGGCGCGCCTCGACTCGAACGATGAAGGCGACGACGTGCTCATGCGCACGGTGACTCTCGCTTTGCGCGGAGGAGAGCGGGTGACGGTGGCGGAGGACCAAGGCGTGGTCGATGCCTTCGGTAGAGTGCGCAAGGCAAGCAACTTGCGGCTGGGCCAATCCATCATGCGTGCCGATGGCAACTTCGGCATCGTGCGCGGGTTGGAGTTCCGACCGCACTACGAGGCCCCTTTCGTGGTCGGGGTCGCGGCCAAACGCGAAAGCCCGACGTTGGTGGTCTCGGGCGGTGTCCTCGTGGCCCTCGAGCCCTGCGTCATGGAGTGAGCACGAGGCTCACGGGACAGTGATCGGAGCCGCGCACTTCGGGGAGGATGCGGGCCTCGACGACCTTTGATCGCAACGCGTCGTCGACCATGAGGTAGTCGAGCCGCCACCCGATGTTCCGTTCGCGCACCGTGGGGCGATTGCTCCACCAGGTGTAGTGCCCGTTGCCGCGCGTGAAGAGACGGAACGTGTCCACATGACCGGCCTCGAGGAACTCCGTCATCCACGCGCGCTCCTCTGGGAGGAAGCCCGCGTTCCTCACGTTCTGCTTGGGGTTGGCCAAATCCTCTTCCGTGTGGGCGATATTGAAGTCGCCCCCGAGGACGACATGGAGCCCGCGCGCGCTCCACTCGCGGCAGTGTTCGAGCAATGCGCGGCAGAACGCGAGTTTCACAGGAAGGCGTGTGCCTTCCCGCTGGCTATTGGGAAAGTAGACGGACGCCAGTATGAAGCGATCGCCCAAACGCACGCCACAGAATCGCCCTTCGCCGAGCGCCACTTCATCGTCGAGCAGCTCGGCGCTTGGGGCCACCCCTCCCCACGCATCGACACGGGAGCGGCGGTAAAGGACGGCGGTCCCGCTGTAACCATTCTTCACGGCCATGGACGCGCGCATGTCGTAACCGAGCTCGTGGGAAAGGCGCGCCACGACCTCCGCGGGCCACTGCGCGTTTTCCGCGCGCACCTCCTGCAGAAGGAGGACGTCGGGATGCTCGCGCATCACCACGTCGAGAAAGCCGTGTCGCGAGGCGGATCGAATTCCGTTCACGTTCCACGAAAGGATCTTCAATGCAGGAGCCACAGCGACCGACGCCTTAGTGGGCATCGGGCCAACCGACCGTCATTTCGAAGACCTCCTCGCCCCTCAGTCGCTTGATGGCATCCTCGGCACGGATGCGATGTGCGAGCTCGTCGGGAGGCAGTGGTGACGCAAGCCCCGCGGGTGGCGCGCGGCCGCCGTCGAATGCATGTTCGGAGTGCACGAAGGGAACACCCTCCTCGGGGTTCCATGACGGCGTGTCGTCTGGGGAGGCGGATTCGGACGCACGTCTGCTGGAAACCGTATCCGCACGGCCTTTGGCCGCATGCCCTCGCTCAGCAATGGAGGAGACACGCGAAGACTCCGTGTTCCCTTCACGCTTCGCCTCGTCGAGGTAACGAGCCAATCGTGCGGCTGGATTCTCCTGGTTCTTGGCGCTCGATTCGCCATCGGGGGCGCAGCCAGCCACCCAGGCTCCAAGCATGAAAGGAAACAACAGGGGAATGGCAATCACCACTCGCATGATCAACCTCACGGACTTTGGCACGCGGCCGGATCGTCGATGCGGCACGGCATGCGGAAAATGTAGACGCGGCCGGGTTGGGCGCCGAGGGTGCCTAGCGAACACATCGTGGCCAAGCCCGAGCCGACCTGCCAACCTGGATTGCAGTGCATTCCGTTGATCGTATAGGGCGCCCCCACCGCTAACGCAGGCCGGCCATCGCGCGCGAAATCGCCGAGCGCCGCAATGGAGTAGCCGAACTGCTCGTCGCCGACTTGACCCGAGAGGGTGAAGAGGATCACGGGAGTGCTCGAGAGCGAGGCACCCGAATAGACGTACACGCGGCCCGCTCGCGTAGAGCCTCCGTCGGAAATGGCACGCGGTGCTCCGATGGCGACGTCGGCGACACCATCGTTGTTGAGGTCGCCCACGCCAGCGATCGACGCCCCGAAACGCTCCTGGTCGACTGCACCCGTCAGTGTCGCAATGCGCGCTCCGGTCTTGCTATTATAAACCGTGACACGGCCGTTGCTGGTGAACCCTGCGCCGTCGAAATCGGGTTCGCCAGCGGCGATGTCGTTGGCTTCATCTCCATTGACATCGCCAACGTTGGCAAGGACGCTCCCGAACATGGCATTGAGTTGGGCGCTGCCGGCCATATCCAACGTGTAACTAAACCCGGGGGCGCTCGCAGATGTGGGAACCGAGCGGATGATTCCTGCGCGACCCGCACGAGTCTGCGAGTTCACCGTTACGCCAGGAGATCCCATTAAGATTTCATCCATGCCGTCGGAATTCGTATCCCCTAAACCAACTATCGACGTCCCGTTCCAGGAATCGGTATCAGACTGATCACTCCGAAAAATTTGGGCGTTCCAAGCCCACAATGCGCCAAGAAGTCGCCCGCTCAACGCCCACAAACCACCCATGCGGAAATTCCACTGAGCCATAGGCCTGGAGGCGTAGAGGTCGACGCGCCCATCCCTATCAAAGTCGCCCGCTGCCATTGACTGACCAAAGCCCACGTCATTGTTGGATGTATTGCCTTGGTGAATCATGTTGAGGCCGCTAGCCGTTGACGTAAACACGTTGGTGCCCGCATTAGGGTCAAGGATAAAGAAACTGCCTGAATAATTGGAACAGTTCAATGGCTCCATGCTGCGCGGCGCGCCCACGGCCACCTGATCGAGCCCGTTTTGCTGGAAGTTCGCGAGGTTTTTGACGCTCCAACCAAACCGAATACTGATTTGGGCTGGACACAATGAGACGGGCACGATGTTGCTGTCGTTGGCGGCAAGGTTGCGCAGAATGCCGCCGTCGGCTCCGCTCACGAGTTTGCGGCCAGAGTAAAGGCGCACGCGACCATGGGCTCCCCATATTGGCTCACCCGCCGCGAAGTCGAGCATGCCGTCGCCGTCGTAATCGGCCAGGCCATCGAGCGAGATGCCCAGATTGCCGCGTGTCACGCTGTCACCGAGCAAGGTAAGGTACGGTGCCGTGGGCCAGGTGGTGGGTGCTGAGGTGAAGTTTGAGAAATAGAGGATGACGCGCCCGGCGTTGGCCAGCGCGCTCTGCGTGATGCCCGGCTGCCCCACAAGGACGTCGGGCCGGCCATCGCGTGTGGAGCTTGGTCCGCCGATGTGGCCTTGTGAGAAAAAGTTCGAACCCGCCACCGCGGAGCCAAAGCGGCCGTTGGCCACCGCTCCCGTAAGCGCCTCCGCACTGCGGTGCCCGTGCGGCCGCTGATAATGTGGACACGGCCCGCGTTGGCGTTCCCATTCACCGTTGCGTTCGGGGCCCCCACGACGAAGTCCGCACGGCCATCGCCCGTGAAGTCGCCAAGCGCGGCCACGGCCGTACCGTAATTCCCGCCGTCAATGGTTCCTGCCAGGTTGAAGAAAGGGGTGGCCCAGTTCGATGAGCCATAAAGGAACACGCGTCCGCGCTGGGTTCCGCCGCCGGCGGCTTGGGGGGCACCGAGCAGAACGTCGGCGCGTCCGTCGACATCGACGTCCTCAATGAACGCGACCGCATTCCCGAGGCGTGCGCCATCCTCGGTGCCTGAGAACGCCTGGAACGTCCCCCACGTGAGGCCGTCCGCGGTGCCGGTGAGGAGGGTGGCACAGCCACGGTTGGTGCCGCCCGCCGGGCAGAGGGGCTCGCCCACGAGGATGTCGGGCCTGCCGTCGCGGTTGGCGTCATAGCCCGCACT
>JBIKVI010000344.1:0-4598 GCA_044356935.1 Silvanigrellaceae bacterium | reverse complement strand
CCGGCGAAACGAGCGCACACTTAGCGAGGGCGTCCGCAGCAATGTCTGTTCGCTCGCAATCCAATAACGAAACTCTGTCACACAGGTCAAACGGCGGGCTTACGTTTCGAAGATCAATTCCCCGGTGATACTTTTGAATGCCTTAAGTCGCAACACCTTGAAGCTCAGGGCTCGCTGGGGTGCGACTGCGGACTCTTCGTCAAGATTCACTCAACCCAATTGATGAGACGATCCTGCCGTTTCCTCCTAGGGAGCCCACCGCCCGATGACTCGTCCGTTCTGCATCCGTTGCTTGCGCGCCGAGGCCACGTGCCCATGCGCGGGAATCGTCCCGTTCGCGAGCGGGCCCCGCTTCGCCTTCCTCATGCATCCCAAGGAAAGGCGCGATCGCTCGGGCACGGGAACCGGGCGGGTCACCCATCTGCTCTTGTCGAACTCCACGCTGCATATGGGTATCTCGTTCGGGGCCGACCCCACGGTCACAGCCTTGCGCTCCGACCCGCGTCTTTTCCCACTCGTGCTCTCACCGGGTCCGGGCGCGCGCGATCTCGCTTCGCCCACCGACGTGGAACACCTAGGGCAGGAGTGTGGGGACCGCACACCCCTGCTCTTCGTCCTCGACGCATCGTGGGCCTGCGCACCCGCCCTACTCGAAGCGAATCCCTGGCTCGCGGAGCTTCCGCACGTGTCTTTCTCCACGGGACGCACCTCGTCATTTTCGTTCCGAAAGCAACCGCGCGGCGATTGCCTCTCCACCCTCGAGGCCGTGCACGAGGTACTGCGCTTGTGCGATGCCACCGGGTTCCACCGCACGGAGCCTGACGGCGTGCGGCAGCGGCTCATGGACGTGTTCTTGGCGATGACTGTCCACCAGGCGTCTTTTTCGCTGCCGGGGCGCAGGCGGGCCGACTCCCCGTCGACAAGGGACGGCCGGGGGCTACGTTAGGCCCCACATGGGAATGGCGGGCTTTCGCGCCGAAACTCAAGTTTTTGGCAATGTTTACCGATCTCACCCAGGTGTAATCACTTGAGGTGATTGTGGCCCAAAGCCATCAGACGAAACGTTCGCGCGCGAGCCCCGTTGGTCGAGCCGCTTGGCTCGCCCTTACCCTTGCGCTGGTTGCCTGCAAGAATCCGGTCATCACAAGCGGCGATCCAGGCATTGGAAACTCTGGCGGGCCCGCTCCGGCTCAGCCCAACGTCCCCACAACCCAAGAAACACCGCTTCCAGCGAGCCCCTTGCCCGGAGGCCCTGCCGGAAACACGACTTCCGACGCTTCCGCAAACACTTCAGCGTTCAAAACCACTTTTGAGGGAAAAGAATACTCCCTCACGAAGGTCGACATGGAGGTCATAGGCGAGCAGATTTTTAAAAGCGAAACCGGCGGTGACCCTTTGAAGCTTGTGTTCTGGAATGCCGCAGAAGCATTCCCATCGCTTGGCATAGGGCATTTCATTTGGTTTCCAAGAGGGTGCAACGCGTGTGCGGCCTTTGGCAGTGGACCTGGTTCGTTTCCAGGACTTGCCGAAGACCTTCGCAAGAGGGGAGTGGTGTTGCCTGGGTTCGTTTTCGCGAACGGAGGTTATCCCCCATGGCCTTCGCGCTCCGCGTTTCTTGCCGACACAGCGCGAGTGGGCGAACTGCGCAAGGCACTTGAGTCTTCAAAGGGAACACAGGCTCGATACATCATAGAAACGAACATGGCCAAACTCACGAGCCTCGCGCAAAGCAACAAAGCCGTGCTCGCTCCCCGCATCGCAACGGTTCTCGCTTCCAAAGGCGGCGCGTTCCTTCTTGTAGACTACATCAACTTCAAAGGCGATGGAGCCTCGGGCCAGCCGCGCGGCTGGGGCCTCAAACAGGTGCTCGAGTCGATGCGCGAAGGCTCGGATGCCGCCTCTAGCTTTGCCACTGCCGCCGACTTTGTGCTCACTCGCCGCACGCAAGACAGGCCGGCCGACAGGCAATTTCTTGCCGGTTGGCGAGTTCGCATTAACCGCTACCGCACCTTCGTGCTACCAAGCCGAGGGGGATAATCTTCTACGAGCACGAGCGCGGCGTTCCTTGCATAAAGCGCTGGCCGTCGGTTACTTTTCGCGCGAGCCCAACCAGGCTCTCGCCGATCATCGTCGAAAAGGAAAGGGCACAGCGTGATCAAGTCCATCCACCTCACCGTCACGTCGGGAATCGCCGTCGCCGTATGTCTTTCGAGCTACGCCTTTGCTGAAGAGTCTTTTTTCGCTCGGAACCAAGGGCTCCACGCGGGCACACTCCCTGACGGCTCCCCGTGTTCCCTCGAAATCGCGGCAAACCAAAGGGGCGCAGAGTACGCAGCGACCTTCACATACACGTCGAAGCAAGGAAGGACGCGCAACGTCACCATCGACGCGTCCCGTTTCGACGGTAACGGCGAACTCCCCTTCGTTCTGGCCATCACGGGATTTCTCGTTGAGAACCACTATGCTCTGAATTTCGACAGCTTTTCCGACCAACTCATCCGCTCCTTCCTCGTCAGGGAAGGAGTCCTGGGCGTCTTGAAAGACGGCGACTCCTACGAGTGCGTCCTCGAGCGCTGAGCGACCTCATCCGCCGAGATCGGGCCTCTGTTTGGAGAGGCACACCAATCTGTCGGCCGGTTAAACCTGCAGGGAGCAACCCAGGAACGCGACGATCTCACCACGCGTCCCTTCGATGGTGTGCAGCCGCAACGCTGCGACTGTGGACTTAGCAACGGCAGCCTCAAGGCCGGCGATCAGCGCGCTCTCGGCGGAGTCCGAGCCCGCTGACATCCCTGGAACCTTGCCGGTGTTCTCGCTTTTAGGCAACGTCAGAAACGAGGCTGGCTTTCAGCTGCCACAGATGAGGAGGGATCTGGATCACAAAGCGGAAGGGCCGGTAGGCATCACCGTCCTTGCCGCCAACGAGTGCCAGCGAAATGGTCGCGCCGATGTTGTTGCACATCTCGCGAACGGCTGAGAGTCCCATGCCACGTCCTGCGAGTGTCGTTACCTCCTCCACCGTTGAGACCCCCGCGCCAAAGATGATTTCTGCGGTGTCGCGGTCCGTTGAAGGTTGGCTGGACTTGATCCCGATCTTCCCGCGAAGCTTCTGCAACGCGAGGCCACGTCCGTCATCGCTGACTTCGATGACGAGCGACGTGGAGTGATCGAGATCGCGCGCGAAGAGTCCAAAGTGAATGCTTCCAGCCTCGGGCTTTCCAATCTTTCGGCGTTCCTCGACAGGTTCGATTCCATGCACGTAACTGTTCGTCAGGATGTGAGCGAAGGCCCCGTCCATCACGCGCAGGGCCGCATCGTCGAAACTCACGAGTCTGGGGTCAATCCCCTCTGTAACGAAGGACGGCTTGTTCTGACCCTCCGCCATCGCAAGTTTGGCCAAAGCGCGCCCATGGATCTCGATGAGGTCGTGAAGCGTTGGTCCGCTCCGTTCCTTCATCTGTGATTCGGCGGAGAAGACACACAAGGACTCGAACATTGCACGGTAAGACTCGACGCACCTGACCACGGAGTCAAACAGGACAAGGAGTTCCGGGTCCCGAGTCCGCAACTTCCCCGCGATGAGGAGCGCGTCTTCCAAGGCATGGACCTCGGGAGAAATGAGACTCAAGCCATAGACCCGCGCGTTCCCCTTAAGCGTGTGGAGGCTGCGCTGGAGGACGTTGAGGTCCGTGTTCGTTCCGTTTCCATTCATTAGCGATGACATCGTAAGTCGACAGTCATTCAGGTAGCGGATCGCAGATTCAAAGAAACTCGCCGAGCGGACGGCACCCAGACCGACGATCTCTCCTAGCTTGACGCTCTCGATGCGCTCGAGTTCCTGGGTCTCCCTCAGTTCCGTCAGTTCGGTAACATCGCGGACGGCCACAATGACTTTGCACACGAGTTCACCAGCATCCTCAAGCGCATCCCAGTCGAACTCAAAGTACTTCTTCTTCCCGGTCGACGTGTCGACCGTCGAGCACTTCCTCGGCAGCAACTCCGCGTTCGCGAGGAAACCGAAATCCTTTGGAGTATCGAAGGATGCCACGAGAAAGCTCTCGAGGTCCTTGATCTCCTCCGCCGTCGCGCCGCAGTCCCTCTGGAGCGCGCGCAGAATTGATCGCTCCCCGCGGCCTACGGAGGGCAGGACTTGGGGAAGCTGGGCCGAGAAGTCTTCCTCAATGGCGAGGTTCCTCGTCACCGTGAAGAGTCCCTGCTTTATGGTCTTGAAAATGAGCCGAATGTTTTCAGTCTTCTCGGCGAGCTGAGACGTGCGCTCCTGAACCTTCTGGTCCAACGTGGCGTTGAGCTCCTTGAGCTTCCTCTCGGTTTCCCGTTGGGAGATGTTACCTCCGATGGCCCCCGCCAATGCGAACAAGGCGGCCACTGAATCGTCGTCCCATTCCCCGATGGGCCTGTGTCACCAGGCCGACCAAGTGCTCCATGGCCGGGATTCATGCCGCCCGGACTACTGAATACCTCGGCCGCTTGAGGTCCCCCATCGATGCGATGGTCTCGCGCGCAATGCCGAGATGGCTGCTGCCGAAGAATCGAACTGCTGCTGTCGTACCGTCGCTTCGACGGGCGTAGAAGTTGTG
>JBIKVI010000083.1:0-15836 GCA_044356935.1 Silvanigrellaceae bacterium | reverse complement strand
TCCCCGCAGAGCCGGCAAAGGGAACCCCAAGGGCAAGGGGAGCGCTGGCACTGCAATTGGCAAGCTCGGAGAAAAAAACTCCGAGGTCCGCCAGCAGATCGTGGAAAACGACAGGGCGCTCAAAGCCAAGCGCGACGAGGACGCCAAGAGACTCGCCGAACTCGAAGCGCAATTGGCGGCGTTAAAGGACGAACTCGGAAATAAGGCCGACTCCTCCCGCGTGACCGACCTTGAAGACCGCATCGCCGCGCTCAAACAGAAGAACGCGCTCGATATCGCGGCCCTGCAAACTCAAATCAAGGGTCTGCGCGAGTTCGCCAACGGTCTCGAGTCCAAGATCCTCCAAAAGGTCCGGCAAGGTTCACTGGGAGAGGCCAATGCCCGGCTCATCGCCCAGACGTTCGAGGGACACACGCCGACCTATAAACTCGCCGGCGGATACCACACGCTGGTCATCCCGGTCGAGTTCACGGCTGAGGCCGATGTTGGCCAAGGCGGATTCAACGGAAGTCTTGCCAACCGCGCCGCATTCCTCGACGGCACCATGCAGAAGGAAATCTTCGGCGAGGGCGCGGGTTCGCTCTCCTCGTATTACCGCCACGCTTCGGGCGGCATGCTCAGCGTGACGGGCGACGTCGTGAATCCCGTGCGGGTCGAAAAGCCCCTCTCGTACTACGGCAAGGCGGTTCAAGGCTCCAACGACGAGCACGCTCGCGAACTCGTGGTAGACGCGCTCAAGCAGGTGATGGCGAGCAAGGGTGCATCGAAAGACTTCTGGCACCAGTTCGACAAGTGGGACCTCAACGATCTCGACGCCGACGGAAACTTCTACGAACCCGATGGCTTTATCGATGCCGTCATCCTCGTCTACGCGGGCAAGTCGCAGGCGAGCTGCCAGCGCACCTTCGACCCGGAGGCCAAGCGCCCCGGCACCGACGACGTCGACAAGGACGATCCTCGCCGCGCCGCCAAAGTCGATTGCTTCAACCGTATTTGGCCTCACCGCTGGAGCGTGTTCCTCGAGAAGGAGAGCCCCGACGCGCCGAAGTCCGGTCCGAAGCGCGAAGGAAACGAGGGGCCCGCGGTGGGCTTCCGCATCAACGATGAACTGCACGCCTTCGACTACAACATGCAGTCCGAATACTCCGACCTCAGCACGTTCGTGCACGAGTTCGGCCACTCGCTCACTCTGCCCGACACCTATGCTTACAGCGGCGAGAACAACGTCGGCGAGTGGGACCTCATGGCCCGAAACTCCTCCAACGCCGCCCAAGAAATCTCGGGCTACAACAAACTCACCCTCGGTTGGTTGGCTCCCAAGATAGTCGAGGCTGGCAAGCCCACTTCGCTCTACCTCGGCCGCGTCAACTACGTGCCAGAGGTGCAGCGCGACTTCCTGTCGGCCTTCACGGGTCCGCTCAAGTTCATGCAGTGGATCGACGGCCAGACGCACGCTTACGACGTCACCTCCACGGTCCCCTCCACCGGCGAGGCCGTGTTCCGTTCCGCCATGCTGCGCACCAAGCCCACAACAGAAGTCACCAAGGTCGTCGACGTGCCCTCCTCCACCGGCGAGCGCACGGCCTACTCCGGGCGCTATGACAACGCCACGCGCTCCGTGAAGCTGCGCATGGACGTGCCCGAGTCCGGTGACGCCACCCTTTCGTTCGACACCATTTACCACGTCGAAACCGAGACGAACTTCGCTTCCAAGGAGCCCGAAATCAAGGTCGTTACCGACTACGATATCGGGTTCGTCAAGATTGACGGCGAAACCAAGGAGGAACTCCGCACGGTTTCGGGCGACGAGAACTCCGACTCGCTCGCGGAGAAGAACCCCGACTGCAAAGTCGACGTCGTCCTCGCACTGCGTCGCAAGGGGCTAGAGGGCGAACTCACGGCGGAGGAGAAGACCGCATTCGCCGAGGGCGTTGCCCTCTGCCAGAAGCCCGTTTGGGTCACCAAGAGCTACGATCTCTCCGCCCTGCGCGGCCGGTCGGTGAACATCGAGGTCGGCCTTTCCACCGACTCCGGCTACACCGAGTTCGGCGTCTTCGTCGACAACGTAACGCTTGGCGGCATGAAGATCGACTTCGAGGACGGCAGCGAACCCGCGGGCGGCTTCGTTGTCTCGAAGAACGGATCCACCGAGCTCAAAACCAACCAGTTCTACCTCTTCGAGTACCGCGACCCAGCTGCGCGTTTCACCGAAGGTTCCTACAACAAGGACCGGAACATCAGCCGCGGCGGCATGGCCATGTTCCTTCCCGAGGAGAAGGAGCTCTCGCCTACGGATCGCTTCCGCATCGTGGCGACCGACTACCAACCCGGCGTCCTCACTTGGTACTACAATTCCCGATTTGACAGTCGTTCCAATAACCCCCAGACGCAGAACGGCCAGGGCTACGTCCTCACGGTGGGCAGCGAAGTCCGCGAGCTCGTGCTTCCCGGGCCTTACGGCGATGCGTCTCTGCGCGACGAGCAGGGCTTCTATCAAACGACGAGCGAGGCCTTCAAGGAGTTCGAAACCACCCAAATCAACGAGTTCAAGTGCTTCGGCTACACGGCCTTCGCCACCTACCTCGACGCCAAGGCGCCCGACTGCGGCTCCTACCCGCAGGTCGACGCACTCGAGGGGCTAACGCTCGAAGGCAAGAAGCTCATGTTCAGCCGCAAGAGCTTCAATGACTTCCTCCCGTCGGAGCAGCGTCGCCATCTCCAGGTGAGCAATCCGCTCAATGCGCTGCGCTTGCTGCCGAGCTACCGCACCGCGCTCAATACGTTCCGCGCGCCCGAGGCGAAGGACTTCCGTCCGTTCAAAGTCTACAAAGTCGGCGCTGCCAACGAGCTCGTCCTCGACGAGGAGCTGACCGAAGCGTCGGCCAAATACAGTCCCATGAGCAGCTTCGACGACGCCAAGTTCGGTCTCGACGCAGCGCACCTCAAGGACCCGCGCCTGAGCGCCACGGTGGCCATCGTGCAACCCAAGGGCGTCATGTTCCGCGTTGAGAAGCCGGCCTCTGATGTGCTTTCGCAGTACGGGTCAAAAGACCGCGCTCCCAAAGCCAAGCTGTACATCGACTGGAATCCGCAAACCGCGGCGGCCGCCGACTCCGCAGTCCGCACGGCGCCGATGGTCCGCTCTGGTGGACTCGCGTCGGGCCACGTTCACGACGGTTCCTGCGCCCATCTCCACGATTGAACCTGTGTCCCCGGGTCGCATCGAGGGCGTCGGCCCGAGGGGCTCGGTGCGAGAGAATCGACGTTAAAGCGAAAGGAGTCCAACGCGGCTTTCCACGTCCTGGCCGCCAAGTGACACCGCGCAATCTTCGAACTTCGGGGCCCCGATGCGGATAGTCGGGTTACGGGTGAATCCGAACGGCTCCCTCGGGATTCCGAAGAGTCCCGTGTTGAGCTTGCCGTCGGAATTGACGTCGTGGAAGACCGAGGCCGCGTAACGACCTTGCGCGAGCCCGTCGAAGGTGAAGCGCACCACGCCTTGGACATCGGTGTTGGACGCTGCTTGGCAGAGACTCCTCAAGGCGCGGGAGCCCTCCGATGGGAACCCTTCCGCTCCACCGAAAAGGGCCACGCACACCGAACCGCCAACGGTGACATCGACGCGCGCGACGTCGAACGTGAGGGCGCCGCCAGGCTGAGCCAACGCGGGCATTGCTGCCGCGGTCAAAGAAAGGAGAACCGAGGCGCCTGTTGCGCGCGCAGAAAAGACGCCTCGAAACGCGTGAAGGTGATGTCGCATGGGAGGAGCTCCTGTCGATACGGGGGACGATGCCGAACTGATGATCAAAAGGGGAATGGATCGACGTTAACAGAGACCTCGGCGAAAATCATGGCACCTGCCAAAATGGACTTCCACCTCCGAACTCGGAGCGCGAAAAAGGAGGCTCCCAGACGGTACCTCCTTTTTCGCGCTCTGCGCTCATCCCTGGCGTTCCCGAAGCTCAGCCGCGGCGGCCCTTTTCGAGCTCTTCCTGGTAGCGCAGGGAATAGGGAACCCATGGTTGCACTTCGAGGCGCCGAAAACCGATGGGCTCGCCGGTGCCTTCACACACGCCGTACTCGCCGATGCCGTCCTCGATTTTCTTAATGGCCTTTTCAACGAGAACGAGCTTGTTCCGCTCATGTTCGGCGAGTTTCATACCGACGTCCTGCGCGGTTTCCACCGACGCGAGATCGGCTTCGTCGGCGAGATCGTCGCGGCTGATTTCGTACATGCCCTCGGCCTTGCGCTCGCGAGCCTTGGCGTGCAGCTCGTCGCGGATCTCGGACAGACGGACTTTGAGCTTCTGCACTTCTTCAGGCGTGAGCTCTTGAATTTCCTTGTGCGGCTTGGGCATGGGGTTCTCCTCGGGGCGCGTGCGTCGAAGGGCTTACCGTCCACCGGTAGGGTCAGGAATATGCCCGAGCCTCCTAGACTTGTAAACCCGTGCCCTGCGCTCACTCCGTGGGAACGGCCACCAAAGCTTCGTAGGCGCTGCCGCGCATCTGCGGCCGGAAGTTCCGACGCAGTTCGATGATGTTCTTGAAGCGTCCCGATGAACGGCTCTGAAGAACGAAACCATCGGGCGCCTTGGCGCGCCCTTCGATGCTCGCATCGTCGAAGTCGACGACCTGCACTTTGCGGCCCTTGGCGTCGGTGATGGTCGACTGCTTGTTGGCCGGCTCCGCGGGAGCAGACGTTTCCTGAGCACGCGCCGCCGCTGGGGAGAGGAAAAGGAGCAGGACGCACGCCGCGACGAACCAGTTCACGGGAACTGCGCGCTCGGGTGGGATGGACGCGGCTTGCTTCACTTGATGGCCTCCTCGAGCGCGCTCGCGTCGTCGGTGTTGACGTCGACCGCACCTTTCGTCGCGGGTTTGGGCTGAGCCTCTTGACCTTCGTCGGCACGGCTCACCATTTGGCCCTGCCCTGCTTCCTGAGGCGACTCTTCCTGCCCCGGAGGCGTGGCGCTTTGTCCGCGGGTTGCCGCCATCTCGCGCAGCTGCTTGTCAGACATCGGCCCCTGCTTCTTGGCGATGAGCATCTTGAGCTCCTCGCGCTGGGCGATGAACCGCTCGGTGGAGCGCCTGTCGCCTTTGGCGATGGCGAGGTAACGCTCGGTGTATTCCATGGCCGCCGTGAAGTTCTGGAAGCGCTCCTTCTCGAGAATGGCGAGGTTGTAAAGCACCAAGGCGCTCTTGGGATTGCGCGTGAGCACTTCGGCAAGCTGCGTGCGCGCCGCCTCGGCTTGCCCCTGCGCCGCCAGGACAAGCGACTTGCCTACCAGGGCGTCTGGATTGCGTGGTTGGAGCGCGAGGACCTTCTCGAAGGCAGCTCCCGCGTGCTGAACGTTGCGATTGTGGAAATAGAGCGCCGCGAGGTTCATCTGGGCCGTCACGTGGGTGGGATTCACCTCGAGCGCTTTCTTCCAGGACTGCCTCGCGGCGAGTGGGTCGCCGGTCATGAACGATGCGAGCCCTTTGAGGCAGAGGATGTCCGCGTCGCGCGACTGCACGGCCATGGCGTTGTCGGCCAAGAGCACGGCCTCCTCGGGTTTGTTCTGGATGATGGCGACCTTGATGAGGGTCTTCATCGCGTCGGTGTTCTTGAGATCCCGCTTAAGGAGCGAACGCGCCTCGCGCGCCGCCATCTGAGGATCGCCTGCGAGCAACGACAACTCCGCGATGGAGTTCATGAGGGCCAGGGACAACTCCTTGCGAGAGCGCAGCTCCTCACGGGCGGTTTTCGCGGCGGCGGCGAGGTCGACGGCCAGCATGCTGCGCCCATCGCGCGAGAGCTGGATTGTGGCGCCTTTGCCGTCGTCGCTCATCTCGACGACCTTCTCCGACTTGGGCGAAGACTGGCAGGCAACCGCCGCCAATGAAAGGGCGGCAACCGCCACCATGTGGGCAAGGCGGACGTTGCGCGCGCCTGGCGTTGAGTTCCTCGAAAATCTCATGGCATTTCCCCTCTAGTGCTCGCCATCGAATTGAATTCCGTGTCGTGTTCTTTGAGATCGGGTCTTCCTGACCGTCGCGTCAGTCCTTGAAAACCGCCTTCGTTTCGCGCGTCATCACCACGTCGCTCGAGTAGTAGGAGGGAGCAGGCATTTCCTCCACAATTTTGCTGAAGTCGCCGGGCCTAAGCACAGCGAGCTTCTCGTGGAGCCTCCGGGTGAAGGGCGTTACGGCTTCTGTCTCGCTGGCCCGTTCCCACGCCTTGGCGTAGAGACTCGTGGCCTCTTCTTGCAGCGGGAGTGCGATGCGCTCCAGCGTGCCTCGGAATTGCTCGGTCTCCGCGGCCGTGGCACCTGTCGGCAATGGCGCTTTGAGCAGCATATTAGCGAGGAATTCCTGCATCTCGGCAACTCTGTATAGGGCGCCTATGCCGCTCTCCGCGTTCCCGAGCTTCGCGATGGCCACGTACTTCTGCGCAAGGCCCTGAACTTCGTCGCGGACCTTGGAGAACTGCTCAGTGAGCTTGAGCGAGTCTGTGATGCTGTTCTTGTAGATTTCCGTTACCTGTTCGTCGAGGATGGCGAGTTGCGTCTCGCCGAGCAGTCGCGCTCCTTCCATCGCCTGCGGATCCTTGGCCTTGTCGCCTATGGACGCATGCAGCGACGTGCCCGAAGCAACCGTTTTCTGGGCGGCGGCTTTGTCCTTGCCCTTGAGAGCGGCTTGCGCGGCCATGCCATAGAGGAGCACTGCGTCGGTCGCCTTGGATCGCGCCATGGCTTCAGCTCCCTGGGTAAGAGTCTTGTGGGCCATCGCATCGTCGCCGCGCTTGGAATGCGCCATTCCGAGTTGCGCCCAAACCAATCCTACGTCCTTATGTGTCGGGTGGGCCTGAATGAAGTCTCCCGCGTTGCGCACGGCTTTGTCGGAGTCGCCGATGGCGTTGCGCTGCACTGTTGCACGCAGGAGCGATTCCGGCGCGGCCTCGAGCTTGGGATTCTCGGAGGCGAGCTGCTCATAATTCTGCGCGCTCTCGGCGAACTGCCCAAGGGCATCGTAACTGCTCGCGATGAGGTAAAGGACGTTGGGCGACAGGTCGCTCTTCGGGTACTGAGCAATAAGAGTCTGCAGATGCGCGATGGCTTCGTCCATCTTGCCCAATCGGAACTTGTTGTTGGCCGCGTTGAACAGAGCCTTGGGAGCGTCGGCGTCGGATTGGAATTCCTTGTGGTAGGCGAGGAACAGCGTGGCGGCTTCCGCGCGCTTGTCCTGTTTCTCGAGTGCCAGTGCGTGCTGGAACACCGAGCCTTTGAGGACCGCCGTGAGCTCGTCGCCGAGCTTTGTTTCCTTGACACCAGGATAGCCCAGGAACTTGCGCGCCTGTGCGATTGCGGTTGGCCAATCCTGGCGATCCACGGGCACCTTCACCACGAGACGGGCACCTTCGTAGGCTTCCTTCGACTTGGGGTGCTGCTTGGTGATGCTCGACCAGCGTTCGTTGGCTCCCTTGTAGTCACCGAAGGCATACACCACGCCCGCGGCGCGGTGCGACATCGCGAGCGTGTCGGCATCGGTGGGGTGGATGCGAGCGAATGCATCGAGGGCCTTCACCAGCCGCGCGTGCATGGCCGTGAGGGGAATAGGACTCGCCGCCTTGCCGGCCTCGGGGAGCTTGGGAGCGGTGCTCTTGGCGAGCACCGAGTCGACGGCCACCACCGCGTTTATGATGGCGTCCCGGGTGTGCTTGCCGTTTATCTTGAACTTCTCGTCGAGGGCAACCGCACGCATGTACTCGTCGGAGGCTTCGAGCAACTTGCCTTTGTGTGCATAAATCTCAGCGCGGTAGAATCGCGCGGCGTAGGCATCCTTGGTTTCGCCGTATCGCTCGACATAAATATCGTAACAGGCCATGGCTTCGTCGTAGCCCTGCTCGCGCTTGAGCTTCTGGGCGTCCTGGTGGAAGCGCTGCGCCCACGTGAGGGTTTCTCGGCCAAGGAGTTCGTTGCGGCTCTTTAGGGCCTGCGGATCCTTGCCGTTCTTTCGCATCCACTCAGAGTCGTCTGCCAGAAGCTGCGTGGCCCCCTGGAGGGTCTTAATGAGCTGGCCGCGCTGCTGCTGCTTCTCGTAAAGCGAAGCGAGCGAACCATGGTAGGCGGGAAGGCGCGGAGAGAGCGGGGCTTCGCGCACGAGGCGCTGGTAGATGGTGGCAGACTCCGCGTACTTGCCCGCCTCGGTGTTCTGCCAAGCGAGACGCTCGAGGAGGGTGAAATAGAGTTCCTGCTCGCCGAGCGACTCGAAGTAACGTTGGGCCGCGGTGACGTCGCCAATCTCGGCGAAAACGAGCACCATGTCTTTGAGGGCCTCCTTGCGCAGGCCCTTGACGGTTTTGTCGGCGCCGTCGGAGTCGGCGAGCTTCACCACGAGCTTGAAGGCCGCGAGGCTCTTGACGAGGTTTTGTTGATCCTTGCCGCCGGTCAGGTTGAAGTACGTCCAGCCGAGCTTGTACACGGCGTACGGGTAGGCTCGGGTTCCCTTGTAGTTGAGCACCTTCTGGTAGCTCTGCTGCGCCTTGGTCCACGCCAGCTTCGAAAAGTGCCACTCGGCAAGGGCCAAGTGCGCGTCGGGCACGTATTCCGACTTCGGGTAATTCTTCACCAGGCGTTCGAAGTAGAGAGCCGAGCTGTCGCTGTTCATTTGCGAGAGCATAAAGCCGAGGGTGAAGAGCGCCTCGGGTGCGCGAGCGTGGTTGGGGTAGCTCGTGACCACGGTGCGCAAAGCGGCGATGGCCGCGAGCAGTTGGGCGGTGGATCGATCGGTCTTGAAGACCGGCTCACTCCCCTTGCGCGTGACTTTCCACTTGTCGTGGGCTTCGTTGAACTCCTTGATCTCGAGTTCGAGAAGGTAGGCGTGGCGCTCGATTTGGATTTCCGCCAGGCGCATCTGGAGGTCGACCTTCTGGTCGTTCGACGGATTGGTCTGGAGGATTTTACGGATGCTCTCGGCGGTCTCGGAGCGCAATCGCTCGGCTTGGGCTTGCCGCGCGAGCTGGTCGGTGGTGGCAGCGCCCAATTGGACGTGTTCTTGCGTGAAGGCGCCATCGCGCACGCCGGCGTCCTTACCCTTGGCGGCGCCGGGCTTGGTGGCGCCGGGCTTGGCATTGGCTTGGCTCGCCGCTGCGGTTGCTTCGCCGTCAGACGCCGCGCGGAAGTAAGCCGCAAAGTCGGCGATGCCAGGTGCGTTTACTTGGCCGCCGGACAGGTTCTCGCTGCGGAACACACCCAAGGAGAGGGTGGGCGTCTTTTTCTTCATCTCATCGACGGCCCGGGTGGCGGCTTCGACCTGGGTCGCCGGCCGCAGGGCCTGCTTTCCAGACGAGCCCACCAGGGACTCGGTGTCGGCATCGCCGAGCGCGCCCCCGACCGTTGATTGGCTGGGCATGCTCTGGCCTTGCCCAGGCTTGGCGAGCTTTGGTGCCGCCGACTTCGCCGCCTGTGCAGTGGCGTCATCCGAGGCCTTGGCGGATTTCGTGCTGGCGGCCTCCGCGGCGGCTTGGGCCGCGCGTTCAGACTTGGTCGACTTCTTCTTCGCGTAGGCTTGCGGCGCGACGGCCACCCCGGCAACGCCGAGAATGCCCATCAACGCAACGATACCCGCCTTCATCCCCTTCATGCGATTTCTCCTCTAATGAATCGCACCCCGAAACCCAATCAAACCGACGAATCGAAAAGAAACAAAAAACTCACTCGAAGGTCTTCAGTCGCATCCACTCCAGTTCACTCGCCACCGGAAGCCGCGGGTTGCCCGCACTTCGACTCCTGCTGGAACACGTAGTGCCCGAGCTCGTCGTACCAGAACTCGTTCTTGTCCTGAGCCCATTTCTGCGTGTCGGCATTTCCGAACGCTTCTTCAAATGGCTTCTCTATCCCAGTGAATTCCTGGCCCTTAACGGAGCGGTCCCGCCCGAGCAACGCGTCTTTCTTGGCTGTGAGGATTTCTAGGTAGAGCAAACGGGCCTGCGAGAGCCCCTTCTCGAAGTCCGCATCGAGCGCTCCCAACGCCATCTGCGTGCGACGGCCTAGGCCTAGACGCAGCTCACGCTCAAAAGCTCCCACGGACTTGAGGATACGATCGGCACCCGCCCGCTTGGAAATCGAGCGGGTGAGCGCGATGCGGTCCTGTATCATTGCGGCCAACGAGGCATGGATATCCCTGGGAGCTTCCTTGGCTAGGAGCGTTCCCAAAGTGCGCACGCCTAGTCCGAGATTCTTGGCGGAAACTCCCGCCTTGGCGTCCTCGTAGATCTTGGCGTAACGCAACAGAGCGTCGCCCTCGGGTAGGCTCGAGAGGGCCGCCACGCGCCGTCGCAGTTCATCGCCCTCTTGTTTCGTGTGCGACACGAAGCGCGCGAGCCCTGAACGGGCGCCATCGAAGTCGCACATCCAGTAGAAGAGTACGGCGTTCAAAAAGTAAGCGTCAGGGTTGAACTTGTCTGCGAAGAAAGGACTAACCGCGGCATACTGCGCGCCCAACGCACGATTGGGGAAGCCCGCCATGAAGAACGCCCAGCCCTGCTCGGAGAGGGACTCGTGGAAGAACGGGCTATCGTGCATCAGCGAACGATAGTAGGCGAGCGACTCCAGGAACTCGCCCCGCTCGTAAGCCAAACGCGCAAGGTTGAGAACGCCCAGTTCTCGCAGGCGCGTCACGGCGCGCGTGGAGAGGGGCGAGTCCTTCTCGGCGGTGCTCGGATCCATGGCCACCACTATTTGCAGCGCTTGACGGGCCTCGTCCCACTTCTCGGCCTCGGAGTGGATGAGGGACTCGAGGTACTTGGAGCGACGGTACTCGGGCACATCGACAGCGACCTTGGAGAGAGCCGCGTAGGCCTCGGGGAGTCGCCGTATCTGGAAGAGGTGGAGCCCTTCATAGTAATGGAACGACGTGTCCTCGGCGGTGGCCAAAGGGGAGCCGGCAAGGGAGGGCGTCGCCGGCAGAGGCGCTTCCCCAGGGGCCAAAGCAGGCGGCGGGGCAGCGGGTGAGAGGGCCCCGGCGACCTGCGTGAGCGCGCTCTCGTCGGCCACGGTCGCGCCATCGTAGGCCTCCCGCGCTATTTTCCACAGCGCGACCGCCTCCTTGGTTTCCACGAGCGCGGGCCACTGCTTGCGCGCGCGCGTGAGAAAAGCGGGCGCCGCCAAGCGCGTCGACTTCTCCTGGGCGTGCAAGAGCCCGAGAGCCGCGAAAAGGATACCCTCCTCGGCAGGAGCGAATCGGGTCTTGTTCAGTTGAGCGTGGATGCGCTCGGACAGGCGCACGCGGTCGCGCGGTGAGGGCGTGCCGAGGGCCTTCTTCAGGACGGCATCGGCTATCTCGCGGGTCGAACGGGTCTTGACGTTCTTGCGGGGCGTGTCTTTGTCGTCGGAGTCCTCGTCTGAGTCCATGTCCGAGTCCATGGCGGTCGCCGTGGAAGAGGTCGCGGCGGGCGACTGGGCAACGGCTTCCCGCGACGAAAGCGACAGCCCGGCGGCCAGGGTGGCGTAAAGGAACACACGGAAGATCGTCATTGCTGCTCCCGCCTCATTCCGTGAGGAACGCCGACACACCCAGGCTCACCGTCCAGGCGTTGCGGACGTTCTTGGTCTTGTCGGTCCCGTTGGTGCGCTCCTCCTGGAAAATGTGGTCGACGGCGTCCACGCGCACGTTGAAGCTCTTTGCGAAGTAGAAACGCTGGCCCACGCCGAGGATGGCGGTAGGCTTGGAACCTTGGCTCGTACCAAGCATTCCGGCGCCCACATTCGCATAGATGTCAGAATAGAGGATGTAACCTTCGAGGAGGTTAATCTTGCCGTAGATGGGCGCGAACGTGAGGGTCGCGGAATGGCCCGATTCGAGTCGCACGAAGGAGGGTTCCACGCGCTTGCAGGTGGTGTCGGGCTCGCCGTTGGCTCCGCAGTATTCGAGTTTGCGCAACGCCTTCAAGTCGTCGGAGTCTCCTCCCAGGTACTTGTCGAACGTGTATTCGACGCCCAGGGTTTCCGTAATGAACAAGCCAGCGCGGGCGCCCACCTGGAAGGTTTGGCTGTAGCTCTCGTTAAGCACCTGACCGCCATGGAGGCTCAGCTCCGGTCGGAGCTTCTTGAGGAAGTAACGGTTCTGCAGGACCAGCGGAGGTTTCGAGGGCGCCAAGCTCTCTTCTTTCTCCGGCTTGTTTTGAGCCAGGGCGGTTGTGCCCAAGGCGCAAAGGACTGCGAGCGAACCTCGCCACGCGAGGCGGATTGGGGTCATTTTCATGTGGAGGGTTCCTCTAGGTGGTTGTCCACATCCGATGCAGTAGGATCGCACATTTTTCGGGGATCTTGAGGAAAAAATAATTGTGGGCTTACTCCGGCTGCTTGCCCTTACCAGCGGAGAGCTGCCCCATCAGCGTTGCGCGCACCTTAAATCGCCCGCGGAGTTCGGCCCAGCCTTCAAGTTCGGGAACCGTCACTCGAGTGGCGGTCAATGGGCGTTGGCTATGCGCTCGAATATCCTGATGTCCATCCCATCCGTCTCGAGACCGGCCGCACTTCAAAACCGAAGGGCCACTTTTGCAGTGGCCCCAAAAAGAGAGAAAAGAAGGATACGTATGAAGAGCAACTCAAGACAAAGTTTTGGCGCATTCGTGGTTCTGGCCTCCTCTGCAATTTCGTTCGCGTGCGTCAGTCGGGAGTTCGGAGAAAAGAAGCCTGCCGAATCCGAAGCGAAATTCATTAGCCATGCGCGATCCGGGCTTCCCCCCGATACCCTCAAGAACTTCCTGGCCGCGAAAATGCACAAGCGCCCCCTAACGTTCGAAGTGATTCGAGTGGAGGCGACGGGTAATGATGAACGCACTCTGCTCAGGAGCTTCAGGGAGAGCTACATCAGCGGCGGTCACACCCTCGCTGAGACGGGAGTCTGCGGAAAAACGAGCGAGTTCGCATCTGCTATCGAACAATCGTTGGTGATTTGGCGGGACGCCTTCAAAAAGGCGGTGGACCTGAAGATGGCTAAGGTCAAGCAGGAAGGGGGCGCTGATCTCCCCCTCTTTTCTGTGAAGCAAGTCAACGCGTCTTCCGACAAAACCGAGGCGCCTGATCTCGTCGTTTTCGTCCTTTGCAATGGAAAACTCCAAGCGAACCTCTCGTCATTGGCAATCACGAACCCTCAGTTGAACGCTATTCTGTGGACGGGATGGGATGTTCCGCAATCCAGGAGTTGGCAAGACATCAAAGTGACTGAAGGCACTGGGGCTCGTTATTTTGCGCGGCATATTCTCACCCACGAAGTCGGGCATGCGTTCGGCCTCGCCGATGTCTACACTCAAGTCGGAACAAAACTGGGCGTCACCGACGGGCACCCCCAGAGGGCGATCATGAGCAGAACCTTCGACATGACCGAGCCTCAGGTCGACGACGTGGCTGGAATCGCTGATCTCTACAAGCACATTGTGTTGGATGAGGGGATGGGTTCGTGTCCCAAGGGATGGAAACCGACAACGCGGACGGTCTCTTCGCCGACGGGGCAGTGGAACGAAGAGCACTGTGGGGTGCCCGAGGACCTGCATGGGATTCCCGATGAGGTCTTCGACGCGGCTTGCACCCAAGCGAAGGGCACCCCGAGCGACGATTCGGGCACGAGGATCTGCATTTGCGCGAATACGCTAAAGCGGTTCAACCCCTTTTACGATCTTGCGGACAGGACCGATCTGAAGTCTCCGGTGTGCCCATGAAGATCTGAGGATGCGGCACGGATTACGGCGGCGAGCGCGGTGTCGGCGGTGTCGGCAGTGTCGGTTGTCCGAACCTTCATTGGAACACTTCGCCGGGACGCTCGGGGTTCACTTCGAGAGTCGACGTCTCTCCGCCAACTAAAGTCACTCTCACCGACCTGAGACCCCTCCCCGGTGCCTTTGGCGAAACCCAGTAGTTATAGGTCTGCCTTTGGAGATCTCCCCATCCCCCTTCGAGTTCCATTTCCACTCGCGTTACCGGGAGGCGGTGCCCCTGGACCAGCACAGCGACCCAGTACTGGGAGCTCCCCTCCTTGACGCGCACCTGCAGGGGCCCTGCCTCGAAGGGAATGCTTCGGTACGAAACAGGGATTCGGCCCCTCATCGCGGGGCCGAAGTGCGTCACGAAAATCACTTCGCCTTCCACGTCGAAATGGCCACGCCCATCGCAGGTGGGGCAGCTATCGGCCACCCTGGCCACCACTTTGCCTTTGGGACCTGTCAGCTCGAGAAAAGTTCCGCACGCCCGTGCCTCGTCGTAATCCTCGAGGTTCGCCGCGACGTCGATGACACCTGGAATTTTAGAGGTGAACATGCAGTTGCCAAGCTGCGTGGCCGTGTAGAAGGTCACTTGGCCGTTGGCTGAAGCCATGGCCTCGACGGGCAAAGTGTGTGCGAGGGCACGAGACGACTGCTTCGGGGTCATCGCCGACGCAATTGCGAAGAGGACCACACACCCGGACCCACGGAATGCTCCTCTCAATTCGTTGCGGTGACGGAACGAACGTCGATCCCAACAGAGCGACCTGCCTGACGAGAGCCTCACTTCGCCATGGAAGAAAGCGAAGCGGCTCCGATGACGGCCTTGAGGTCTTCGTCGGTGAATCGCAGTCCCGCGCCGACAAAAGCCACGGGGCGCGGCGTGCGGCCGATGTTGTCGGCCCCGCCCGTTACGTAAAGATTGGGAGTCACGAAGACGTTGGAGTACGCCTTGACGCGCGCGAACCCCTTGGTGGAGTCGTCGCCCGCGAAGGCGTCATCGCCGAAGTTGAACATCTCCACCGATGCAGCGATGCGATCGGAGAAGAGGTAAAGATCGCCGGCCACGCCCGCATAGCTCTCGAACAAGCCGAAGCGCACGCCCACGGCGTCGAAGCGCTTAGCGAACTGGGCGTTGAAGCGAAGGCGGCCGCGATCCTCGGGCGTGCGCTCGACTTCCTGGGTGGTCGTCGTGTTGCCCTCGGTGGTTGTTGTGGTGGTGATGGCCGAGCGGCGACGTCCCGCCGGGCTGTCGGAAATGCCGAGCAGATAGAAGCGGTCGGGACGCGTGGAGAGGCGCACATTGAAGTGGTTGCCGAAACGGCCGAGCGCCGCCTGCTCCTCGGCACGAACTTCACCCTTGTAGTCGACCTCGAGCTGCAGCTTGGTGGCCGGCCGGAGAACGTCTTGGATGCTCTTGAGCGTGGAACGTATGTCGTTGGCGGTCTCGTCCTTCGACACCAGCTGTCCCAGCGTGCCTTCGCCCTTCTCGACCTTGTCGACAATGAGCTGCACCTTCGACGATGTTTGGCGGATGTTCGCCATGGAGTCGTCGATGCTGGCGATGATGCTGTCCATGCGTCCCTTGTTGGGACCCGTGACCATGCCGCGCAGCTCCGTGGTGAACTCCTTGACGTCGTTCATGCTCGTTTGAATGGTGCGGATGACCTCGTCGACGCGGCCGTCGTTGCGCTCGAGGATGGCGCTCACCCTGTCGGTGGACTCGCGCAGATTGGCTATGATGCGCGAGACGTTCTCCTTCTCGGTGGCGATGACGTTGCGCGTGTCGGCCGTGATGGCCTCGATGTTCTGGAGGATGTTGCGCAGGGAGTTTTTGCCCGCGTCGTTACCAAGAACCGCGGACAGGGTGCTCGACACCGTTTTGATGTCGGTGGCGATGGAGCCTAGCGACGACATGAGCGCACTCATGTCGTTGTACTCCTTCACCTTGGGAATCATGTCGCCGTCGTTAAGGTTCTCGGCGGACTTCTCGTTGCGCACAACTTCGAGGTACACGTCGCCGAGGATGCCCTTGCTGCGCAGCTCGATGAAAGAGCCCTTGGGGATGGCGACCTTGGAGTCGATTTTGAAGTTG